>JAFAGO010000013.1 GCA_023422635.1 Bacteroidota bacterium
GCACCTTCTGCAAGTCCAGAAACTTGAACATCGATATTAATATCGGATGCAGAATAAGTGGAATCTATAGCACCTAAAGCATTCCAAACTGCATCTTTAGCAGCGGAATTGGCAGCATTTCCAGAAACGTACAAGATTCCATCTTGCTCCGTAACTTGTAAATTAGAAACTCCTGCAGATTGTGCTGCAGAAACTACGCTTGCGTATTTATCTTGTAATGCACTCATTCTTCCTTATTTTACAGTATAATTATAGTTTACTTTACCCACTTTCAAAGCATCAACAGATTCTTTGATTTTTCTTGCCTGTGTTGAAGAAACATTTCCTGTTAAGGTAAGTTCACCATTCACCACTTCCACTTTTACAGAAGGGAAATCTTTAAGCGCATCAGTTACTTTTTGCTGAACAGCAGGATCCACAGCAGAAGTTGTAACAACCTCAGGTGCAGCAGGTGCAACCGTAGCCATATCCATTACTTCTTTTACCCCTTCAATTCCTTTTAAAGAAGTAATTGCAGCTGCTTTATCTGCTTCAGTTGCAAACGTTCCGCTTAAATGCGCAACACCATCTTTTACTTCTACAGAAGCTGTTGGGTTAGTAGCTACTACAGCAGTTGCTTTGGTCATAAGATCAGCATCTGATACTTTTTTCTTACATGAAATTGCCCCAAAAGACACCATAAGTGCCAATACAGCCATTGCAATTGTTTTTTTCATAGTTGGATTAATTAAATTAAAGAGTTAATGTTAATATTCTCAAATTTAACAATAAAAAGCATACCGAAATCTTAAAAACGGTTAATTTTTTCATAATATATTTAAAAGAGTACTGGTTTTCAATGCATTTCATCAAAAGAAAATCATAAGCATTTCATCAAAAAATGAAATAAAAAAAGTAACATAAATTGCATAATATTAAAATTATTTTTAACTTTATGAAAAATAATTTTACTTTATTTAAAACACTTGAAAAATGAAACTTCCCATCGCTTGTCCAAGTTGCGAACATATTCTGAAGGTGAGCCAATTGCGATGCAAGCACTGCAATACGGAAGTTACTGGTAATTATGATCTCCCCTTGTTGCTACATTTATCCCAAGAGGAGCAATATTTTATTTTGGATTTTGTTCTTTCCAGTGGTAGCATTAAGGAAATGGCAAAAAAAGCATCGCTATCTTATCCTACAATGCGAAATAAATTAGATGATTTAATTGAAAAAATCCATAATTTAAAAGAAGATGAATAAGGAAAATCTCAAAAATATACCGGTAAAAATTGGTTGGGAATTACTTATCCCGTTAAATATTATCTTTCTATTCCTCATCTACTCCGGAATTGAAGATCAAGAATTGCTCGCAATTATTATAGGAATTTTAGGAATTATTGGCATTAATTATCTATTCTGGAGTTTGAAATATTGTACAGATCAGCACTTTCTTTATATCAAACAAGGAATTTTTGGAACTCAAAAAATTAACGTTCATCACATCAAAAAAATTGAAAAAACATGGAATCCTTTAGCTTCACCTGCCTTAAGTATTTTTGGAAGAGTTGAAATTACTTGGCCAGTGGGTAATTTTATCATTATCGCTCCAAAAAATTTTGAAGTTTTGAGAGACGCTTTACTTTCCATCAACGAAAATATAATTGTAAAAGAATAAACCTATGAATTGGAACATCTTTATAAACCCTTTTAAATTTATTCCTGAAAAAATCCTCCTGTTATTAGGAATTATCACGTTCATCTCGGGATGCTATGTTTCATTTCATTATGAAATGATTTTTGATGGCATTTTTGATGCGCATCCATATCCTAAAATTCTTTTTTCAGAGGCATTCACCGCCAATACGGTTAATGTGGTTATTGTATGTTTATTACTTTTTATTCTTGGGAAAATTAGCAATCCAAAAACGAGAATGATTGATATTCTTAACATTGCTTTTATCAGTAGAATTCCGATTTATCTTACTGTTCCTCTTTCAGAAATTCCTGTTTTTAAAAATATAATCAATCAATTACTCGAGCAAGTTAAAACCACGCAAGCGCCAAAACTTGAAACTTTCGATATTATGATTGTACTTGTTTTCAGCAGCATTCTAATTCTGCTTTTTGTGTACAGCATCGTGTTACTCGTTAAGGGCTTTCGAACTGCCGCAAATTGTAAAAAAACACAACAATTTATTCTATTGGCTCTGTTTATCTTCATTGCCGAGTTGCTTTCGAAATGGATTATCTCTTTGATGTAGAAGTTTTTTATACATCAATTTTTATCTTTGTAAAAAAATTGCTGTATGCCTTTAAATGCTGTATTATTTGATATGGATGGTGTAATTGTAGACACCGAACCTTTACATCGTAAAGCTTTTCTAAAAACTTTTGATGATTTAAACATAAACGTTTCTGATACATTATATTCCAGTTTTACTGGAGCTTCTACCCAAAAAGTTTGCGAAACTTTAATTAAAGAATTTCACCTCGACATTTCGCCAGAAGAAATTGTTGCGATGAAAAGAAAATACTTTAAAGATTTATTTGATAACGATTCTGATTTCGATTTAATTCCAGGTGTTTTAAATTTAATTCAACATTATTATAAGAATAATATAAAACTTGTATTGGCTTCTTCCGCACACATTAATACGATAAATTGGGTTTTTGAACGCTTTAATCTTGAATCTTATTTTATCGGAAAAATTAGTGGCGCAGCTTTAAAAGAATCAAAACCTAATCCTGAAATTTTTATTCTTGCCGCTGAAATCGCCGGCGAACCAAAGCAAAATTGCATGGTCATCGAAGATTCTACGAACGGAATTATCGCCTCAAAACGAGCTGAAATTTTCTGCGCTGGCTACCGAAGTGCGAATTCTAAATTACAAGATTACTCACTTGCAGATGTTGTAGTGGATAATTATAGCCAATTAACTTTAGAAGAGTTAGCTCCATATTTTTCATAAAAAAAGCCATCAATTACGATGGCTTCTTTATTTTTTAATTCAAAAAAAGGTACTTAATAACTGCTTTTTTCTTCAGTGGTTGCAAGACCAGCTAACGCTTTCGCAGAAGAAGTTCCGATACGTTGTACGCCTAGCGTAACCATTTCGACAGCTTCTTCAGGAGTGCGAACGCCACCTGCAGCTTTCACAGGAAGTTCACCAGCGTTATCAAGCATTATTTTGATTCCTTCAACGGTTGCACCATTTGGTTTTCCACCTTCAGTTTTATAAAAACCTGTAGAGGATTTAACAAAAACCTTCTGAACATCTTCTGGAAATCTCGCGGTTACCCATTGCGAAATTTTAGAGGTAATGTCTGCAATTTGCTCATTATTTAAAGCGGCAATCTCGATAATCCATTTTGCGCTTTTACCGTTTTTTAAAGCTAAAGCAGTGCATTCTTCAACTTCCTTCTGTACCTGCTGAACTTCTCCAGCAATATAAGCGCGGAAGTTCACTACAAAATCAAGTTCATCAGCACCATCTTCAATTGCCTTTTGTGCTTCAGCAAGTTTTTCTTCAACAGAAGCAGTTCCTTCATGAAAACCAATCACGGTACCTAATTTTACTTCGGTATTTTGCTGATCAATCATCGTTCGAACTAATTGTACATAATCCGGACGAATCATCACTGCATAAAAATGATTTTCAATTGCTTCTTTTACCAAATCTTTTACTTTAGAAATGGTTTCTTCTTCAGAAATTCCCGCTTGTTGAGGCGTTTTTAAATATGTGGAATCTAAATAATTTTTAATTTGAATCATAATCTATCAGACTTTTAATTGTCGACCAATACTTTGTTCCAAAGATATGAAAGTTTCAGTTCTGGTAACTCCTTTAAACTTCTGAATTTTATTTAAAATTTTCATTAAATGATCATTGTCTTTACAAAGCACCTTTAAAAAAATGGTATAATTTCCTGTAGTGTAATGTGCTTCAACAACTTCGTTAATATCTTGCAATGCTTTGATGGCATCGTGATAATGGCTCGGCTGATCTAAAAATACACCGATATAGGAAACCACTTGATATCCTATTTTTTTTGGATTAAGAAACGATATAGAGTTTTCTATAATACCCGCTTGTTCCAATTTTTTAATACGTTGGTGAACGGCTGTTGTAGAAATTCCTACGCTTTTTGAGATTAGTGCGAGCGACGTTTTTGCATTGTCCATCAACATGTAGATGATTTGCTTGTCGATTTCATCTA
Source organism: Bacteroidota bacterium (assembly GCA_023422635.1). Classification (GTDB taxonomy): domain Bacteria; phylum Bacteroidota; class Bacteroidia; order Flavobacteriales; family Weeksellaceae; genus JAFAGO01. The sequence continues at coordinate 4,204 of JAFAGO010000013.1, forward strand.
AGTGATAGCCAAGATTGGTCTGTGTTTTCATACTTTTTCAAATTTTTCTTTAATTCTATTTTTCTAATGCTTTTCTGTATTAAGTTGGATTTGGATTTCAGCTACTACAGGATAGTGATCGCTGTATCCACCCAAATATCGAGTACCGGAGTAGGTTCTAAATGGTCTTCCTTCGAATTTTCGATCCCAATTGCCAATAGCAGCAGGACTGAATACGTTTGCCTTTTTAAAGCAAAATGTTGATTGTGGTGTAAAAAATTGAGCTGATAATAGTATTTGGTCAAAAAGTAGACCATTCTTGTAATGGAACGTAGAAAAATTACTATTCTTATACAAATCCAAAAATGGGTTTGTTAAAGTTTTATTAAAATTTTTATCAAACGTTAAATTTTTTAATAAATCGGTGTCTGGGTTATCATTAAAATCGCCCATCACGATAACGGCTTCATTTTTATCCATTACCAAACTTTCCACTCTTTCCCGCAACTCATTGATAATGAACAACCTTTTAGGAAGGTTAATATCTCGCTCTCTTTTCGACGGCAAATGTACAACGAAAACATTTAGCAATTGCTCTTGATACCGAATCTTACAAAAGAGTACATCTCGAGTAGTATCAAATGCATCAGGATTTCCATTATCTATTTTAAAAATAAAAGAAATGGGTTCGGAGTGTTCCACTTTAACCTTCGTGCTATCATACAGTAATGCAACATCAACGCCTCTTTCATCTAAGGATTCGTAATGAATATAACTGTAGTTTTCCAAATTGCTGGCGCGCAATAAATCGTTGAGCACGTCATCATTCTGAATTTCTGCAAGACCAATAATAAACGGAGGCTGCTTGTACTCCTCCTCAACGAGTTGAAAAACTTGCCCCAACTTGAATATTTTATTATTGTAACGGTACTGATTCCAATTCCGCAATCCTGAAGGTGTAGGATCTGTTTTATGAACCGGATTCGGATCTGGTGAAAAAAGGTTTTCTACATTGTAAAAGATGACTATTTCTTTCAAATCAATCTGAATTAACGGGCAAATGTAGTTAATCTGATTTTTTCTACAAAAGATCCGGTCTTTTTTGCTGAGTGATGCTCACTGCTTGTTCGTGACGCCAGTCTTCAATTTTAGCAAAATTACCGCTTAATAAGATCTCTGGAACGCGCAGTCCTTTATATTCCTCTGGTCTTGTGTAAATTGGAGGCGAGAGCAAACCATCTTGAAAACTATCGGTAAGCGCGCTGGTTTCATCATTTAAAACTCCGGGAAGCAAACGAATTACAGCATCAGCCAAAACGCAAGCGGCAAGTTCACCACCGGTAAGCACAAAATCACCAATAGAGATTTCTTTGGTGATATGCAAATCGCGAATACGTTGATCGATGCCTTTATAATGCCCACACAGAAAAAGCAGATTTTCTTTCGTAGAAAGCGTATTGGCCATTTTTTGGTTCAAAGTTTCACCATCTGGCGTTAGATAAATCACCTCGTCATAGTTGCGCTGAGATTTCAACTCACTAATGCATAAATCCAAGGGTTCAACAGTCATTACCATTCCTGCACCTCCTCCGTATTGCTCATCATCTACCCTTTTGTGCTTATTAAAAGCCCAATCTCGAAGTTGATGAAAATGCACTTCAACCAATCCTTTTTCAGAAGCTCTTTTTAATATTGAAGCTTTGAAAGGGCTTTCCATTAATTCAGGAAGCACACTTATAATATCAATTCTCATTGTTCTGTATCGTTCTTTTTATTGGTAAGGATAATCAAGCGTAAGGATGAATCTTTGTTGAAGTAACTCCACATCCAATTGAAGAAAATGGCAAGTTTATTTCGAACGGAAAGAATCAACATTAAATGTAAAAACATCCAAAAATACCACGCTAAAAATCCTTGAAATTTAAGTTTAGGTAAATCTACCACTGCAAGATGCTTCCCAATGGTTGCCATACTTCCTAAATCTTTGTACTCATATTCTGTCCACTTCGATTCAGAATTTTGCTTGAAATTTTTCGCCAAGTTTTTTCCTTGATTGATGGCAACATTGGCTACTTGAGGATGCCCTTTAGGATATTGAGGCGTTTCCATGTAAGCAATATCGCCAATTGCAAATACATCTTTATAGCCTTCGATGCGGTTATATCGATCTACCGTGTATCGGTTTCTTACAATTTTAGCTTTTTCAAGACCTGGAATTACATTTCCGGTAACGCCAGCTGCCCAAATCACATTATTACTTGGTATTGACTCGCCATTTTCCAAATGAACTCGATCTCCATCATAATCGGTAACTCGGCGATCGCTCATAAAATGTACTCCAAGCTTTTTTAAATATTGTTTGGATTTTTCCTGTGCTTCACCACTCATCGAACTTAAGGGCATTTCGGTTCCGCTCACCAAAATAATTTTTAAATCATTAAAATTCATGTGCGGATAATCGCGCGGCAAAATTTCCTTTTTCATTTCTGCGAAAGCACCCGCCAACTCAACACCGGTCGGTCCACTGCCCACAATTACGATATTCCAATTGCCATCATCACTTCTGCTTTTTTCAATAATTAATTTTTCAAACGTTAAAAGTATATGATTTCGAATACTAATTGCTTCCTGCGTATTTTTCATACCGAATGCAAGCTTTTCCATTTTTTCGTTACCAAAGAAATTTGTTTTACAGCCCGTTGCTAACACCAATTTATCGTAGGTAAACGTTCCATCTGCACAAATTACTTTATGTTCGCTTGGTATAATTTGCTCAACTTCCGTCATTCGGAATTGAACATTTTTCGATTGTTGAAAAATCTTTCGGAAAGGAAAAGAAATATTTGAAGGTTCAATTCGTCCACAAGCCACTTGATAAAAAAGTGGTTGAAACATGTGATGGTTCACTTTATCAATCATGATGATTTTACTTTCGGAATTTCCACTCATTGAGCGGGCAAACTGCAAACCAGCAAAACCACCACCTATCACTACAATCTTTTCTCGCATAGCATTGTATTTTGAATTAAAAGGTGCTGATAATTTTTAGCATATAAAAACATTAAACCACTTTTAACGATTTTGTTTCAAAAAAAAACCCTGAAAGTTCAGGGTAATTATTGTTTTATAATCTGTGTTACTTTCTGCGTATTGTCGCTTAAGGTATACCTCATCAAATACTTTCCAGGTTTTAATCGATCAAGACGAATTTCTCCGGAATTCATATTCACATTTACTTCCGAAACCTGCATTCCTAAAATCGTATAAAAAGATACGGACTTAATTTTTAAAGAAGCATCTTTCGATTTAACGATAATAAAATCCTTTGCAGGATTAGGATAAGCAACAATCACCCCATCATCCGAACGTTGAGAAGCAAATGAAAGATCTCTAGAGGATTGCGCATTTAAAACACTAAATCCTGACAAAAAACCCGCAAAAAATATAAAAAATAGAAGTTTTTTCATATACTAAAAAGCTCTTGAGAGCAATCTTTACAAAATTATCTAAATAGAATGAATTATACAAGCAATATGTAAACAAATACATCTTGCATACAAAGGTAACGTCAAATTGTATTCCAAAAATAAACTGATGCTATTAAAATTTGTTAAATGTTCAATACTCGTTTTTGTAGTGAAGGTGGATTTCAAAAATTCTTTATCTTTGCTGTTATGATTTTGCGCGGTGAAAATTTAATTAAAGAATACGGTCCTAAAAAGGTTGTAAAAGGCGTTTCCGTAGAAGTTTCTCAAGGAGAAATTGTTGGACTTTTAGGCCCAAATGGAGCTGGTAAAACCACAACTTTTTATATGATTGTGGGGCTGGTAAAACCAACTTCGGGAAAAATTTTTCTGGACAATAAACAAATTACCACCGACGCCATGTACCGTCGAGCAAAAAATGGTATAGGATACCTTGCGCAAGAAGCTTCTGTTTTTAGGAAATTGAGCGTTGAAGAAAATATCAAAGGTGTACTCGAGCTCACCAAACTTTCCAAGCGTGAGCAACAAATGAAATGCGACGAACTTATTGAAGAATTTTCGCTTGAGCATGTACGTAAAAATCGCGGAGATTTGCTTTCAGGAGGTGAAAGAAGAAGAACCGAAATTGCAAGATGTTTGGCAACAAGTCCAAATTTTATTCTGTTAGATGAACCTTTTGCTGGTGTTGACCCGATTGCGGTGGAAGACATCCAAAAAATTGTACGCAGCTTGGTCGACAAAAACATTGGAATTTTAATTACAGACCATAACGTTCAACAGACCTTAGCCATTACGCATAAAACCTATATTATGTTCGAAGGAAAAATCTTGAAAGAAGGTTATCCTCAAGATTTGGCCAACGATCCTCAAGTTCGAGAAGCGTATCTTGGTGAAAACTTCGTTTATCAGGATATTTTGAACAAACCCAAGAAAAAAGCGTACGCGTATAATATTTGGGGAGGCAACTTCGATTCTAAAAATCAATTTCAAGATTTTGTTGATGGCGAATTTTCAAATATCGAAAACCTTCGCATGTTTTATGGTTTTGAAGACATCAGCTTTGCCTCACTTGCCAATTCCGAAATTGAACATATTTTTAATGAAGTTGTTGACAAAAACGCGCATAATTCGTTTGTATTTCAACGTAAAGAAATCGACTCACAGTACACCAAAGAAATCGCACAACAAGAATCTTCCCAAAAAGATTTTCCTGAACTTCAATATCTCACAAGCGTCGTTATAGAAGCATAATGCAACGAAAATATTTTTAGATTCTAATTATTTTAGCCTTGTTGAGAATGAGGACAAATTCTTCATTTTAAATTCTACACAAAGGTTCTACTAACGTTTGGAAAGCAAAAAAAGACGCGATACAAAACCTATTTTCAGAAAAGAAATTCTTCTTAAAAAGAGTAAAACCACTTCAAAACGATTTTTCCTACAATCGTTTTTTTACGCTTGTTTTATTGCAGATTTAACAAAGATTAGGTTAATTTACAATCTACAAATTTTTGGAAATGGCAAAAGCATTCAATAAAACCGTAACACTAATAGGGATTTACAGACAACTCCAACCCTTTATCAAACCTTATCGGTTGATGATTTTTGGAACATTGATCCTCACTTTTCTTGGCGCAATCGCAGCGCAAGTAAATGCGGTCGTTTTGAAATTTACAGTTGACGAAGTTGAAAAACTGACGAAACTCGCACATCCAATGAAGGAAGGAATCCACGTGCTTCTCATTATTTCCGCCATTTTGTTAGGAAAAGAAATCGCAAATATCTTCATTAATTTTGGACAGAAGTTTTATGGCGAAAAAATCCGAATTTCCATTAGTTCCGAATTGGCTCAAAAAGCCATTGACAAAATTTTGACCTACCGAATTGCCTATTTTTCCGACGAAAATCACGAATCTGGAAAACTTCAAACCCGAATTGATCGCGGAATTGAAAGTTTAACCAAACTCGTGCAGAATTTCTTTATCGATATTTTACCTATGTTTTCGAATGCCATTATTGCATTGGTAATCATGTATATGCAAAACGTATACGTAGGATTGGTGGCAACTGTTATTGTCCCAATTTATTTTTGGGTAACTGCACTTCAAGCAAAAAAATTAAGTGGCGTTCGCAGAAAATTACGCAATCAACGTGAGCAAAAAACTTCCGGATTACTTAACCTCATCAACTCAATTATGGTGATTAAAAGTTTTGTCCGCGAAAAGTTTGAAGGAAAAAAACAATACGATCTTCAAATGCAATTAATGGAAAGCCAGCTTTACACCCGAAAAAATAGTTTTATTTATGACGGTTTAAAAACATTTATCGAACAAATTGGCGTTGTACTGATTATTCTGTTAACCGTTTATTTGGTTTTGGATCAACAAATGACAATTGGTGCAATCATGCTGCACATCATGCTTTTCAGCAATGTATCTTCGCCAATTCGGCAATTGCATAGAATTTATGATGATATGAATGAGGCGATGATTTATGCTGAAGGGTATTTTGAAATTCTAAATGCAGATGCAGAAACGGAACCCAATGGAACTTTTAAAGAAAGAGAAGTAAAAGGAAATTTCGTACTCAATCACATTAACTTTACGTATCCAAACGGCACACAAGCGCTTCATGATGTTTCAATGAATATTGAAGCAGGAAAAACCACGGCTTTGGTTGGACTTTCGGGTGCAGGAAAATCAACAATCATTAATCTTTTATGTAAATTTTACTTGCCAAATTCCGGTGAAATCCTTCTCGACAATCTCAATTTGAACGATTACGACAACGATTTTCTACGAAGCGATATTGGTTTGGTTCTACAAAAAAATCACATTTTTAAAGGAAGCATCGAAGATAATATTCGATATGGAAAAATGAATGCGACGCACGAACAAATTGTAGATGCAGCCAAAAAAGCCTATCTCCACGATCAAATTATGGAGCTTCCAGCAAATTATGAACACGATGCGACACAGCTTTCTGGCGGCCAACAACAGAGAATTGCAATCGCACGTTTGTTCCTCAAAAACCCACCGATAATTTTCTTAGACGAACCTACGGCAAGTTTAGACGCTATTGCAACGGAGCAAATCAAAAACTCATTAGATGCCATAAAAGAAGGCAGAACAGTCATCATTATATCGCATTCTTTATCTCAAATTTTAGATTCAGATAAAATATACGTAATGAAAAAAGGGCGCGCTGTGGAAAACGGAACCCATGATGAATTGATTGATTTCGGCGGAACGTACAAAGAAATTTTCGATGCATCCGCCAGAAGTTTGAATTTGGATAAACTGGTAAAAACCTATCGCGACGAAGATTAATTTATTCTTTTATTTCGGAGATTTCTTCAGCGTTTTCATTCTGCAAAGGTTTAAAAAAGCTGAATGTAATGTTTCCGTATTTTCGAGAATCGGTTATTTGCGGATGACTCAACTTCAATCGAGTTTGATGTTCAAGAATGAAAACGCCATTTTCTTTCAAATAATTGTTATTCAAAATTAAAGAGATTAATTCCTGATATTTTTTTTCATCGGTAATATCGAAAGGCGCATCGGCAAAAATAATTTCGAATTGTTTACGATTGCGATTTTTCTTCAACCATTCGTACACATCTCCACGTTGCACATTCAGCTGAAGTGCCATTTCCAAATCCGCCGCCGTGTTATGGATAAAAGCGGTATGCTTTGGGTTCATTTCGACAGATGTGATATCTTCGCAACCTCTGGAAGCAAATTCTAACGAAATAGAACCAATGCCAGCAAAAAGATCCAAAACAGAGCAAAATTCTAAATCGTAGCGATTTTCCAACATCGAAAAAAGCGCTTCTTTGGCAAAATCGGTGGTTGGGCGAACATCAAAATTTTTAGGAGCGGAAATTTTCTTGGCTTTCCATTTACCAGAAATAATTCGGAACATGATAGGCAATTGGTTGTTAAAATACGGTGATATAAATGTTGAATTCAACCTTTTTTAAAACAATGAAAATCAAATAAATTTCCATTTTAAAAAAAAAATCACTTGTATTTGTAGGTTTAATTGAGGATAAAATTTTCTTGTGGAATATTATCAAAAACAATTTTTAATTTTCGAACAAACTTTCTTAATTCAGATATAAATGTTTCATTTTCAGTAGTTTCTCCGTAAACAAAAAATTGAGTATCTTGAATACCAAAACCGATTTTGCTTAACGTAAACATGATGAAGTAAAGAAAATCTACTTCAGAATTCATATCTAAATTATTGTACAAAATAACTTTTTTACGATCGAACGCAAAAAACTCGCATTGATAATGATACAGGTTAATATGAATTTCTTTATTGCCTCTTAACGAAATTGAATTGAGAAATTTTTCTCCAGAAAAGTTAAAATGCGCTGGTGCTTTTACATTTTTTATCTTTTTATAAAAATCTTTCGGAAAGGTATAATAAAACTGAACTGCAAATTTTTTGTTAACAGAAAGCATTAACTCTTCACTCGATTCGTCCACATTTGCATTATACGAAATCAGCTGATATCCCGACTCATGATCCGAAAAACCTTCTGGCATTAACGTAAAATGATTCAGCGCCGAAACAACAGATATACTGGCAAAATCCTTTTGAAGAATGGCATCAAGACAATTGGAAATATCAACATCCGGATGTTCTTCAGTACGGAAATACGCATTTTCTTCCAATACATTTCTGCCTTTTGAAATCTGATATTGCAAACCGTCTTTGGTAAAAAGTAATTGAAGTTTCTTCATAATAAACTGTTGCAAATGTACGGAAAAACCGCTAAATTCTATTTCACAAACTTGCAGCGCTACAAATTACAAGTGTAAACTTGAAAGTTATCGAAAATTAACCAACACAGATGCCGAACTGTGGTAAAAAAACTCATGATCCTCAAATTCTAAATTCACTTGATTTCGTAAAACATCTACCACCATTTTTTGTAGAACGCCGTCGCCAATTCCGTGAATGATTTCTAATTTTTTGATTCTATTTTTTCTGCAAAATTCTAAAGTGGTAATGAGTTTTTCTTTCTGCAAAAAAAGTCTTTCGAAGGAACTGTAATCCGCAGGATGATCCACCAATTGCTCAAAATGAAGATCTAAAACAAAAGGTTGATTTTTGTTCTTTTTAGAACTATTTTTACGAGAAACCTCCTCTTTTTCAACTTTTATATCATCATAAAAATCTGCATTTCGCAGCACCAATTTTTCTTTTGGATACTGATGTGTAAATCCAAATTCATCTTTAAAAACCACCACATTTCCGTGAACAGAGGTTATTGTTCCTTCTAAATTTTCGTCAATCACTGAAACTTTATCGTTTATTTTCATTGGATTATCTACTTGAAAAGTTGTGTTTTTAATTAGGATTTTAGATTACAATTATTTTACACCTAATTCGATAACTTCTAAATCTTTAATTTCTTTGCCATCAATTACAAAACGCAGCATTGTCCGCATTTTATGCCAACCAACTTTGCCACAAGCGCCAGGATTTAGGTGAAGCAATTCGTGTTTTTGATCGTACATCACTTTTAGAATGTGCGAATGTCCCGAGATAAAAAGATTAGGTAATCTCTCTTGAATTTCTTTTCTCGCAATTGGCGTGTATTTCCCTGGATATCCACCAATATGAAGCATCACAACTTCTACTTCTTCGCAAAAAAAACGGTTAACTTCCGGAAATTCGGTTCGAATTTTTGCATCATCAATATTTCCATAAACGCCTTTCAAAGGTTTAATTTTTTCAAGAGTTTCAATTACCTTCATATCGCCAAAATCGCCGGCGTGCCAAATTTCATCTGCCTGCTTCGCATAATCAAGAATTCTATCGTCTAAATACGAGTGCGTGTCGGAAAGTAAAAGTATCTTAGTCAAAAGTTGTATTTTTGTAGCTGCAAATTTAGCAAATTGAGATACTTCATCGAATTTTCTTACAACGGAAAAAATTATTTTGGTTACCAAATTCAACCAAGGGAAAATTCCGTTCAACAAGAACTGGAAAAAGCGTTAACGACTCTTCTGCGCGAAAAAATAAAAATTACAGGCGCTGGAAGAACCGATACGGGCGTGCATGCCAAAAAGATGTTTGCGCATTTTAATACTCAACAGAATTTAAGTGATCATTTGGTGTATCGCTTAAATAGTTTTCTGCCTCCGGATATTGCGGTAAAAAGCGTTTTTCTTGTAGCAGATGATCTTCACGCACGATTTGATGCCACTTTTAGAACCTACGAATATTACATTTCTGTGCATAAAAATCCTTTTACACAAGATTTTTCGTGGCAAATGAAAAAGCCAAATCTCGATATTGCAAAGATGAATGAAGCGTGTAAAATATTATTTGAATATGAGAATTTTGGAAGTTTTGCAAAAGTTGGTGCCGATAACAAAACAAATTTATGCACAATTTATCGAGCAGATTGGCAACATGATGAAAACGGATTAAAGTTTACCATTTCTGCCAATCGATTTCTTCGTAATATGGTTCGTGCGATTGTAGGAACGATGGTTGAAATTGGCAGCGGAAAAATTGAAGCCGAAGATTTGAGAAAAATAATTGAACAGCAAAACAGAAGTTCAGCAGGAAGTTCAGCACCAGCGCAAGGCCTTTTTTTGGTGGATGTGGGATATCCTCAGGAGAGTTTGAAATATAAAAACACGGAAAGCTGATTGCAAAAAAAACAAGAATCAATTCAATAGTGAAAACATCAGTCTTTTTATTGAGCTGTCAATGATTTACATTTCAATTAGGCGTTTTCAACACGAATTAAAAGTAAAAATTTAGAAAAAGAATTTTAGAAAACATTCGTCTTCAATGAAGATAGAGCATTTTAAAATTCCACTTTCAACACAATAAAAAAATGAGCAAAAAAAAAGATACTTGGAGCATTATTAAGAGATTGTTTACAATCGGAATGAAATTTCGTGGCTGGTTTATCGGTGCGCTACTCGTTTCGATTATTCTTTCGGTGATTTCAACGTATCGCCCTTATCTTTCGATGCAAATCGTGGATAACGACATCATCAAACTTCGCGATAAATCGTTGATGGTGAAGCATATTTACATTTTTGTTGCTTTAATTTTTGCCGAAAGTATACTGAATTTTTTCTTGGTGTATTTTTCTAATTTTATTTCGCAAAATGTTATTCGTGATATTCGCGAACGCCTTTATAACAAACTCATTTATTTTAAAACTTCTTTTTTCGATAAAACACCAATCGGACAATTGGTGACGCGCGCTGTTGGCGATGTAGAAACCATAGCAACCGTGTATACCGACGGATTTTTAATGGTTTTCGGGGATGTTCTTCGGATTATATTTGTGTTGTTTATGATGTTTCAAGTGAATGTACATTTAAGTTATATTTCACTTGCTATTCTACCTTTGATGGTAATTATAACGCGATTTTTTCAGAAACGTTTAAAAAAAGCATTTGGAGACGAAAGAAGTTGGACCGCCATTCAAAATTCATTTGTTCAGGAACGTTTGGCAGGAATGCCCATAATTCAAGTTTTCGATCGTCAGGAAGCGGAGTTTAAAAAGTTCGATGAAATCAACATTAAACTAAAAGCGGCACTTTTGAAAACGGTTTTCATATTTTCACTGTTTTTCCCCGTTGTCGAACTAATTTCATCACTTTTCATTGGTTTCATCTTGTTTTACGGAGGTTATATCACCATTACGGCGGGTGAAGTAATTGCTTTTATTCAATATATTTCGATGTTGATTCGTCCTTTACGTCAAATAGCCGATCGTTTCAATAATATTCAACGTGGAATTGTTGGTGCAGAACGAGTTTTAGGCGTTATGGATGAAGATTTCGCGATGCCGAACAACGGAAAAGTGATTAAACATGAATTCCGTGGAAAAATCGAATTTAAAAAAGTTCACTTTTCATACGACGAAAAACAAGAAGTTTTAAAGGGCGTTTCATTTTTAGTGAATCCTGGAGAAACTGTAGCGATTGTAGGTGCAACAGGCGCTGGAAAATCAACCATCATTAGTTTAATCACCCGTTTATACGACATTAATTCTGGAAAAATTTTAATTGATGATGTAGATTTGAAAGACTATGAATTGTACAATTTACGAAGCCACATTGGTGTTGTTTTACAAGATGTTTTTCTGTTCCACGGAAGCATTTACGAAAACCTTGCATTTGGTGACGAAACCATTACTTTAGACAAAATAAAGAAAGCGGCAAAAGAAATTGGGGTAGACGATTTTATTGAGAAACTTCCAGGAAATTACGATTTTATGGTAAGCGAAAGAGGAAGTTCCATTTCCTTGGGACAAAGACAGCTTCTCTCTTTTCTACGTGCGTACCTATCCGATCCTAAAATTCTTATTTTGGATGAAGCAACTTCTTCCATCGACAACGAAAGCGAAAAGCTCATTCAAAAAGCAACCGAAAAAATTACACGCAATCGAACTGCAATTGTAATTGCACACCGACTTTCCACTATTGAAAAGGCCGATAAAATAATTGTAATGGAACATGGAAAAATCGTGGAAGAAGGCAAGCACAATGATCTTCTTAACCAAAATGGCTATTATGCAACCTTGTACAAAGCCCAACTTAAACACGAAAATTTCGATTGAGATTTATAAATGGACATCCACAAGAGATGTCCATTCCTATTAAAAAATATACAATATACCACCTTGTAGGAAACCACGCGCACCAATATTCGATTCTAAAAACACACCGAATTCGCCACCATACCGAATGGCAATAGGCGTAATATTAAACGCAAAAGTAGAACCTTCCCTCACGTCATCACTTGTTGAATTATAGAAGAGAATTCCAGCGCCAGCTCCCGAATACAGCTTAAACTTTGAATTTGCATTCAACCAATTGTAATTTGCACTTGCGAGAATACTGGTAAAAGTTGAAGTAGAACTGCTCTTCTCACTTTCTATTTTTTCAACATTCACCATTCCACCATATTTCCACTTTCCGCCAGCACTTTGCAGCATAACATCTGCAGCAAAAGTTCCTTTCGAGTTATAGTCGTTATCGGCGAGGAGCAACGTAGAAAAAATATCATCCGTAAGCGACTCAGCAATTCCAAAAAAGGATGAAGTACCATAGGAAGCAGAGATTTCTACTTTCTGTTGCGCGTTCATTACAACAGCGAACTGAATTGCTAAAATGCAAAATAAATGTTTCATTAGTTTTTTTATCAAAAATAACAACGAAACGTTTAAAATACGCTTTTTAACGGTGGACAAAAACGGGACAAATGAATTTGCTCTATTCGATAGCAAATTTAGCTCTCTTTGCGCTTTTTAGTGCCTTCGTACATTTCGTACTGCAGAAAACGGGTTTCCAATTTTCCATTAAACAATTTGATTTTCCTTGAAGGGCGAAGTCCAACTTTTTTAACCGCTTCAAGGTCTGCAGTAATCATCCAAGCTAATGTATTGGGATAATTATTCTTAAAGGTATCGCCAATTTTTTTGTAGAAATCATCAAAACGAATTGAAATTCGCTCATCGTAAGGCGGATTAAATACCATCAATAAAGGGAAAAGCTCCTTTTTACTCTCAAAGAAATTTTGTTTTTTAACTTCAATAAGATCTTCCATTTCAGCAGATTCTATATTTTGCTGCGCTATTGAAAGCATTTTCGGATCGATATCATAACCTACAATTTTCCCTTCGAATTCTTTTACACGATTTATTCTAAACTCTTTAATTTTAGCAAATAAATTTTTATCGTAATTTTTCCAATTTTGGAAAGCAAAACTTTTACGGAAAATTTGCGCTGGTAAATCCATAGCGATCATTCCCGCCTCTATCAAAATAGTTCCGCTTCCGCACATTGGATCTAAAAAATTTCCCTTACCGTCCCAACCTGCCATTTGCAACATTCCACTCGCCAATACTTCATTAATGGGCGCATCACCTTGTTCCTTTCTGTACCCTCTTTTAAAAAGCGGATCGCCCGAAGAATCCAAAGAAATGGTTACCAACTCGCGATCAATATGAAGATTGAATTTTATTTCGGGATTTTTGGTATCGATGTTTGGTCGCTGATTGTATTTGTTCTGAAAATAATCGACAATGGCATCCTTCATTTTCAAGGTAATGAATTGAGAATGATAGAATCTTTCGGAATGTATTGTCGCATCAATCGCAAAAGTTTGGTCCAAATCTAAAAATTCATCCCATTCAAATTTCACTAATTTATCGTAAAATTTATGTTCATTAAATGCTTTAAATTCTAAAACTGGAACTAAAATTTTTACTGCAGTACGTGCTGCATAATTTATTTTATAAAGAAAACCCAAGTCGCCTTCGCAGGTAACCGCACGATTTTTCACTTCTACTTTTCGACCTCCTAATTTTTGGATTTCTGCGGCAAGAATTTCTTCTAAACCGAAGTAGGTTTTTATTTGGATTTGAAGATTATCGGTATTCATTGGTGCAAAAGTAATGAAAAGTTGCTGGAAAGCAGATCGCAACTTTTGTAAGATGAACTTTCACTGCTGAAATGCTTATTTTAAACCAAAATGAGTAATTTTGCAAAATGGATTGGTTCGAAAGCTGGTTTGATACACCTTACTATCACATACTTTATAAAAATCACGATTTTCAGGAAGCTGAAACATTTATTACAAAACTTACCGAATTTTTAAAACTTCCGCAACATGCATACGTTATTGATTTGGCTTGTGGAAAAGGCAGACATTCTGTTTTTTTACATCAATTGGGATACAACGTTTTGGGGCTGGATCTTTCGCAACAAAGTATTTTGCATAACCAACAATTTGCAACAGCTGCAGGTGTTACTCCGAAATTAGAATTTAGAGTGCAAGATATGAGAAACCCGATGGGTGAAGAAAATGCGGATGCGGTACTGAATTTGTTTACCAGCTTTGGTTATTTTGATGATGAAAAGGACGATCGTAGTGTTTTTTCATCAGTTAATACAGCGTTGAAAGATGGCGGTTATTTTGTTTTGGATTATTTGAATTCTCAGAAAGTTCGTCAGGATTTGAAAGAAAATGATGTAGTAGAAAAAGAAGGAATTCAATTTTCAATTTCGAAAAAAATTGAAAATGATTTTGTAATTAAAGATATTCAATTCCAAGATGATGGTAAGCCGTATCATTTTTTTGAGAAAGTAAAACTTCATACTCCTGAAAAAATTCTTGAGTACGCCAAAGATGCAGGTTTCGAACGAATTAAAATTTGGGGCGATTATCAATTAAACGATTTCAATATCGATGAATCACCACGTTGCATCAATTTGTTCAGAAAAATTAATTCATCTACGAAATAAAAAATTATGGTTGAATTTTTAATCATCTTACTTCTGATTTTTAGTGTGGCAGCGGGAATTTTGTTGGCCAGATTATTCGGGACGAAAGAAAAATTCGCCAAAAATTTATTGGTCTTTAGTGCTGGATTTTTAATTACCATTTGTTTAAATGAAGTTTTCCCCGAAGTGTACCACAGTGATAACGCTAATGTTGGTCTTTTTGTAATTGCGGGTGTTTTGCTTCAAATGTTTTTAGAGAATTTAACCAAAGGTTTCGAGCACGGCCATTTTCATCACGAGCACGAGCATGAAGAACATCCAATTTTGCCATTGGCGTTAATGGTTGGATTATTTATTCATGCATTTATCGAGGGAATTCCATTAGCAGCCGAAAAGGAAGTTTTTTCACCTTATTTGTTAGGAATTTTGGTCCACAATATTCCTATTTCTTTTGTTTTGGGTATTTTTTTATTTCAACATCGAATTACAATTTCGGGGATCGTAATCGCGGCGCTTTTTGCACTTTCTTCCCCATTAGGAATGCTTCTTGGTTCGTATTTCAATCCCGCTTTGCAACCTTATTTCTTAGCTATTGTTGGCGGTATTTTCCTACATATATCATCGGTGATTATCTTTGAAAGCAACAAGAATCATAAAATGGATTGGAACAAAATTATCTTTGTGGTTTTTGGGGTGATTTTTGGAATTCTTATTCATTTGTTTCATCATCATTAAAATAAAAAGCTCCGAAATGTTCGGAGCTCATTTTTAAATATTCTTTTACAACTAGAATTTCCATCCTAAAGTAACGAAGAAATTATTTCGTTTTTCTTTAACTTCCGAAACAACCGCGTCTGGAGAAGACACGATATAGGAATCGGAAAAATATCCCGTATTATTAGCTGCAAATCCTTGAATAAATGGATTGCTATAATCAGAGGTTACATTTTGGTAAGCCGCATCGATATAGAATGATTTGAAATCATACCCAATTCCGAAAGCAAGCGTATTTCTTTTTCCTAACAATAAATTATCATATGAAGTTGTGGCCGCATTCCCATTCAAATCCAAACTGCTTAAAGAAACAGAATCAAATGGATTTGCTACAAATGAATATCCACCTCGAAGTCGGAAATCAGCAATACGGTATTCTGCTCCGATTCGTACTTCCGACAAATTTTTATATTGATTATCGAAAAAGTCGTTCAATTCAGTTTCCGCATCACCATACACTTTATAAGAAGGTTTTGTAAGACCTAAAACATAATCTACATTCAACGCAAAATCTTTATTTGCTACAAAAGCAGCACTTAAAGTAGCTTTCAAAGGTGTGGTTAATTTGCGATCTTCACCTCCTGTTCCATCTCCATAAATAGGATCTTCATAAAAATTGTATGCTCTGGAAATCGACCACCAAGTCGGAGTTTCTATCGCTGCTCCCAATCGAAAGTTCTGGTTAATCTTACCAATGACACCTACAGTGGCCGAAAAACCGTTAGAATCCTCGGAGAAAGGTGTACTTTGTTTTTGATAATAATCGGTAACGCCATTTCGATTTGTAAATGCGGCAGAGTCATACTGATCTAAATTCGCGGTATGGAAATTAAGCCCAGCTCCTAAATAAAAATTATTATTGTAGTTGGTTCCAACGCCGATACTCATTTTGGAAACATTTCCATAACGATTATAGGCATGCCCCTTGTAGGTTAGATTATCAATATTGTTTCCTTCGGCATTATTGATATCGTAAACAAGATTGTTATTTCCTCCTGTTTCAATATAATTTTCGATAGATTGATTGGTGTAGTTTATTCCGATGTTAACAAACTTCCATTTACTGGATTCTCTGGTTCTGAAAACCATTACACCGCCTACATTTCCCAAATTGGTATCGTTAATTTTGTATGATGTTGATCCACCGTTATAATGAGAAGTATTTTTAAGGCTAACTACATCCAAAGTAGCAGAAAGATCATTTGCGATATTTACACCAATTCCCGCCGGGTTTGAGTTTAGTGTTGAGTAATCACCACCTAGCGCACCCATAGATCCCGCCATAGAACGGTATTTTGATGAGCCTCCAACAGATGAATTTGAATACACATCAACTGTATTTCGAATGGTAGAAACATCTTGTGCTTGTGCAAAATATACTGCAGAAATCCCTGCGAGCATTAAAGTTCTTTTTATCATTTTTAATAGTAAGGTTATTATAATCTTTATCTTCTAAATCCGCCGCCACCGCCAGAACGCGCACCACCTGTACTCATTCCTCCGGAACGGAATCCTCCTACATTGCCACCAGAAGAGCGGAATCCTCCACCGTCATTTCTTGGAGTACTGTAATTAGGCTGACTTCTTTGTGGGGTGTAATCTCTTGTTCGGGTTGTATTTCTAGGAACGGTTGTATTTCTAGTATTGCCGTAACCATTTTGATTTCTAAAACCTGAATTACTTCCTCCTGATCTTGTGGTTGTGTTATTTCTGAAACCTGAATTTCCATACGATCTTCCGTTAACCGTACTGAATCTACCGTTTGCACTACTTCTTCTATTAATTAACTTCGGTGCGTTATAAGAATTATATCCCCAATGATTAGCATAATAGCCACCACCCCAATAATAAGGGTTGTAACCTAACCCGTACCAGCTGTAATATGGATTACCCCAACCCCAGCCATAATTCCAATAAGGGCTATATCCACCATACCATCCATAGGGTGATCCCCATCCGAAACCTACGTTCCAGCCCCAGCTTGGTCCAAAACTATTCCATCCCCAAGGTGAACCCCAATAGCCATAACCACCATACCATCCATTATCATAGTAATTGGTTTCTGTACCAGTGTAGTCGCCCCAATCGGATGAAGGATATTGCAAATTAGAGTTGGATATTCCGTTCCAACCTTTATATCGGTCATACACTACATCACTTTGCTCCAATGGATAATCATTATTTTGATAGTCGTAATATTGTCCAACTTGATTTCCTCCGTTCATAGCAACACCTTCAGGAAGAGTATCTCTATTAGGATCATAATAAACGCCGTCCGTCTCGCTATACCCGCCTGTATAAACACCGCAGGACACTAAAAGCAAAGCAGAAGAAATAGCTAAAATCCCTTTTGACCTTAGCATTTCAAAGACTTTTTTATGTATATTTTTTTTCATAATGAAGAATTAAATTTTATTTAAATTATATTTGCAAATGCTACCAAAATTATACCAATTCGACAGCGCAAAAACGTAGTAAAGATAGTCCTTTTGGTTTAGATTTCGGAATTAAAAAAAAGTTAAAATTCAATTAAATAATTTAAGATAGGAATGGCAAAACTGACTTCAAGAGCAGAAGACTACAGCAAATGGTACAACGAACTTGTTGTGAAGGCCGATTTGGCGGAAAACTCTGGTGTTCGAGGATGCATGGTAATTAAACCTTACGGCTATGCAATCTGGGAGAAAATGAGAGATCAACTCGACAAGCGTTTCAAAGAAACAGGTCACGAAAATGCATACTTCCCCATATTTGTGCCTAAAAGCTTGTTTGAAGCAGAAGAAAAAAACGCCGAAGGTTTTGCTAAAGAATGCGCTGTAGTTACCCATTACCGCCTAAAAACAGACCCCGAAAATCCTAAAAAACTAATTGTTGATCCTGAAGCCAAGTTAGAAGAAGAACTTATTGTTAGACCAACTTCTGAAGCAATTATTTGGAACACCTATAAAAACTGGATTCAATCCTACCGCGATCTTCCGATCCTCATCAATCAATGGGCAAATGTTGTTCGTTGGGAAATGCGTACACGACTTTTCTTAAGAACTGCCGAATTTCTTTGGCAAGAAGGTCACACCGCGCATGCCACCAAAGCAGAAGCGGTGGAAGAAACCGAAAAAATGATTGAAGTTTACGCCGAATTTGCAGAGAATTTTATGGCCGTTCCTGTAATTCGTGGACTTAAAACACCGAGCGAACGTTTTGCCGGAGCAGAAGAAACCTATTGTATCGAAGCAATGATGCAAGATGGAAAAGCACTTCAAGCGGGAACCTCTCACTTTTTAGGACAAAATTTTGCAGAAGCCTTTGATGTTAAATTCACCAATAAAGAAGGAAAAATTGAATATGCATGGGCGACATCTTGGGGCGTTTCTACTCGATTAATGGGTGCTTTAATAATGGCTCATTCAGATGATTTTGGTTTAGTTTTACCACCAAATCTTGCTCCAATACAAGTTGTAATCGTGCCTATATTTAAAGGTGATGAGCAATTGCAGCAAATTAATGAAGTAGCTTTTGAACTTCAAGAAAAACTTCGTGCAAGAGGCATTTCTGTTAAATACGATAATCGAACAGAAAATAAACCAGGTTGGAAATTCGCAGAGTACGAATTAAAAGGCGTTCCCGTTCGGATTGCAATTGGACCAAAGGATTTAGAAAATAAATCAGTAGAAATTGCAAGACGAGACACGTTAACCAAAGAAGTACACGCATTGGAAAACATCGATGCCTATATTGCAGATTTACTTCAAACCATCCAAAAAGATATTTATAATAAGGCCTTACATTTCAGAAATGAAAATATAACTGAAGTAAATTCTTACGAAGAGTTTAAAAAAGTTTTAGAAGAAAAAGGTGGATTTATTGCAGCACATTGGGACGGAACCGAAGAAGAGGAAGAACAAATAAAGGAGGAAACCAAAGCAACAATACGTTGTATTCCTCTAAACAATCCTAAAGAGGAAGGAATTTCAATGATTTCAGGAAAACCTTCAACCCAGCGTGTTATTTTCGCTAAAGCATACTAATTGAACCCATTACGATAAAAATCCCGCTTGTGCGGGATTTTTTTGTTATATAAAAATCGAAAAATTTTTCTTAATTCAGCTACGAAATGAGAAATGGTTTAGATTTTGGTACATTTGAAATAGTTAACCTAATAAAATAAACTATTATGTCTTTAAACATTATTGATCTGATCAAAGGACAGTTGGGTCCAGCTTTAACTTCACAGGCAGCTTCTCATTTAGGAGAAAGCGAATCTGGAATCTCAAAAGCAATTAGTGGACTACTTCCTGCCGTTGTAGGAGGTTTAGCAAACAACGCTAATAATCCAACAATTTTAGATGCAATTTCTGGAGCTACAAATAGTGGAGTTCTTTCAAATCTTCTTAATGGTGCTTCTAGCAACTCCTTTATCACAACGGTAATTAATGCCATTTTTGGTGATAAATTAGCTGGTTTATTAAATGGAGTTTCAAAATTCGCTGGAGTTAAAGAATCTACCACAAGTTCTTTATTAAATACCGTTACTGGTGCAGCTTTAGGAACTGTAGGAAAATATGCAAGCGATAACAATTTAGGCGCTTCAGGAATTAGTTCTTTATTGAATGATCAAAAAGGTGTTCTATCTACATTACTTCCTGCAGGATTGTCATTGGCTTCATTAGGATTGGATTTTGATAACTGGTTCGGAAAAACGAAAGAAAACGTTTCTTCAATTGCTTCTACAGCTAGAGATAATATAGCAGAAGATGTTGCAGTTGCAAAAGAAAAAGTAAGAGTAACAAAATCTGAAATTAAACAAGATTACAACAACAATAATGGTGGCTCTATCTGGAAATGGTTACTTCCACTTCTATTATTATTATTGGCTGGTTGGTTCCTTTGGAAACAGTGTGGTAATAAAAAAACAGTAGAAGATTCCACAACCAATGCAGCAGCAGTAATTGATTCTGCAGCAAATAAAGTAGACTCTGCAGCAACATTGGTAATAAACAAGGTAGATGAAGCAATAGACCTTAATGGTGTTTCTTTAAAAGGATACAAAAATGGGTTAGAAGATCGAATGATTGCTTTCTTAAAAATAGATGGTTACAAGAAAGCAGCTGATGATTCTGCCTTGAAAGACAATTGGTACGATTTCGACCATGTAAACTTCGTTTTCGGTTCTGCAACTCAATTGGAGTCTGGTCAGGAACAATTGGATAACCTTGTTGCAATTTTGAAAGCATATCCAGATGCCAAAATTAAAATTGGTGGGTATACCGATAATGTTGGTGACGAAGCTGTAAATGTTAAACTTTCTCAAGAAAGAGCAGACTACATTAAAAAATATCTTAGCGATAAAGGTGTTGGTGCTCAAGTAATCGGTGCTGAAGGATACGGAAGCAAATTCGCAACACAACCTTCTACAGCAACTGATGAACAAAGAGCAGTTGACAGAAAAATGGCAGTAAGATTCGCGAAATAATAACCGAATTAACATACATAGAAAAAATCACTTCTTCCGAGGTGATTTTTTTTATATAAATTCTTGGAAACCCATAAAAAATTTTTTGTTAGATTGTTCTAACATTTCATATCTTTGCCTTATGAAAAAACCATGGCAACGAGAAAAAGTCGATCACTCACTATCAGAATCTTACGCATCTATCCATATTCCTAAAAATGCAGGTTTTTGGCGAAAGCTTCTTGCTTTTACAGGACCTGGCTTAATGATAGCGGTTGGATACATGGATCCAGGAAATTGGGCAACCGACATTGCGGGTGGTGCACAATTTGGGTACACATTGCTTTCGGTTATCCTCATCTCCAACTTATTTGCGATGATTTTGCAACACCTTTCCTTAAAACTAGGAATTGCAACAGAGAGAGATTTGGCGCAAGCGTGTCGAGATCATTATCCTCCCGTAATTAATTTTATTCTTTGGATTTTCTGCGAAATTGCAATCGCAGCAATGGATCTGGCCGAAGTTCTTGGCGCAGCAATTGCACTCAACCTCTTGTTTGGCCTACCATTAACTTGGGGAATCGTAATAACGGTTTTTGATGTCCTCATCATTTTGATGTTGCAATCGCGCGGATTTCGTTGGCTCGAAAGCGTTGTCGGCGGATTAATTTTCATCATTCTTTCTTGCTTTCTCTACGAAGTTATCATATCCAAGCCCGAGTTGGTTCCCATGTTGCAAGGTTTAATCCCACAAAAAGAAGTGGTAACAAATCCCACAATGCTTTTTATCGCGATCGGAATTTTAGGAGCAACCGTAATGCCTCACAATTTATATCTGCACAGCAGCATTGTACAAACTCGTAACTATGAAAGAACTGAGGAAGGAAAAAAAGAAGCCATAAAATTTGCGACCATCGACAGCACTTTATCTTTATTTCTTGCATTTTTTATTAATTCAGCAATTTTGATACTGGCAGCAGCAACATTCCATACTTCAGGAAATAAAGATGTGGCTGATATTCACGATGCCTACAAAATGCTTACGCCACTTTTGGGAACAAGCTTAGCAAGTATTGTTTTTGGAATTGCACTTTTAGCATCAGGACAAAATTCTACATTAACGGGAACATTGGCAGGACAAATTGTAATGGAAGGATTTCTTAACATCCGCTTAAAACCTTGGGTAAGAAGATTAATTACAAGGTTAATTGCCGTAATTCCCGCACTCATTGTAACGATAATGTATGGCGAAAGAGGCACATCAGAGTTACTCATACTCAGTCAAGTTATTTTATCCATGCAGTTAAGTTTTGCAGTGGTTCCTCTTGTTCTTTTTACAGGCGATAAATTGAAGATGGGCAAATTCGTGAATTCAACTTTAATGAAAGTAATCGCTTGGGCAATTTCCGTGGTTATCGTCATCCTCAATCTTTATCTGCTTTACCAAACCTTTACAGAACAAATCTAAATTTTCAGTGTAACCCCAATTGCACTAAAATTTTAGAATCCATCAATAGAAGATGATTCTGCCTAATTGTCTTAAAAAACAGCTTTGGCAAAAATTTTGAAAATTTACATGCATTAAAACCAAACGATATGTCAGAAAACAGCGATATTCACGAAGAAGAACTCAATCTTCAAGAAGAAAACACTGAAAATACTCAGGATAAAAAAGAGGAAAATGTGACAGCCGAAAAATCTTCAGATGAACTTTTGTCAGAAGAAAGAGACCGCTACATTCGCCTTTTTGCAGAATTTGAAAATTACAAAAAAAGAACTGCAAAAGAAAAGTTAGACTTTTTTCAATACGCCAATCAGGAAATGATGGTTTCCATGTTAGCCGTTTTAGACGACTTTGAAAGAGCGCTAAAAGAAATTGCTAAAACCGGAAATGAAGCCGATTTAAAAGGTGTAGAATTAATTTATCAAAAATTCAAAAATAAATTGGTAGAAAAAGGCCTCAAAACAATTGAAGTAGAACCTGGAAACGATTTCGATGTTAACCTTCATGAAGCCATTACGCAAATTCCAGCACCAACAGAAGAGCTTAAAGGTAAAATTGTTGATGTAATTGAAACGGGCTATACGCTGAATGATAAGGTAATCCGTTTTGCGAAAGTGGTAATCGGAAACTAAAAAATCGAAGGAGAATATACTTAGAGAGAAGAAAATGGCAAAAAGAGATTACTATGAAGTTTTGGAAATCACCAAAACTGCAACCGTTGAAGAAATAAAAAAAGCATACCGCAAAAAAGCGATTCAGTTTCACCCAGACAAAAACCCTGGAGATAAAGAAGCTGAAGAAAAGTTTAAAGAAGCAGCTGAAGCATACGAAGTCCTCAGTGATCAAAACAAAAAAGCACGATACGACCAATTTGGTCATGCAGGTATGAACGGCAGCGGCGGCTTTGGTGGCGGTGGCGGTTTCGGCGGCGGAATGAGTATGGATGATATATTCTCTCAATTCGGCGATATCTTCGGAGGTGGTTTTGGAGGATTCGGTGGAGGAACCAGAACTCAACAAGTTCGAGGATCAAACCTTAGAGTTCGTATTAAATTGAACCTTGAGGAAATGGTAAACGGAACGCAAAAAACCATCAAAGTTAAAAAGATGAAACTTGCGCCAGGAACCACTTCTAAAACATGTCCTACTTGTAACGGAACCGGCGCTCAAGTTAAAGTAATGAACACCATGTTCGGACAAATGCAAACCCAAACCACGTGTGGTACTTGCCAAGGAATTGGGAAAGTGGCGGATAAAATTCCAGCAGGTGCAAATGCACAAGGTTTAATTAAAGATGATGAAGAAGTTGTTATTAATATTCCAGCAGGTGCAAGAGAGGGCATTCAGCTGAACGTTCGCGGAAAAGGAAACGACGCACCTTTCGGCGGTGTTCCGGGAGACCTTTTGGTTGTTGTGGAAGAGGAAGAAGACAACGCAATTAAACGCGAAGGCGATAATCTTCATCAAGAACTTTACATCTCTTTTGCAGAAGCTGCCTTAGGAACTCAGAAAGAAATTCATACTGTTGGTGGAAAAGTAAAAATCAAAATCGATGCGGGTACGCAATCTGGAAAAATTTTACGCCTTTCCGGCAAAGGACTTCCAAGTTTGGATAACTATGGTAAAGGAGATATGTTTATTCATATCAACGTATGGACTCCACAAAATTTAACATCAGAGCAAAAAGAGTTCTTCGAAAAACAAATTACCAATGGCGAAATGCAAGCTGAACCTTCTGGAAAAGAAAAAACATTTTTCGAAAAAGTAAAAGATCTTTTTAACTAAAATCATAAAGGGAACGATAAGTTCCTTTTTTTATATCCAAATTTTAACAAAGTTTTAAATTCTAACGAAGCAATAAAGCTGTTTTCAGAAATTAAAAATCTTATCTTTGTACTTCATGCTTATTATATGGAAATTATCCACTTTATTCTAGAATTTTTAGGAGATCCACTAAAAGTTCTCACCGAAATCATTCGAGATTACGGAATCTACATTTACCTATTCCTTTTCTTTATCATTTTTATGGAAACTGGTGTGGTTGTAATGCCTTTATTACCTGGCGATTCGCTATTGTTTGCAGTTGGATTAATTGCAGGAACTACTGGCGAAATTACAATTTACTACATTATTCCACTGCTAATTTTAGCCGCACTTTTAGGCGATAATGTGAATTATTTTATCGGCCGAAAGTTTGGTGATTTTGTTCAATCGAAGGAAAAAATACTTTTCCTGAAACGATCGCATATTGAACATACAGAAGAGTATTTTGAAAAAAATGGAGGTAAAACGGTAATTTTAGCCCGCTTTATCCCGATCGTGAGAACCATTGCTCCCTTTGTTGCAGGCGCTGGCGAAATGAAATATAAAACTTATATTGTGTACTGTATTTTAGGAGCAGTACTTTGGGTGAGTTCAATTACTTTATTAGGTTATTTCCTAGGAAATGTTGAATGGGTAAAACATAACTTCGAAAAAGTCGTTTTATCTATTGTGGTAATCTCTGTATTGCCCATTGTTTTTAAGGCTTTACAAAAGAAAAAACCAGCATGATAGAATCCGTCTGGAATTTTATAATCGATTTCGTATCAAAACCAGATAAAGTTTTGATTTCACTCATTGCGCATTACAACAATTGGGTGTACATCTTCCTGTTCCTGGTCATTTTTGCGGAAACCGGTTTAATTGTGGCTTCTTTTCTAATGCCATTTATTCCAGGCGATGCTTTAATTTTTTCAATCGGGCTTGTAGCACAAGATGGTTTACTGAACATTTACATCATTATTCCGATGCTTATTTTTGCTGCAATTTTAGGTGATAACGTAAATTATTACGTGGGTAGACGATTTGGAGATTACATTATGAATCGAAAAAGCAATCGCTTCATTAAGAAAGAACATCTGTTAAAAGCCAAAGATTTTTTTGATGAAAATGGTAAAAAATCGATAGTAATTGCGCGCTTTATTCCAGTAATTCGAACAGTTGTTCCTTTCATTTGTGGCTCCACAAAGTTGCACTATCCTACTTTTTTATTGTACAGTTTTATTGGTGCATTTCTTTGGGTTGGCGTTATCGGAATGCTTGGCTACAACTTGGGAAGAATAACTTGGGTAAAAGAAAATCTTGAATTTATGATTTGGGGAATTGTTTTTGTAGCCAACATTCCATTGATTCGTCAGGTGTTATCTTCTGTTATAAAGAAAAACAAAAAAGCGTAAATTCAAAATGAATTGTATTCGAAAACAAAAGTAAAAGGATTCTTCAAAATTCCGACTTCTATAAAAAAGAAAAAATCCATTTCTGCACATCAGAAACGGATTTTTTATATTCTTAAAACTGATCTATAAATCGAAATCATCTTCCGAAACAGCGGTTCCATCACTCATTAAAAACGCTTTTAAAAACGGCGTAATTTCACCATTCATAACTCCATCCACATCGGAAGTTTCATAAGCAGAACGCACATCTTTCACCAACTTGTACGGATGCATTACATAATTTCGAATTTGGCTTCCCCACTCGATTTTCATCTTATTCGCTTCAATTTCATTTCTGGCTTTCATGCGCTCTTCCAGTTCCATTTCGTATAATCTGGACTTTAAAAGCTGCATTGCTTTTTCTTTATTCTGAAGCTGCGATCTCGATTCGGAGTTTTCAATAATAATTCCAGTTGGTGCGTGTCGAAGTCGAACCGCGGTTTCAACTTTATTTACGTTCTGTCCACCTGCTCCAGAAGATCGCATGGTTTCAAAAGAAATATCTGCAGGATTAATATTAATCTCAATGGTATCGTCAACCAATGGATACACATATACCGATACAAAAGAGGTATGTCGTTTTGCATTCGAGTCAAACGGAGAAATCCGCACCAAACGATGAACACCGTTTTCGCCTTTCAAATAACCAAAGGCATATTCGCCATCAATTTCCAAAGTAACGGTTTTAACACCAGCAACGTCGCCTTCTTGAAAATTAAGTTCCTTTACTTTATAACCACTTTTTTCTGCCCACATGGTGTACATTCTCATGAGCATCGACGCCCAATCACAGCTTTCAGTTCCACCTGCTCCAGCTGTAATTTGTAAAACCGCAGAAAGTTCATCGCCCTCATTAGAAAGCATGTTTTTAAACTCTAAATTTTCAATTTTTTCTACCAATTGAGGATAGGTTTCATCCAACTCTTTTTCAGAATCGACATCTTCTTTAGCAAATTCTAACAAGACTTGAAGATCTTCAAACTCTGTGTGAATTTCCTCGTAATCTTCTACCCATTTCTTTTTGGAGCGAAGTTGTTTTAGAAAAGTTTCGGCTTCTTTAGGATTATCCCAAAAACCGGGTGCTGCAGTTTTTTCATCATCGTTAATAATCTCCAGTTTTTTCTTTTCAATCTGAAGGTATTTATGCAAATCTTCAATTCGGGATTGAAGAGTTTTGATCTGATCGTTTGTAATCAAAATTAAATTTTTAAGAACAGCAAATTTACGTTTTTTTTTACGAGCGATAACTTAAATATCCATACCCAACAATTGCGATAAGCAGTAAAATAGAAAACAAAATCACCAAACTTTTTTGTCCTTTCGCATACGCAATAACCACCAAACCTAAAACACCCACAAGCAGAAGTGCGAACTTCATTAATGAATCCTTCAAAAAAACAGAAGCTACCACAAACAGAAGAGAAACAAGGCGAAATACCATTTCTCTTTTCAAAATATATTCTTTCATAAATGTAAATTTTCGAGTTTAATGCTGAAATATCGTAAGGTTTTTCGGATTCTGCAAACAAGATTCTTGTAAATACGAAAATCGTTTCAATACAATTGATGATTCAAACTTCTGAAATGTTCACTAACATCATATAAATGTTGCTTTTAAAGTGAAATCTCATCCCAAATTCCTGCATTTACACTTTGTATTATAAAATATAATTGACTGAAAAACAAATGTTAATCTACAAACAATGATGTCGCAAATTCCTCTTTCACAATTCTTACAATTTCCGTACTTTTGCTTTCCTAAAAATGCTTTTTAAACACGCATTTAAAGCCCA
The DNA here is from genome assembly GCA_023422635.1 of Bacteroidota bacterium. Lineage (GTDB taxonomy): Bacteria > Bacteroidota > Bacteroidia > Flavobacteriales > Weeksellaceae > JAFAGO01. Next base: position 31,724 of record JAFAGO010000013.1, read on the forward strand.
AAAAAATATGACTTCACAACAGATTCGCCAACAGTTTTTAGACTTTTTCAAAAGTAAAGAACATCTTATTGTTCCTTCCGCTCCAATCGTATTAAAAGACGATCCTACGCTGATGTTTTCCAACTCTGGAATGACGCAGTTTAAGGATTATTTTCTGGGATACAAAACCCCGAAAGCGCCGAGAATTGCCGATACACAAAAATGTTTACGCGTTTCTGGAAAGCATAATGATTTGGACGATGTTGGCCGAGATACCTACCACCATACCATGTTTGAGATGTTAGGAAACTGGTCTTTCGGAAACTATTTTAAAAAAGAAGCAATTGCCTGGGCTTGGGAATTGCTTACCGAAGTATACGGAATTCCTAAAGAAAATCTGTACGTTACCGTTTTTGAAGGCGACGATAAAGAAAACTTAGAGCGCGACAGTGAAGCATTTAATTTCTGGAAAGAACATATCGCCGAGGACAGAATTATCAATGGAAATAAAAAAGATAATTTCTGGGAAATGGGTGATCAAGGACCATGCGGACCCTGTTCAGAAATTCATGTCGATTTAAGAAGTGAAGAAGAAAAAGCAAAAATTTCTGGTTTAGAATTGGTGAACAACGACCATCCTCAAGTGGTTGAAATCTGGAACCTTGTATTTATGCAATACAATCGAAAAGCAGATGGAACACTGGAAAATCTTCCTTCCAAGCATATTGACACCGGTATGGGATTCGAGCGTTTATGCATGGCTTTACAAGGTAAAGAATCCAATTACGACACAGATGTTTTTACGCCACTTATTGCCAAAGTGGAAGAACTTTCAGGGAAAAAATATACCGGAATATTAGAAAACGAAAAAGATATTGCAATTCGCGTAGTAGTGGATCATATTCGTGCCGTTTCTTTTGCCATTGCCGATGGACAGCTTCCTTCCAACAATGGCGCTGGTTACGTTATTCGTAGAATTTTAAGAAGAGCAATCTCTTATGCGTACCGTTTTCTGGATACAAAAGAACCATTCCTTTATCAACTGGTTGCCGTTTTGAAAAAAGAAATGGGCGACTTCTTCCCAGAGTTGGTAAAACAAGAAAAGTTAGTTACAGAAGTTATTAAAGAAGAAGAAAATTCTTTCCTAAAAACCATTGAACACGGACTGATTCGATTGGATGGAATTATTACCGAAACGCTTAAAAAAGGAGAAAAAACACTTCCTGGAACTGAAGTTTTCGAATTGTACGATACCTACGGATTCCCTGCCGATTTATCCCGAATTATTGCAGAAGAAAAGCAATTAACCGTTGATGAAAAAGGGTTTGATGAGGAAATGGAGAAACAAAAACAACGTTCAAAAAAATCGTCAGCACAAAAAGTACACGATTGGGTAATTTTGGATGATCAACCGGAAACGTTCGTTGGTTACGACCAAACTTCTTCTGAAACAACGATCACACGTTATCGAAAAATCGAAAATAAAGATGGCGAATTTTATCAAATCGTACTAAGCAAAACGCCTTTTTATCCTGAAGGTGGTGGACAAATTGGCGACAAAGGATATCTAATCCCAAGCGATGCCGGAAATTTTGACCCTTCAAAAGCCGATTTATTGAGCGTGCAAAATCACCCTGAAGCTATTGAAGTTTTAGATACCAAAAAAGAAAACAACCTTATTTACTCTTTAATTAAGGATCTTCCCAAAAATACGACTGCGGTTTTCTATGCAAAAGTAAACGACAAAGACCGTAAAAATACGCAAGGCAATCACTCTGTTACCCACCTTCTACACGAAGCTTTACGCGAAGTTTTAGGCACACATGTGGAACAAAAAGGATCGTATGTTGGTCCCGATTATCTTCGATTCGATTTTTCGCATTTTGCAAAAATGACAGAAGAGGAACTTAAAGAAGTAGAACAAAAAGTAAACGAGAAAATAAAACAAAACATTCCGTTGCAGGAATTTAGAAATATCCCAATCACCGAAGCGTTGGAAAAAGGCGCAATGGCACTTTTTGGTGAGAAATACGGAGATCAAGTAAGAATGATTCAGTTTGGAAATTCCAAGGAATTGTGCGGCGGAACTCACGTGAAATCTACCGGAGAAATTGGTCATTTTAAAATTTCTTCTGAAAACTCTACCGCTGCGGGAATTCGTAGAATTGAAGCCATTTCTGGAGATAAATCGAATGAATATTTTCAGAATTTAGAAAATCAAATTTCTGAGCTTTCTCAATTATTGAAAACAAAAGATATTGCAAAATCGGTAGAAAAACTTGTAGAAGAAAATGCACTTTTAAAATCCGAAATTGAATCTCTTAAAAAAGAGAAAGCGAAAGGCGAAATTCAAAATTGGAAAAATGATTTTATCGACCAAAATGGTAAAAAACTTTTAGTGAAGAAAACGTCCCTTGATGCAGCTTCTGTAAAAGATATTGTATTTCAATTGAAGAAAGAAATTCCAAATTCAATCACGGTCATCATTTCTGATGCAAACGATAAACCGATGATTACGGTTGGTGTTTCGCAAGATTTAGAAAATCAATATCAAGCGGGCACAATTGTGAAGGATTTGGCAAAAGAAATTCAAGGCGGCGGCGGCGGAAATCCGGGATTTGCAACCGCAGGAGGTAAAAATCTTGCAGGAATTGACAGCGCATTAAAGAAAGCATCAACATTGTAACAACCAGCGATGAAAATGCGCATTCGATTATTACTCTGTATTGTAGGAACTTCCCTATTTTTAATCTCTTGTAATAAAGATAGAGACGATGAAACTCCTTTCTTGGAAGGAAAATATCGATTCGTAAAAGTAACATCTGAAATTCCCGTTGATTATAATGCCGACGGTATTTTTGAAACAGATTTAACCGAATATTTTAGCTGTAAACCATCGTTAACCTTTCAGAAAGATGGCACTATGAAGTACCCCTCGATCAATGTGGTTATTGAAAATATAACCATTGCATTGGGATCAGGAAATGTATTGGAATATGAATTGGCCGCTTGCGCAACGCCAGAATATAATGCAACGTATTCCCTCTCCGGAAACGCCATCAATTGCTCAACCGAGTGGGGAGATCTACTCACCTATCAAATTGAAAATAACACTATTACATCTCATTTCAATCAGGCTGATTTAGTTGTGCAAGATGAAAATGGAAATAAAATTCTAAAACGAGTACCGCTAACCTTTCAGTTTTCTAAAAATTAAAAAAGTAGATTTAAAATAGATTCGATGAAAAATTACCTACTTCTTCTCCTCATTTCAATTATTGTCTTTTCCTGCAAAAAAGAAGGTGTAAATAAAGAAGTGATGATGGAGAATTTTGTAAAATCGATGAAAACGCAGCCATCGAAAGTGGAGGGTTCTACGGTTGTGTTAACCAAAACAGAAAAAACAGGAAACAATGAAATTACACTTCATTTCGAAACTGGACTTTCTGAAGACAATATTCAACCACAAATGATTAGCGATGCCATTCAAGATTTAATGGTGCAAATCATCAAAAGGAATTCTAAAAACATTCAACTTCTCGAAAAAGGCGTCAACTTTAAAGTAATTCTTACGGGTAAAGATGGAAAGGAATTGTATACGGATGTCATCAACAAATCCAGTATGACCGCTAAAAAACCTCAAGCCGAAATCAACGAAAAACATAATCAGTTGAACCAAATGCTGGAAATTTCGAATGCGAATTTACCCATAACCGATTCTACCACCGGAATTACCATTACCAAAATTGCTTTGGGCAACAATAACGACGTAATTTATACTGCAGAAGTTCCCGAAAAAATGAAAAGCATTGTAAAAATCGCCGACAACCGCGCACTTATTAAAAAAAATATGTCAACGGATAAGCAATTCAAACAAATGCTAATCGATCTTAAAAACTACGATATCTCCACGCTCAAGTATGAATATCGCGACAAAAACGGTACACTTTTACAGCACGTTGAAATGCAAGAAAAAGACTTCAAATAAAATACTTCTGAACCGCACTCTTCCGTTTTTTATACTTTTCAACAAAAATGTTTCTAATTTCATGGTGATCATCATAAGTAATGCTGATTATCGTTATTTTTGAACACATTTTTTAAAGATGAAAAAAATCCTAAACCTTACCTTTTGCATTTTTGCAACCTTTGTATTTTCACAATCGAAGATTATTGTGAAAGAAGCTGGAACTCAGAGAATAATTCCAAACGCAACGGTAAAATGCAACAATAAAACGCTCGGAACAACCAATAACGCAGGCGAATTACAGTTCCGTACTAAGTGTAAAAAAGTTTCGGTTTCCGCCGCTGGCTTCTTTGAAGATGATGTTGTTACAGATAAATTGATGGAAGTTTTTCTTTCAAAAGCTGATCCCAAAACTCAAAATATTCAAACCGTTATTTTAGAAGATAAAAGTGATCCTCGCGCACTTGAAATTTTGAAGAAAGTAAACGATAACTACAATGAAAATTCGCCAAAAAGTCTCGAATCTTATTCGTTTAAATCATACGAAAAAATGTCTTACGATTTTGATGAAGATAGTATTCGAAATTATAATATTTCGATGCAGCATAAAATCGATTCTTTAAAACAGCTGCCTGAGCAATACACATCAAAACAAGAAAAAAAGGATTCCCTTGACGGCATCAACATGATGAAATTAATGGGGAAAAGTAAACTTTTTCTTTGGGAAAGAGCATCGCAATATTTATACTCTAACAAATACGGTGAAAAAATCAACATTTTAGACAATCGCGTTTCGGGTCTCAATCAACCGCTTTATGAAATGATGGCGTTACGTTCGAACAGAACTCAAATGCCACGAGAAATCCGCGAAGAAAACCGAAGTTTATACCGCTATTTCCTTACGGATTCGATTGATATTGATGGCAGAAAAAATTATGTAATTCGATTCCGCCAAGTCGACTATAAACAACCCGTTAAAAAAAGAAAATTCAATGGTTACTTGTACATCGATGCTGAAACATATGGAATTAAAAAAATTGAAAGCAACAGTAAAATTAAATCTGAAGGAAGCATCACCAGCATTTGGAAACCCATTGATAATAAATGGTTTTTAGTAAAAGAAAACCTGAAAATCCGAATGGGAAAAACAAATCTCGATGATAAAAAAGACAAAGATTCTGCAAAAGACAAAAGAAACACGTACGGGAATTATGTTTTCATGACTGCCGACTATTTTGATTTTAAAACGCCAATCGAAGAAAAATCAAAGGATTTTAAAGGCTACACCATTGAGGTTAAAAATGCCGACGGAACTTTGCTCGATCAATACCGCACTACTCCACTTACCGCAAGAGAGTTAATGACCTACGAAAAAGTAGATAGCGTGGGAACCAAATACCGTCTCGATCAAAAAGCAAGCATTGCTAGTGGTTTATTAAAAGGGAAACTTCGTTCTGGAATGGTAGATTTCGATTTGGGAAGAATTATCGGCTATAATGCACACGAAAAAATACGCGTTGGAGTTGCTGCAAAACTCAACGAAAAATTCAATAAATACCTTTCTCCCGACGCATATGTGGCCTACGGATTTGGTGATAAAAAATTCAAATATGGAGCGGGAATTGACGTTCGTACAACGTTGGAAAAAAATTCATTCTTCCGTGTAGAATATTTTAACGATGTAATGGCAGCCGGAAGATTTCCGGAAAACCAATGGAATTTTCGTATGAAATTAATGAATTCTGGAATCGCCCTTAACAATTCGAGATTCTTTAAATACGATGGATTTAAATTGGCGTACGAAAACGATATCACGAACGGAATTACCGTAAATGTTTCTGCGAAAAAAACCAATGAGCAAGCCACCTTCGATTACAATTTTAAAAATTTAGGAAATGATTTTGACGTCTTTACGACAGCAATTACGTTGAAATTTTCGCCCACTTCTAAAAATATTATGACACCTTCTGGAAAATACACCTACGAGCAAAGGTTTCCAGAACTTTATCTGAATTATGAGCAAGCCCTAAAATCACTTGGTGGAGAAATTAATTTTTCAAGAATCAATGCATTATTTGCTCATCAATTTAAAACCGACCTAGGCGTTACAGGATTTCGATTGTATGGAGGATTAACAACAGGCGACGCACCAATTTGGTACAATTACACAATGAATGGTTTAGGAAACGGCAAAAACGGACTTAACTTCAACCTTACCTCGTACTTAGGTTTTGCAACGATGCAAGGTGGTAAATATTATAACGATAAATTTGTAGGAACATACCTTACCCACAGAATTCCTTGGTATTTTAAAAGTTTTGGTAAAAATATTTCGAGCTTCGATGTGGTTTACCGTGGCGTAATTGGTGATATGAAAAATCCAGAATTTCACCAATTTGATTTTCAAAAAATGGATCATTTGTACAACGAAGTTGGTTTGGAATGGAATAATTTCCTTTCTTCGCAGTTTAATCTTGGCTTCTTTTACCGCATTGGTCATTATTCTACCAACCGATTTAAAGATAATTTTGCCATTCAATTCAAACTCAAACTATTAGGATTTTAAAATGAAAAACATCCAGATTCAAGCATCACAATTTTTTGAACTTTTAAAAACCAACGATACCTCTATGTGGGAAATTTTTTCGCAAATGATTGATGGTGAAGAAAAGGAAATTATTTTTTTAGATGATGATGCCAAAGTATTGTTCAATTACATTTTGCCCTCCAATCTGGAAAAATTAGAAGAAGATCGAAAAATCTTTTCCAAAGAATTTACGCAAAAAGTGAGCAAATTAAATTAAGATATTCATGAAGTTGAAAACCATTACAATTGCAGTTTTAACATTGCTTTCCAGTCCAATTTTTGCACAAAAATATGCAAAGCCCTTAGTTTCCGCCATTAAAGATTCTGATCTTAAAAAAGACATGTACGAAATGGCTGCGGACCAATTTTGGGGAAGAGAGGCAGGAACTCTAGACGAATTAAAGGTATCGATGTGGCTCGCAGATAAAGCCAAAGAAGCAGGAATGCAACCTGCCGGAGATAACGGAACTTTCTTCCAATTTTTCGATATGTATCGCCATAAAGTAAGTCCAGAAAGCACATTAACAATTGGCAAACAACCCTTGCAATTGTGGAAAGATTATTTGGTTGCTGAACCTGTACAATCAAGAATTGCATCTGAAATCGTTTACGTATCGAAGCCGGAACCTGAAGATTTAAAAAAGCTTAATTTAAAAGGTAAAGTTGTCGCAATTGATCCTACAGATAAAGATATTGCAAAAGATATGACTCTTTTTGAGCGCCGATATCCAGGTTTCGTTCTTCGCAAATATTATAAAACAGCTTTAGAATTGGGTGCTGCGGGAATTATTTTTCTTACCGATGACACTTCGGAAAAAAGTTGGCCTGAAATTCTACCACAAATGACGCGTGGAAGTTATGGTGTAGAAGGATTGAGAGAAAAAATTTCGAAAAATATTCCTGTACTTTGGATCAAAAGAGAAAATAGCGCTTGGGTAAAATCCAATCCGAGTATCGACTTAGATTTACATACCGAAACCTATCAATATCCGTCTGTAAACGTTATTGGTAAAATTGAAGGTACAGATCCAAAATTGAAAAACGAATACGTGCTCATCAGCGGACATCAAGATCACGATGGGATCCGACATCCCGTGGAAAACGACACTATTTATAACGGAGCAGATGATAACGCAAGTACTTGTGTAGCCATGCTTGCAATTGCAAGAGCCTATAAAAAGCAACCCTCCAAAAGAAGTATTCTTTTTGTTTTTCACGGAGCAGAAGAAAGAGGATTGTTAGGTTCTCGTTGGCACGCTGCGCATCCTGTTGTTCCTAAAGAAAATATTGTTGCCGTTCTCAATGGTGATATGATTGGCCGTAATAACAATGATGAAGCTGCGCTACTAGGCGGAATTGCTCCCCACAAAAACTCAGACGACTTGGTAAAAATGGCAGAAGAAGCCAATAATGAAAGCACAAAATTCAAGTATTTAAAAGATTGGGATTCCCCAAATCATGCTGAATATTTTTATTTTAGAAGCGATCATCTACCGTATGCGAAAGAAGGCATTCCTGCCCTATTTTTCACCAGCGTACTGCATCACCAATATCATACGCCACAAGACGAAAGTGAAAACATCAATTTCCCTAAGCTTCATAAAATGACGGAATGGATGTACAGAACAAGTTGGAAAGTAGCCAATGAAAACGCCCGACCAAAAATTCTATCCAATTGGAAATTAGAACGTTAGAAATAACATAAAACTTTATAAAATAGCGCGCTTTTGGTGCGTTATTTTTTTGATTAGAATTTAAAAGCTTAGCTTAAAATTATCGTGAATCAAGCACAATTTCTTTCAATTACTTGAAGTTAGATCAATTTCCAATCATCAATTTAAATAAAAAAAGAGAAAAAGGAAAAGTAAAAATTTGAAAGCTTTTAAACTTGAAACAATCTTCAATTAGTTGCTCCAATTACTTCACTTATTTCTTATCCAATTGATGTAAATACGTTTCCACAGAACGTTTAGCAGAAGTAACATCGTGAACACGCAAAATATTCGCTCCGTTGTGTAACGCTTTTAAATGGAGTTTCTGGGTTTCTTCATCAATATCTAACGCGGACTTTCCGGCGGGTTTATAAATAAAAGATTTTCTGGAAATCCCAACCAAAACGGGATATTGACCAAAACTAAGAAATCCTAATTCATCTAGCAATTGATGATTTTGTTCCACTGTTTTCCCAAAACCAAAACCAGGATCTAAAACGATATCATAAATTCCTAAATTCAACAATTCGTTAATTTTTGCAGAAAAATATTTATTTTCTTCAAGAGTAATATCCGTTGAAATTTGTTTTTCATGCATCGTGGAGTAATGAGCATTTATGTGCATCAAAATGTAAGGCAACCGCGTTTTGGCTACAGCTGAAAACATTTCAGAATCAAATTGTCCACCCGAAATATCATTAATCATATCAATGCCCTCATTCGCACCAAATTCCACCACATCGGAATAAAAAGTGTCTAACGAAATTAACGTCTGGGGAAATTGTTTTTTAATATCCGAGATTAAAGATCCTAATCGTTCAATTTCTTCTTGAGCCGAAATTTTTACCGCGTTTGGACGAGTTGACTGCGCGCCGATATCTAAAATTTCCGCACCATCTTCCACCAATTGTTCCGCATGCAAAAGTGCTATATCGGTGGAAAAGAATTTTCCTCCATCCGAAAAAGAATCAGGAGTTATATTCAAAATTCCCATTATTTTAGGTTTCGAAAGATCAAGCAGCGAACCTCGACAATTGAGCGAAAAGTTTTTCATAGCGCAAAAATACAAAAAGCGACATCAATCACCTCTTCCGGAAATACCACTTTCGGCAAAATCCTTATCTTTACGTTTCGAAAAAATAATATGCTCACCACCTCTATTCAATTTGAAAATAGTATTGCAGAATGCCGCGATCTGTTCTCTAAAAAAATGCACGATTACGGCGCAGCTTGGCGGGTTTTAAGGCCAAGTTCTATCACCGACCAAATTTATATTAAAGTTAACAGAATCCGCACGTTGCAAATGTCGGATACCAAAATGGTCGACGAAAGCGAGGAAGATGAATTTGTAGCCATTGTAAATTATTCGATTATCGGATTGATACAATTGGAAAAAGGGATGTCTGAAAATCTTGATGAAAATCCCGAGGAAATCCTGAAGCTTTACGACAAATATGCTTTGGAAGCCAAACAATTAATGGAAAGAAAAAACCACGATTATGGTGAAGCGTGGCGCGAAATGCGCATCTCATCAATCACCGACTTAATTTTCCAGAAGGTTTTGCGCACCAAGCAAATTGAAGATAACAACGGAAAAACTTTAGTCTCCGAAGGTTTAGATGCCAATTATTTCGACATGCTGAATTATGCAGTATTTTGTTTAATCAAGTTTTCAGAAAGTAAAACGACTACACACGAAAATTACACCTAACCCATAGTAAATTGATATGAGAAAAATTCTAAGAATTGTAATTGCACTAATTTTTATTGCTTCTGGATTTGTAAAAGCGGTAGATGTTGTTGGGTTTTCTTTTAAGCTAGAAGAATACTTTTCGCCTACCGTTTTCAATATGCCTTTTTTCGAAGAATTCTCGCTTCCTATCGCCATTTTTGTGGTGGCGTTGGAACTGATTTTAGGTGTAATGCTTTTACTCAATCTTCATCTTAAAAAAGTATTAGCAGCATTAATTGCGTTGTGTATTTTCTTTGCATTTCTCACTTTTTATTCTGCTTATTTCAATAAAGTTACCGATTGTGGATGTTTTGGAGATGCCATAAAATTCACACCTTGGCAAAGCTTTATTAAAGATATAATTCTTCTGTTTGGTCTCTTCTTGCTTTGGTTGTTGTACCGTAAAAATTTTCAGGAAAATGAACATCACACTTCTTTTAGGAAAACCGTTTTGGTGATTTCATTAGTTGCAACTGCTTTTACTATCGGTTGGGGAACGTTCAACGAGCCACTGATTGATTTTAGAGATTACGCAATTGGAACCGACATCCATGCTGAGCAGAAAAAAATCGCCAACGATCCTTCTGAATTCAAAACTTTTTATGTATTGAAGGACAAGAAAACGGGTGAAGTGAAGGAAGTAAATCAAGACGATTATGTAAGTGTGAAAGAATATTGGGAAGAAGGAACGCCTTGGGAAATTCAAAGCGATAAAACTTTTTCAAAAATTGTGAAAGAAGGTTATGCTTCTGAAATTTCAAAATTTAAATTAGAAGATGAAAACGGAAATGACCTAACTGACGAAATTTTAAGCAAGCCAAAAGTAATCCTTGTATTTTCGTACAAACCGAACGCTGTAAAAGATTCCAAAGTATTGGCAGAAAATGTTCAGCGGAAAATCAATCAACTTCAAATTCCTGCCTACGAAATTTCGCCATCGAATATGCGTTTAACACAACTTCCGCACTTGAGTATGGATGCCACCGCGATTAAAACCATCGCAAGAAGTAATCCATCATATGTGGTACTCGAAAACAGTAAAATTGTGGATAAAGGCGGTGCTGAAGAATATTTTAAACAATAAGAAAAACAACTCTAAAATAAATTGTAACAACAATGCAAAAATCAAATAAACCCATCGCCGGATATCATTTACTAATGATTCTTTCTTCTGTAGACGGAAATTTTGTTCCCGAAGAAGGCATCAAAGTAAAAGAATATTTGGAAGAAGAATTTCCATTCAGAATCAATCTTGATAATGAACTTGATGCAATTGCGAATTTAAATCCAGAAGATTGGAAAGATCATTTTGAATTTCACGCAAGATGTTTTCAAGAAGATTCAACCGAAAAAGAAAGAGAAGATTTTCTGAAATTCGCTAAATCGCTGATTAAAGCTGATAATGCTGTTACGGAAGATGAGCACCGTTTTTATGTATTGCTGAAAAATCTTTGGAAATAAACATTACAACACCTTAATCGAAATTGATTTGGGATTGTAACAGTAGATTTAAAAGAAGTGCACTTACCAAAAATGCATTTACAATTCAACTTGAAAGTATAACAAATAAATTTTCAATTTTATGAGAAAAAATATCGTAGCCGGAAACTGGAAAATGAACAAAACATTACCAGAAGCTGAGGCATTAATGCAAGAACTTTTGGATTACAAAAGAAACAATACCACCAATTGCGAAGTGTACATTGCGCCACCAAGTCTATATTTAATTAAAGCTGCTGAGCTTTTTGTAAACGGTGAAATTGGTGTTTACGCACAAGATTTATCTGAATATGCTTCAGGTGCTTACACAGGCGAAATTTCTGTACCAATGTTGCAATCTGTAGGTGTTGACGGAAGCATTGTTGCACACTCTGAAAGAAGACAATACCACGGTGAAACCGATAGCCACGCGCAGAAAAAAATTAAAGCGTTGTTAGATGCAGGTTTAACCCCAATTTATTGTAACGGAGAAACTTTGGAGCAAAGAAAATCAGGACAACATTTTGAGGTGGTAAAAAACCAAACCGAAGTTGCATTAGCTGGCCTTTCTGCAGATGAAGTTAAAAAAGTAGTAATTGCATACGAACCCGTTTGGGCAATTGGAACTGGCGAAACAGCAACACCGGAACAAGCACAAGAAATCCATGCATACATTCGCAGCATTATTGCTGAACAACACGGAAAAGAAGTAGCAGACGAAGTTTCTATTCTTTATGGAGGATCTGTAAAACCAGACAATGCCAAAGAAATTTTTGCAAAACCGGATATTGATGGCGGACTAATCGGAGGTGCCGCTTTAAAAGTTGAAGATTTCGCTAAGATTATCGAAGCGTTTAACTAGGCCATAATCACAAATATATCGAGGAGCTGCAAGTGTTGATCTTGTGGCTTCTTTTTTGGGTAAATTTTGAGATTTCCACTTTTCTAAAAAAAGAAAAAAAAAAGGACACACTAAGTCGTGCATCCTTACATTATCTACAGAAAAAGTATTAATCTTTTTTGCGCTCTAAAACTTCATCTACCATTCCGAAATCTTTCGCTTCTGAAGAAGTCATCCAATAATCACGATCAGATGCTTTTTCAACCCATTCATAGGTTTGTCCTGAGTGAGTTGAAATAATATCGTAAAGTTCTTTTTTCAATTTTAACATTTCACGAAGGTTGATTTCCATGTCGGAAGCTACCCCTTGCGCACCACCACTTGGTTGGTGAATCATCACTCTAGAATGTTTAAGTGCAGAACGTTTTCCTTTTTCTCCTGCTACCAAAAGTACCGCACCCATTGATGCTGCCATTCCGGTACAAATTGTCGCCACATCTGGCTTAATAATCTGCATTGTATCGTAAATTCCTAAACCTGCGTAAACGCTTCCACCAGGAGAATTGATATAAATTTGAATATCTTTAGAAGGATCAGAACTTTCAAGGAAAAGCAACTGAGCGGTTACAATGTTGGCCACTTGATCGTCGATTCCCGTTCCTAAAAATATAATTCTATCCATCATTAATCGGGAAAAAACATCCATTTGCGCAACATTCAAACGTCTTTCTTCCATAATGTAAGGCGTAAGGTTTGTTGGATTGAACATTCCCATATATTGATCGGTTGCGAGACCGCTGTTTCCGAGGTGTTTTACAGAGAAATCTCTGAAATCTTTTTTAATGTCCATATACTGTCTTTATTTATTGTAAAACTAATTAATTCTGTAGTATTCTCAAAAATTGTTCCCGAAAAAAAGGACGCCAAAATGTCACAATATTCGGTGTAATTCTTCATCAATACTTCTTCGAAGTTCGTTCAAGCGCATAATTTTTCGATAATTTTCGCTATGATCGCCTTCTTCCTGCAACTGATCTCGAAGTTCTTTTATAAGCGAAACCACAAATTCCCTTTTGTGACGCACCATAATATCCGATACAATTTTAGGAACCAGTTCGCTTTCGGTTTTAAAGTAAATATTGTATTTATTCCAATCGCTAACATCATAAGGATCCAACAAAACATCAGCAACTTTCCCCGAAATATTTTCGTCCATCAATTTCAGAAAAAAGCTTCCAGTTCGAAGTTCTTCTTCCTGCATTCCTTTTTGAATATCATCTACAATTTTGGCATTCAAAGGATTTTGAATGGTGTAGCCATCTTCCCCTAAATGTTCTACAATTTCTTCAATTACGGTAATTTTATAAGGTTTTCCTTCCGCATCTGTACGTTCCAAAACTTGATCACCGTATTTCAACATCAGTTCTACCAATTTTTCCTCCAGTAATAACAAAGGGTTAATGGTAAGATTTTCTTCTTGAACAACTTCTAACTTCGCAGGTGAATTTGCCTTTTGAATAGGATTTCGGTTAGAATGTTGTGGAGCTTGAACTTGCTTTTGAACATTAAGCTCGTTGAATAAACTTTGCTCGCTTAAACCAAAACGATTGGAAATTTCTTTTAAATAAATTTCTTGTTTTAACGCATTTTGAACAAAAGCAACAGATTTCACAATATCGCGAATGGCTTCTGCTTTTTTAATGGGATCGTTATGGGCTTCTTTTAAAAGAATTTCAGCTTTAAAATCGATAAAATCTTTCGCTTGTTTATTGATGAATTCTTCCACGTAATCCTGCGGATGCTTCCTTGAAAAAGAATCAGGATCGTCACCATCAGGAAATAATAAAACGCGAATATTCATTCCTTCATTTAGCAAAAGATCGATGCTTCTAAAACTAGCCTTAATGCCCGCTGCATCACCATCAAAAAGAATAGTAACATTCTCTGTAAGGCGTTTTATCAGTTTTATTTGCTCCACCGTAAGTGCAGTTCCAGAACTGGCAACCACATGTTCAATTCCACTTTGGTGAAGCGCAATAACATCCATATAGCCCTCTACCAAAAGGCACAAATTATTTTTAGAAATCGCTTGTTTCCCCTGATTCAATCCATATAAAACATTGGATTTATGATAGATTTCGGTCTCGGGAGAATTAAGATATTTCGCAGTTTTAACATTGTTTTTAAGAATTCTTGCTCCGAATCCGAGCACTCTTCCAGAAAAACTGTGAATGGGAAAAATCACTCGCTCACGAAAACGATCGATTCCATCGGGCGCATTTTCGGGAAAAATTGATAATCCAGATTTTTCGAGAATCTTTTTTTCATATCCTTTTTCTAACGCATATTGCGTAAAGGCATTCTTTTTTTCTGGCGAATATCCCAACTGAAATTTCCGAACAATTTCATCTTTTAACTCTCGTTCTTTAAAGTAAGAAAGTCCTATAATTTTACCTTCTTCAGATTCCCAAAGCTGATCTTGAAAATACGTATTGGCAACTTCATGAATTTTATACAGAAGATCCTTTTCGGTTTGGGATTGCTTTTCTTCTTCCGTTAGCTCACGGCGATCTTCCTCAATATCAATTCCGTACTTTTTTGCGGCATGGCGAAGCGCTTCTGGATAGGTAAAACTTTCAATTTCCATTAAGAAAGTAATGGCAGTTCCACCCTTTCCTGTAGAAAAATCTTTCCAGATTTGCTTGCTTGGAGACACTACAAAACTCGCCGTTTTTTCGTCATGAAACGGACTTAAACCTTTCAAGTTTGCGCCTGCTCTTTTAAGTTGTACATATTCGCCGATGATTTCTTCAACCCGAATGGTAGAGAAAATTTTATCGATCGTTTGTTTTGAAATCATAGTGTAAAAATAAACCAATTTTAGAATTTGTTGCGCTTTATGCTCTATATTTTTCTAAACGTGATTTTGATTGTAAGAAAGAATTTCAAGTAAAAAAGGTAATTTTTTTCTAAAGAGAAGAGCTTTAGTAGCATCATAAAAAAATCGTTCTGAATTTTAAATCTTTTTTCATTTTCAAATTTCCGAACCCAAACAATCTCGCCTTAAAATTGGAACTTATGTAGAAAAATTCCGAAATTCCAACCTTTAAAAATACTTCTTGAATTTAGATACTTCCATCGAATACATTAAAGGAATTGGCCCTGAACGTGCAAAGCTTGTTAAAAATGTTTTGGGCATTACCAATGTGGAAGATTTTCTTCATTTCTACCCAATTCGATACCTCGACAAAAGTAAAGTTTATAAAGTAGCACAACTTCAAGATGATGAATCGCTGGAAGTACAATTAAAAGGCAGAATAACTGATTTAACGGAAGTTGGCGGCGGTCGCGCAAAACGATTGGCAGCAAAATTTCATGATGAAACTGGAACAATTGATTTGGTGTGGTTTCAGTATTCACAATGGATGAAAGATCAGATTCCACAAAATCGCGAGCTGTATATTTTCGGAAAGGTAAATCTTTTTAATCGCGTATTTTCGATGGCGCACCCCGAAATTGAACCGATTGAAAATCGAGAGCAAGAAACACGCTTACGACCCATTTATCCAAGTTCTGAAAAATTAACCAAACGCGGTTTGAATCAAAAGTTTTTTCAGAATGTACTGCGAAATATCTGCATGGAAATCCCAAACCTCATCCAAGAAAATCTTCCCGATTATTTGATGAAGCATTTGAAATTGATGTCGAGGCCACATGCGTATTTGAACATCCATTTTCCAAAAGACATTCAGCATTTTCAAGAAGCTGAACGCAGACTCAAATTTGAAGAAGCATTCTTTTTTCAATTGGGATACGCTTTGAAAAAGAAGTATCAGAAACACAACACCATTGGAAATCCATTTCCCAAAATTGGCGAATATTTCAACCAATTTTACGAACATCATTTACCGTTCGATTTAACAAATGCGCAAAAACGTGTGCTGAAGGAAATTCGAAACGACATGAAAAACCCAGTGCAAATGAATCGCTTGCTGCAAGGCGACGTAGGTTCTGGAAAAACAATGGTGGCTTTACTTTCGATGCTTATTGCGTTGGATAACGGTTTTCAAAGCTGTTTAATGGTGCCAACTGAAATTTTAGCGCAACAACATTTCAACGGAATTAGCGAACTTTTGGAAGGAACAAGTATTGAGGTTAAGTTGTTAACAGGTTCTACAAAAACATCAGAAAGAAAACAGATTCACGAAGATTTACTCAACGGAAAACTTTCCATTTTAATAGGAACTCACGCAGTTCTTGAAGATATTGTTCAGTTTAAAAATTTAGGACTTGCCATTATAGATGAGCAACATCGTTTCGGCGTTGCACAGCGCGCAAAACTTTGGGCAAAAAATAAAATTCCGCCTCATATTTTGGTGATGACGGCCACACCGATTCCGCGAACTTTAGCAATGAGTTTTTATTCTGATCTTGATGTTTCGGTGATTGATGAACTTCCTGTTGGCAGAAAATCTATTATAACTGCACATCGCAAAGAACGCGACCGACTTTCTGTTTTTCGTTTTGCTAAGGATGAAATTGATAAAGGTCGACAAGTATATTTCGTTTATCCGCTCATTGAAGAAAGCGAAACTTTGGATTATAAAAACTTGATGGAAAATTTCGGGCACATCAGCGAATTCTTCGAAGGCCATAATGTAACAATGCTTCACGGAAAAATGAAACCTGATGAAAAAGAAAGCAATATGCAATATTTTGCATCCGGAAAAGCAGAAATAATGGTTGCAACCACTGTAATTGAAGTGGGAGTAAACGTTCCAAATGCCAGCGTGATGATTATTGAAAGTGCGGAGCGATTTGGTCTTTCGCAACTTCATCAACTTCGTGGAAGAGTGGGACGAGGAGCCGAACAGAGCTATTGCATTTTAATGACATCCGACAAATTATCAAACGACAGTCGGAAAAGAATTAAAACAATGTGCGAAACTAATGATGGTTTTAAAATTTCGGAAGTCGATATGCAACTTCGTGGTCCAGGAGATATTTTGGGAACACAGCAAAGCGGCGTTGTTGATTTTAAAAAATTGGATTTGGTAACCGATGGAAAACTGATTAAAACCAGTAAAGAAATGGTTGAAAAAATTATCGATAATGATCCTGAATTATCGCATCCCGACAATCTACGAATGAAAGAATTTTATATTCGACAATATAGAGGAAAAAATAAATGGGGAAAGATTAGTTAACGGAAAAACCGTTTAAACGCACTACAAACATTAACAAAAAACACATAATGAAAAATATTGATATTAAGCAGTTTCAATTCAGTTATCCCATTTTTATTCGTTGGAATGATCTCGATCCTATTGGGCACGTTAACAATGTGATGTATTTCGATTACTTCCAAACGGGACGGGGATTTTATATGCTTGAAGCCAGCAAAAATTGGGATTGGAAAAAAAATATGTTTGTAATTGCACACATAGAATGCGATTATTTTTCTGAATTAAAAATGGAATTTCAGAATCCTAAAATTTGGGTACGAACAACAAAAATTGGAAACAAAAGTTTCGATTTCGAGTATTTGATAACAACAGAAAACAACGGAGAAACCGTTATTCACAGTCGCGGAAAAAGCGTACAAGTTCTTGTTGATTTAGCAATCGGAAAAAGCATTGAAATTCCTGATTGGCTTCGAGAAGATATTCAAAAGTACGAATCTGATTGATAAAAAAATCCTCCGAAATTGGAGGATTTTTAGGTTGAGATTAGTATTTCTTATAAATTTTCAAGAATAAAATCGGTCATTTTCTGGTACAATTGCGGTCTTGTATTTCCGCCATAAATTCCGTGATTTTTATCCGGATACGCCATAAAATCAAACTGTTTTTTATTTTGAATTAACGCTTCAGAAAATTCCATTGAATTTTGAAAATGCACATTATCATCCGCGGTTCCGTGAATAAGAAGAAATTTTCCTTTCAGTAAATTAGCATACGTTGTTGGTGAATTTTCATCGTAACCTGCAGCATTTTCTTGTGGAGTCAACAAAAATCTTTCGGTGTATACCGAATCGTAATAGCGCCAATTGGTTACAGGTGCAACCGCAATACCCATTTTAAAAACGTCGGCACCTTTCGTCATTGCTAAACTTGCCATATATCCACCAAAACTCCAACCGAAGATTCCAATTCGTGAAGCATCAATATACGATTGTTTTCCAAACCATTTTGCTGCGGTAATTTGATCTTCAATTTCGTATTTGCCAAGATTTTTGAAAGTCACTTTTTTATACGCACTTCCTTTAAAACCTGTTCCTCTTCCATCTACACACGCCACAATGTACCCTTTTTGCACCAACATATTGAACCAAAATCCGTTGCCTTGATCCCAAGAATTTGCAACTTGCTGAGAACCTGGACCGGAATATTGATACATAAAAAGCGGATATTTTTTATTCGGATCGAAATTTTTTGGCTTTAAAATATACGCATTCATTTGATCGCCTGCTTCATTTGGGATCGTGAAAAACTCTTTCACTACGAAATGATCTGCTTGCAACTTCTGCAACTGATCATTATTATTTTGCAATTCCTTCAAGGATTTTCCGTTGCCATCTTTTAAAGTAAACGTATATGGCTTTTTGGCAGAAGAGGAAGTTTCAATAAAATATTGGTAATTCTTACTAAAATTCGCAGAGTTATTTCCTTCTTTTTCTGAAATAACCTCAGATTTTCCGTTAGAGATATTCACCTTAGAAACCACTTTATTAATGCTGCCATTTTGAGTCGTTTGAACATAAACATCCTTACTTTTCGCATTAAAACCGTAATAATCGGTAACTTCCCAATTGCCTTTTGTTACTTGTTTTTTTAACTTTCCATCTTTATCGTACCAATACAAATGTCGGTTTCCATCGCGCTCACTTCCCCAAAGAAACGAATCATCGTCTAAAAATTCCAACGTCACATTATCGGTTTCAATCCACTTTGAATCGGTTTCAGTAATGAGTTTTTTTACCGCTCCCGTTTTTGTATTTACTTTTAAAACGTCAGAAGCATTTTGCGTTCTTGCAGAAGTAATCAACACAATCTCATCGGATTTTGCCGTTTGAAATACATTAGGAATATAATAGTTTTTAAAACCAGAAAGATTTAAAGCGATCGTTTTTCCAGAATCTAAGCGAAATAAATGTGCGGAAACATCAGAATTTTTCTCGCCTGCTTTTGGATATTTATAGCGCATTTCTTGCGGATACAAATTTTGACCATAAATAGGAATGTAAATTTCAGGAACAGCCGATTCATCGGATTTTACAAATACAATTGCATCCGAATTTTTGGTCCATTCGTATAATTTTGCATGTCCAAATTCTTCTTCATACACCCAATCAGCAAGTCCATTTAAAATGAAATTCTTTTTTCCATCCGTTGTAATTGGGGTGATTTTCCCTGAATTCAAATCTTGATAAAAAAGATTATTCTCGGCAATAAACGCAACTTTACTTCCATCGGGAGAAAATGCAGGTTCTTGAACAAAATTACCATTATTGATCGCAGTTATTTTTCCGGATTTTAAATCTTTCACTTCGAATTTACCAAGATAAGAATGGCGGTAAATCGGCTGACTTTCTTTCAATAATAGAATTTTCGATTCGTCCGAAGAAAATTGATAATCCTCGAAGTTGCCATCAACAATATTTCCTTCTTTTTGAGATGTTCTGTAGGAATATTTTGCGATGCCATCTCGTTCGATCACCGCATAATTTTCGCCATTTTGCAAAGATGAAATTCCGGCAATTCCTTTGCCCCGATAATATCCAGCGTAAATTTTATCCAAAGTAATTTCCTGTGCATGAAAATGAGTAAAACCAGCGATTACAATAGCGTATGTGAAGAATTTTTTCATATAATTTTTGTTACGTTCAAAGATAAAAATTCCCAATGAAATCGAATTGTTTACGCCACATTTTTCTCGTTTCAAAAAAAAGAGCAGCAAGCAATCGTGAAATCGAGAAACTTTAAAAAAAATACTCCAAGTAAAAAACGTAACAATGTAAACCTTTGAAGATATTCAACTTAAACACCTTTCTGGTAAATAAATAGAATAAAAAAAGGTCCCTAAAAAAGACCTTCATGAAATTTCTATAAAAAATAATTGCTATCGAATTTCTGCAACTTGTGCTGCAAAATCTTCATCGCTCGACATTTCTTGCAACTCTTTTTGATCGATATTGTACACAACTGGAACTCCAGTTGCCAATTCTTTTGCCAATATTTGGTCGGGTGTAAGTTTTTCCAAAAACATAATTAACGAGCGCAAACTATTGCCATGCGCGACTACCAAAACATTTTTTCCTGCAAGTAATTGAGGTAAAATTTCAGACTTAAAATATGGCATTACACGATGATAGGTATCTTTTAAACTTTCACCATCGGGAGGTTGAACATCAAAAGATCTTCTCCAAATATGAACTTGTTCTGCACCATATTTTTCCGCAGTTTCTGCTTTATTTAAACCTTCCAAGCTTCCATAACTTCTTTCGTTTAGCGCCAAATTTTTATAAACGGGAATACGTTCCAAATGATCATCTTTCAAAATAATGGCAAGGGTATGCTGCGCTCTTTTCAGTTCGGAAGTAAAGGCGATATCGATATTGTCTTTTTCAATTTTTGATGCTGCGCCATGCGCTTCTTGAATACCAAGATCGGTTAAATCAACATCTTTCCAACCCGTAAAACGATTTTGTAAATTCCATTCGGATTGACCGTGACGAATTAATATAAGTTCTGACATTTTGTATGATTTTTTTCGTTGTATTACGCATCAAAAACCATTCTACACTTAGGTAAATTTGATATGATTTATATCTTAAAATGATGGAAATAAACAATCAAAATCAATGCGTATCATTCCCAAAAATCAAATCATCCAAAATCGGGAAATAGAATATTTGAAAAAATAAAAAATTACTAAAAATCTAGTATTCAAATTTTCGAATTGCTTCAAGTGTTTGATCGATATCGGCATCAGTTAAAGCAACTGACAAAAACCAAGATTGAAATGCGTTGGGAGGAAGGTAAATGCCTTGTTGCAACAATTGATGAAAGAAATTATTAAACAACGCAAAATTCGATTGTCGTGCTTGTTCGAAATCAGCAACAGAGTTAATATGAAAAAACACCGACATCATTGATCCTTTCCGGTTGATGCGATGAACAATATTTTTACGATTCAAAATCTCACCGATTTCAAAATCAAGTCTTTCCGCTTTTTGATTGAGTTGCTGATAAAATTGAATATCGTACAACAGGATTTCCAAAGTTTTTAAACCTGCAGCGTACGCGAGCAAATTCTCATTCGCGTTATTTGCCAAATAAAAATCCCCTTTTGGAGCCAGAATATCCATAATTTCTTTGCGGCCACCAAAACCACCCAATGGGAATCCACCACCCAAAACCGAACCGTACACCACCAAATCTGCTTGAATGGAATACACTTCTTGCGCTCCGCCAAATGCAATACGAAAGCCAGTTTTAGTTTCGTCGAAAATTAAAATGGAATGGTAATTTGTGCAAAGGAGTTTAAGATTTTGTAAGAAATTATTTTCAGGAAGTACACATCCCATATTCGCAGCAACGGGTTCTACAATTACTGCTGCAATCGTATCGCCGTGATGTTTAAAAATATCGTTAGCCGTTTCTGAATCGTTGTAGGAGCAAAAAAGAATATCGGAATCTATTGCGCTAAAAACATTTAAATTTTCGTGGCCACTTCCTTTAAATACAAGTATTTTTTTACGATTGGTAAAGATTCTTGCCACTTGAATGGCATCCGAACACGCTTGCATTCCCGAAGAGGTAAACCGAAATTTTTCAATATTTGGAATGCTTTGTACAACAAGTTTACCGAGTTCCAACTGAATTTCAGAAGGCGTTGCCGAAGAAAAGCTATGTTGCAATTGTACTGCAATTTCTTCCAAAACTTCTGGATGAGCATAACCAATGAGTGAAGCCCCAAAATCGTTATGATAATCGATAAAAACATTGCCATCCAAATCCCAAAAACGCGCTCCTTTTTTTGTTTGTGCTACGATCGGATTTTTTCCCACAGATTTAAAAGATTGCTGTGGAGCATTGGTTCCGCCTGGAAAAATTTTCAGTGCTTTATCATAATACAATGAATTATCGTCAAAATTCATGTCCTTATGATCTAGGTTTTTTACTTTGAAGATAAATCAATTGTCCAGGTTTTGGTTGTTGACCTTCGTTCATCCGATTTTTAGTGTATAATTTTGAAAGTTTAACGCCAAATTTCTGAGCGATATCATACATCGATTCACCAGATCTTGCTTTGTATATTTCCACATTTCCTGATGAAGATTTGGGCTCTAGAAACAAGACATCATTTCTTTGTAAACGACTACCTTTCAATTCATTCCACTTCAAAATTTTACTTTCGTTTATTCCGAATTTTTTGGAGATATAGCTTACGTTTGTATCTGCTGGAATAATGATGAATTTTTTACCACCGTTCGGATGGTTTTTCACGAGAATGGAATTAAGAATTTCTCGATCAGATTTAATTTTTTCAACCTTTTCCTGTTGTTTCGCGTAAGAAACTTGTTCGTAAGGAACTTTAATGGTTGTTGGTTTTGTTTTGGCTTTACTTTGGTCGAGTTTTGCCATAAAAATATTGTCGTTCCTAAGATCAGGATACAGTTTTAAAACAGTATACAACACTTCTTTGGAATTGGTTTCATCGAATTCGTACAAACGGTATTTCTCAATTTTACTAATCAAGATATGTGCGTATTTGGGATTCGTTGCGTAACCTGCTTTTTTTAAGCCATGTGCCCAAGCTTTGTAATCCTTCATATCGAGCGTGAAGAGGTTTTGGTAATATTTTCTAAACGCTAAAAATTTCGAATGGTCTTCGTACGAATCTCGGGGATCGTCATACACTCTGAAACATTCGTTGGGTGCATCATCGGTATGGCTCATTGTTTTGCCCGACCATTCATCTTTACATTTAATTCCGAAATGATTATTTCCTTCGCGGGCCAATCGACTTTGTCCACCACCTGTTTCTAAAAGACCCTGCGCAAGCGTTATGGAAGCCGGAATCTTATATTTTTCCATTTCTTCTACGGCAAAAGAGGCAAATCTTTGAATGTACTGTTCGTCATTCGCCCAAGTTTGAGCACTTAAAGTTTTCACACTTAGAATAAATGCAATCGCAAAAAATTTCTTCATCGTAACGATGTTTATATCAATTTAATTAATTCTCGATTCTGTTTTTTCAGCATTTCATTAGCGCCATCAACTCCTTGCAAACCACCAGTATGAAACGCCAAAATTCTACTTCCTTCTGGAAATTCACCTGCTTGTATCATCCTCAAAAGCCGCTGCATCATCTTTCCTGTATAAATAGGATCTAGCGGAATTTTATAGTTGTGAAAAAATTCATTTATAAAACGAACATTTTCGTCGGTTATTTTGCCATAGCGTTCAGAAGGTTCAATGAGTTGAACATTATTCCTACCTGAAAGTGAAAAAACAAGTTGTTCTAATGAAGAATCCTTCACCACTTTATAACCAATAACTTTCTGATTTTCTTCACAATATTTTGAAATTCCCGCCAACGTTCCACCAGTTCCCACGGCACTGCAAAGGTAATCAAAATCTTGAGTTTCAATTCCGAGCATATTTTGAATCCCTTTTACGGCAAGTTCATTTGTTCCACCTTCTGGAATAACTAACGCGTTGGGAAATTCTTTTTTAAGGTTTGAAGAAATCGCCTCTTTATCACGATACGATTCGCGATCTACAAATCGAAATTCCATACCATTCGATTGTGCAAATGAAAGGGTTGGATTGAGATGGATGGCTGAAGTTAATTCTTCCCCACGAATAATTCCGACGGTTTTTATGCCCGCTAATTTTCCGGCATACGACACCGCCGCGATATGGTTAGAAAAAGCACCACCAAAGGTAATGAGTAAAGGATTTTCAAAAGATTCTTCCTGATATTTTTGAAGTTGATAATAGAGTTTCCAGAATTTATTTCCCGAAATTTGAGGATGAATTTGATCCTCTCTTTTCATAAAGAGCGTACAATTTCCTGGTATTGAAATTTGTTGAATATCAACTTTTGAGGCACTAAAAATATTCATGATTCAACTCTATATTTCCAAAAACTCCAAAATTTTCGGGATTTCAAGTATTGTAAATCAGATTCTTTTGCATAGGCCTCACGTTCGAAAGAAATGTTGCGATAGGCCAAAAAACCATCTTTCAATTTGAAAAACCAATAGTAATATTCCACCACATACCACAAGTAAAAAAACACAATTAATAACTCTAATTGCTGTCGCAAATGAATTTTTTCGTGGTTGATGAGCACTTTATTTTCTTTGTATTCTGGCTTCTGTAAAAGAATAAACGGATAAAGGGTAATCCCGTTTATTTTTGTATTTTTGAGAAGCATTTGGCATACAATTATCATAAAACAAATGTATAAAAAAAGCTTGTGTTTTTAACTTATGACACGATACGACATCAAAGAAAACGAGGACTTTTACTATAACGAGCAAGGCTACAAAGTGTTTACAGAGAAATTTCATCTTAAACGCGGCTATTGCTGCAAAAGTGGATGTAAGCATTGCCCTTATGGTTATGATAAAAAAACCGATACTTTTAAGAAAAATAATAAAACCCAGAAATAAAATGAAAAAATACATTCTTTTGGTTTTGGCTTCGGCAACCTTGGGATTAACCTCCTGCAGTCCGTTTCAAGTACGCTCCGATTATTCGGAAACGGCAAATTTTGGAACGTATAAAACGTATAAGTTAAGAATTGATGATTTGAAGTTGAACGACATTGATAAAGATCGCGTGTTGAACGAACTTTCGAAACAACTTCAAAGCAAAGGATTACAACCAGGCGAAAGTCCGGATTTAATTGTAAATGTGAAAGCAAGCCATAAAAAGGTAACCGATGTGCAATCTTCCAGACCTTGGGGCGCTTGGGGTTGGGGCGGACCTTGGGGAATGGGTGTCGGTTTTGATCGCACTTGGACCAGCAATTACAATCAAGGTGGTTTAACCATCGATTTGGTTGATGCAAGAACTCAAAAATTAGTTTGGCAAGGAATCGGAAATGGAATTTCAGTGGATTCTCCTAGAAACAAACAAAAACAAATACCAGAAATTGTTGCCGACATTATGGCCAATTATCCACCAAAAAAGGGCAATTAAAAAATTGCCCTTCCCTTTTAAATACATCGTTTCCGCGATTATTGTTTAATAAATTTCGTGGTTTGAGTTTTGCCATCTGCGGTTACCTTTACCACATACACGCCCTTATCAAGATGGGAAATAGTAATGGAAGAAGCAGATTTTCCTGCATATACTTTTTGTCCAACCAAATTGAATATTTCTACTTCGGTAATATTTTTAGCATTAACATTTAAAACATCTTTTGCTGGATTAGGATAAACCGACACTTTTGAAAAGGACGATTCTTGAGTCGACAATGAAAATGTATCGCCTAAAGAGATCGCCCAACCTGTTGCCATAAACGCAACTCCATTTCCAAATCCTGAAATATATTTTCCACCTTTTGAAATATTAGAAGCAGCGCCGTAGAAATTCGTGGTTTCAATACCGTGAGAAAGTAAAAAATCTTTTACATAAATCGGATTACTTCCAAGCGAGGAATGATAAATAGCGGGATATCTTACGAAGCCTTCCATTGGAACATAGGTTTCAAAATAGCCAACCGCTACTCCATCATTTGAAATTGCAGATACACCTCCTGATCCAATTTCTGCTAAATCTTCAGGGATTTCGAAAGTGATAGGAGCATTTGAACCTATTTTATAATACATCGGTTTTGTGCTGGAACGCCTACCATTTCGTTATTATCGTTAATTCCGCGAATTTCGCCGTAATCATTTGCGATAACAGTAATGCTTCCATCTTCTTTAAAATAGGCTGGCATGCGTACTGTACCTGTTGGAAGATCATCTACCCAACCAACAGCAACCCCCTCATTATTAACGGAATATGCAGCTGCATATTCATAAAGATCACTGGAAATTTCTTTAAATTCTACCTGACCAAATGCGAAACCATTGATCAAGATAAGCGCAAAGTAAATTTTTCTAATACTGTTTAAAATATAAATTTATTTTACAACATTATACATAATTTATTAATAAACCATCAAGTTAAATTGATTTATTATGAGAATTCGATATTTTAAATAACTCTAATTGACAGAGCTTTTTGTAAAGAAATTACAATTGAAGTTCACAAAAAAAACCGCTGCCTTGTTACGGGAAGCGGCTCGTTTATTATTCTCCTAAAACTTCAGCGATCGGCTGTCCGACATTTCCGCTAGGATTTTCTATTTTCAGAAATTGTGCAAGTGTAGGCGCAATATCCGTCATGTAATGTGGTTTACTGCTTGAGCCATGTTTAACATTCCAACCCATAAATAGCAATGGAATATGTGAATCGTAAGAATTCCAAACACTGTGCGTGGTTCCTTTTTTAGCATAGCTTGGCAAAAGGCCATCATGCGAAATAATTTGAATATCGCCGCTTCGTTGCCAGTTATATCCGTTAATAATTCTGGTTTTTATCGGCTCGGGAATTGGCGCCTCACCAGCTTCTTCCAAATCGATACAATATAAAACACGAGGATCTTTGTTTAAAGTATTGATGATGGTTTGTTTAACATCATCTTCATCCAAATTTCTTTCTGCAATTGCTTTTTTATCCAAATAAATTTGATAATTATCGACTGCTAAAATCAGTTTGCTGTATTGGTATTTTTTTTCGAGTTCAGCTTGAAGGTTTTTATCCATTCCATCATCAAAAAAGCCCGACATCATTTTATTTTCTTTAAGATATCCTTCGGAATGTGCACCACCGTGATCCGCGGATAAGAAAACTAAATACTCACCTTTACCTACTTTTTCATCTAACATTTTAAAGAAAGCGGCCAGATCACGATCTAATCTCAAATAGGTATCTTGAACTTCAATTGAATTCGGACCGAAAGAATGGCCAACATAATCCGTTGAAGCAATATTGATCGCTAGGAAATCCGTAATCTCATCTTTTCCCATTTGATTTCCATCGATTGCAGCTTCGGCAAATTTAAGCGTATAGGAGTTTCCAAATGGGGTTGTTCGTAAAACGCCTTTTTTCTTTGCGTAATCTGCAGCTAAATTATTGTATGGAAAAACTGGCTTTTCTGCACTTCCCAAATTGTATTCCCATGGAACATCATCTCTTGTGCTTTCGGTATATTGGTCGATGGGTAATAGCGTATTCCAACCTTTAGAAACCAACTGCTCCGCTAATTTCAGTTTATTGAAACTTTTTACCCATTGTGGCAGTTCCTTCATATAATACGTACTCGTAATGAAATTTCCGGTTTCTTCATCAAACCAAAAAGCACCTGTAGGATTGTGACCTGCGGGCAAAATGGAAGCGCGATCTTTTAATGAAACCCCAACCACTTTCGATTGAAAACTGGTAGCCATTCTTAATTGATCGGTGATCGTGGTACTCCAAAGATTTCTTGGTGAATGTCCGCCAATTTTCTGATTATCTGTTCCAACACCTTTTTCTGTGGCATCAGTGGTACAATAAACGCCTTTTCCTGTTTCCTTATCTGTCCAATCATTTCCTGCAATTCCATGAATGGAAGGCACAGAACCCGTATAGATACACGTATGCCCCAAAGCTGTTACCGTAGGAACATAGGGAATCATAACATTGTTTAAACTATATCCTGTGTTAAGCATTCTTTTAAAGCCATCATTTCCGTATTTATCGTAATAGCGATACAGATAATCCCAACGCATTTGATCGATTACCAAACCTACTACCAATTTTGGGCGTTCCAATGTAGTTTTAGAATGCTGCTGCGCTGGCAGTGAAGCACTTGCAAGAAGAATCCAAGATATTGCAACTATTTTTTTAATCATTACCGTAAATTTTACAAACACAAAAATAAGGCAATTAAAAAGAAATTCCTTTAAAATTTTTCATTTTAAAGGAATATTAATATGCAGTAAAACTTAAACTCAAGAGAAATAACTTCGATTGAGAATGCCCTTATATCTACCATTTATTTGCCACCACCTTCATTTTTTTCTAAGTCAGTTTTGGTATTTTCTTTTACTTTCTGATTACCAAAACGCTTAATAAAGGTAAGAGAAATTCCATGCCAGTCGGATCTGGAATTGGTTCTAAAAGTACCGAGTGGACTGTATGTAGTAATATCAAAATTTGGTCGCATAAAAATATTGGTCAGTTGCATACTAGCTTCCATATTGGTTTTCGGGAAAATTTTGGTAACACTTATCGTATGAAAAACATTCACATTATTGCCATAATTATTTCCATAGTTTTGCGTGTAAACCCCTACCCAAGCATTTAAATTGATATTTTTATCCAGAAGATTGGTGTAAGAAATATTGGATGAACCACCGAAATTGGTAAAATAATTTTTAGCATTTAGATTGTTTTTACCGTTAAAATCGCTGTTATCGGTGTAATTAATTCCTGCATTTAGGTTCACATTAAGTTTGTTCGAGAAAAACGTTTGATTGGTATTAAAATTCAAAGAAAACTTCTGCACTAAACCGCTAAAATTCTCCGGCATTGAAATGGTTTTTCCATCTTCTACCTTATAAATTTGCCAGTAATCTTGATCGGAATACCAATAGGACGCGGAAAGGAAATATTTCTTTTTAAACCCGAGTTTTAAACCAAAGCGATTGTTCGGATTCGGCAGCAAATCCATATTTCCACGATAATAAAATCCTTCATCTGTTGGCATTAAAAACGGATTGAATTCCGTAAACCATGGTCGCCAGATATTGTGGTTGTAATTTGCCGTTAGATCGTAATTTTCGGAGATTGAATATTTAACTAAAAGATTTGGCAGAAAAGATCCGTAATTGCTTTTTTTACGAATATCGCCAACTTCTTGGAAAAGTTTGAAGCTCATGTATTCATATCGAAGGCCGATTCGTGTTTCGAGTTTTTTGAAGAATGTTTTACTAAAATTTAGATAAGCCGAATTTAAATTATCGGAATACCGAAAAACATTGCTTTTCGAAAGATCATTCAACCAAGTGGAATTTTCTAACGTAAAATAGTGATTGGGTACAACATTATTATTAAAGTTGGCTTTGCCTCCAAATTCAAGATTGCCTCCAGATTCGCCAATTGACGTTGTATAATCCACCTTCACATAATAATTTCGATTTTGGGTATCTGAAAAAATTTTGCTTCCTTCAGAATTAATTAAGTTAATTCCATCTTTAATAAAAATATTCGTGCTGGATTGTCCGCTGTAATTGCTCCCTACGCTAAGATCCAAAATTTTATTTTTCTCTTTGTCATAATATTTATAGAAAATATTGGTGCCGAGATTTCTGTAGAATCCAGCGATATTTTGATTTTGAAGATATTGATCTTGCAATACTTGATTCAAATATTGTGATCCGTTTGATTTTGAATCCGAATCTTGATGACTTTGCGAATATTCCACAATAACACCCATACTATTTTTATCGTTAAACTCCCATTCCGATGTTGAAGAAAACGAAGGACTTTGATAAAGAGAAATGCTTTCTGTATTAATTTCATTTACAGAATTGGTTGCATCGATGGTGTTGATATTATTGTATCGCTGGACGTAAATATTATTATTGTAACTGCCTGTAAAGGTCTGAGTAAACTTCCTTTTATGATAGTTTACATTAAAGTTTGCGTATTGGGAATTTTTCGTGTTCTGTGTATTGGTAAGCGAAACGCTTCCTTTCATTCCTTCGTCATCGCGTTTTTTCAATACGATATTAATCACGGCTCCTGCGCTTTCGTAACGGGAAGACGGACTGGTAATTACTTCAATTTTAGAAAGATTTTCGGCGGGAATGGTTTTTAAGTAATCTTTAAGCTCGCTACCGGTAAACACTGTTTTACGATCATTGATGTACACCGTTACACTTTCGCCTTCCGCTTTAATAGCATCATTATTATCAATGCTCACCAAAGGGGCCATTCTTAAAACTTCCCAAGTGCTGTTTCCGGCTACAACCGAACTGTTGGCAACGTTATAAACCGTACGATCTGCTTTGCTTTCTACAGTTGGCTTTTTGGCGATTACCACCACTTCTTTTATTTCTTCTTGCTTCAAGGTATCTTGTTCTGTTTGGGCAAAGGCAAAGCCGCTAAGCAGAACAACGGCAGAAGTTAAGAAAACTCTCATATAATATTCATTTCATGGATTACGAATATTAGACAAGCGACGATCGCGTTCTGTTACATCGTTTCGATAAAAAAACAAAACACACTCATAAAAGTGTGTTTTGAAAAATATTTTGTAAAAAAACTGGCTTACAGTTTCAAATCTCCATTTACAGTTCTTACAGCTTCTGCTGCAGTTGCAAATTTTTCTTTTTCAACATCGGTTAACGGAACTTCAACAATTTTTTCAACGCCGTTGAAACCAATAATTGCAGGAACACCTAAGCAAATATCTTTTTGTCCGTATTCACCATCCAAAAGAAGTGAGCAAGGAACCATTTTTTTCTGGTCGCAAACGATGGATTGTACCAAGACAGAAACTGCAGCACCTGGAGCGTACCAAGCTGAAGTACCAAGAAGTTTTGTTAAAGTAGCACCGCCCACTTTTGTTTCTTCAATTACGTAGTTTTGTTGCTCTTCGGATAAGAAGTTGGTTACAGGAACGCCACCTCTTGTTGCTTTGGAAAGTAGTGGAACCATTCCAGTGTCGGAGTGCGCAGCGATTACCATTCCATCCACATCAGAAATTGGTGCCTCTAATGCTTCTGCCAATCTGTATTTAAAACGTGCTGAATCTAAAGCACCACCCATACCAATAACTCTTTCTTTTGGAAGTCCTGAAGTTTTATGAACCAAATACGCCATGGTATCCATTGGGTTGCTTACCACAATAATAATAACGTCTGGAGAATGTTTTACTAAGTTTTCGGTAACTTCTTTTACAATACCAGCATTAATTCCGATTAATTCTTCACGTGTCATTCCTGGTTTTCTTGGAATTCCAGATGTAATCACGGCTACTTTGGAACCAGCAGTTTTGCTGTAATCTCCAGTAGTTCCGCTAATTTTGGTATCAAAAACATTTAAAGAGGCAGTTTGCATAAGGTCCATTGCTTTTCCTTCAGCGTATCCTTCTTTAATGTCTACCAACACTACTTCAGATGCAAAGTTTTTCAATGCGATATACTCTGCACAAGATGCTCCTACGGCACCAGCTCCAACTACGGTTACTTTCATAATTAATGATGTTTAATGTTTTTTTTAAATAAAAGGAATTCCGAAACTTTTAGGTTTCATTCTTATTCAAACTTAAATTTTATTGTAAAAGTTTGATTCCCAAATTTAATGAATCTTAAAAACACAAACAATTTTTTTAAATCATAATTTAGATGAGATGGGTATGATTTATATCAAAATTATTTTTCTTCTTCAAAATAAAGTCGGTAGTATTTACCTTTCTCATCTTGCCCAGTTTCGATTTTTTGTCGATCGCCATGAACGTAAATATGGAAGTTTTTATCGAGTTTAATGATGCTTTTAAAATGACGCTGATTTTTTTTCACTGCCGCTGTACTAATTGGGAAATCTTCCGCAATGGAAACTTGCATTTCCTGTTCGTAATCGGTTTTATAATTCACAAAACTTTCAATTACACTTTCGTCGCCAAGAATGGTGGTATTGAATTCATCCAAATCGAATTGTTCTTTTTCTTTAAAGAAATCAAGACTTCTATTAAGGAAATCGGCCTGATCTGCTTTTGAAACTTCAAACTCTTGAGGCAATTGTTTCGTAATATAATCCTTATAAACTTGAAGCGTTTCTTGGGTTTGAAAATAATCATCTTCCCTTTGTTTAATCTTTAAGAAATCCTCCATCCAATAATATTCGTCGCCTTTTTTATTATTATCAACCGCCGAAACTACATAGCCATTTTCTTTATCGTTATTGTAAATTAATGCCGCTTTATCGATTTTTGACAGTCCAATCCCAAAATCTTTTTCGATGCTAAAAGATTCATTTTCTGGGAATATTTTTAGAAAAGGTTCTTTATTTTCCGTTTTAAAAATTCCGATTTTATCGATTTTTCCAGCTTCAGTTTCTTCACCATCAAAAAAAACTACAAATAATTCGCCTGCCTGTATGCGCGGATTTTCGGTAATTTCGTAAAGATGTTTTGCGATGGTTTCGCTTTCCCAAAGGAAACGGCCAGCATCTTCAAAAACCTCTGAAACGGCCCCATAAACCACATTGTTAGCCAAATACGTGTCGCTATAAAAATGAAATTGTTCTTCTGATTTAAATGCTTTTAAGAAAAAATCACTCAACATTTCTTTCATATTTTCATCGAGTTGAAGTTCCTCTTGGGAAAGGAGAAGCGATTCTTGATTAATTTTGTTGCCCACACGGTGAACGGCTATTTTTGAGAACATATGATGTATTTTTTCAGAACGGCAAAGATATTTTTTAAACGTGGGATTTCGAAATTTTTAAGCGATTTTACTTCTAAAATTATTCGCTATATGGTCCCGTAGCTTTAAATTAGAATTGCAAAATTGTATTTCCTCTTGAATCTGAAAATTGTATTTTCTAAGGAAATACTTTTTGTTGATGATAAAAAAATCGCCCCAATTTTCATGAGGCGATTTTCTACTGTTTGTTAGAATTTAAAATTCTTACTCTTTAATATAGGTAATATTGTCGAACGAATACGTGTGCGATTCTCCGCTAGATTCTTTAAAGGTAATATTTTTTACTTCTGTTGGGTTGCCCAATTGCGCCCAAGTAAGTTTAATGACAGTCCACTCTTTATCTGTAGTGAAAGTTCTTTCTGCATTATCCGACCAATCTCCGTTGAAAACCATTTGAAGTTTTCCTGGTGCATCGGAGCGTACTGCGAATTGAATTCCATCGTACTTCGAAATTACTTCTTCGTTATAAATCCAATTAAACTGAATATTATCCCAACCAGAAATTTCTTTTTGAATGTATACATTTCCTTGATACGCATTTTCTGGATCGGTTACCAATTGGTGGTTATTCCACTCTTCGATATTCCATCCGCCATAAAATACATCATCAAATATCGCTGAACCAATTGCAGTATCCCATGTTGAATCTCCAGACAAAGTTGTTACTGTAATTTTTTTGTCTTGAGAACCTTCCGGAAGTTTAATTTTAATTTCTGTTAGCGTATTAGAAATTACTTCTGCTTCAGTTTCTCCTACTTTTACCACAGGATCCACAAAATAATTTCCTTTTAATGTAATTACTTCTCCATCTGCCGCGTTTACAGGATTGAAACTGGAAAATACTGGTGCCGGTGGTGCAATAACAAAATCGTATTCTACCGTTCCGAAAGCCGTTTCTAACTTAAGTTTATTACTTACATTAGAATAAGGAGTATCCTTGTTAATGGTAATAAAAATATCGGTGTCGGTTACGAGGTTCGGGTTGAATTGAGATTCATAATCATTAAAATAAATATGTCTTAATGAACTGAAACCTTTACCGTGAATAACATATGTATTATTAGCATACCCTATTTCCGTAGCAACTAACGGATTAGCTGCTTGCCCATTTTCATCTACGGATGCAGCCACGTATTCAATAACGGGTGCACTCACTCCCTGTAGTTCGTCATCGTCATTATTACAGGATTGAAAAAGCGATGCCGAAAACAGAACAATCAGCAATAAGCTCAAATATTTAGTCGTCTTTTTCATAATGTTTACTTAAAGTTATATGGTACAGGTTGTTCTAAAAGTTTTGGATTTTTTGCCACGTCATTCGCTGGATAAGGCAAAATAAAGTCGTTAGCAGTTGGCGTATAGTATTCCGCTCCCCACATATTTCCTCTATTTTGTTGAGACATGATTGAGATTGCTTTTTCTCTAGGAAGTCTTCCCAAATCGAACCAATAATCCCCTTCGAAAGCGAGTTCTTTTCTTCTTTCCTTCATTAAATCATCAATGGTAAAAGAAGTTACAGGTGATAATCCTGCTCTATTACGAACGGCATTTAAAGATTTTAGTGCGGATGCATCTGCTGTAGATCCAGCGCCTGCAAGAATTGCTTCAGCGTGAATTAACAACAATTCCGAATAACGCATAATGTAAGTGTTATTGTTCATCATTGCCCAAGCATCAACAGCGCCTGTTTCATTACCGTTTACAATACCGATGCAATATTTTTTTATTGCAGCTCCGGCACCTTGACCACCAATTTGATCTGCTGCAGGAACGGTAAGTCCCATTTTAAATTCTACTCCTTCTTTAACTTTAATATCTGGATACTCATTTCCAGGGAACATGATGGTTGCATTTCTTCTAAGGTCATTGCTATTGTATAAACTTAAAATATCTTGAGAAGGTGCGAAAACACCACCATAAGAAGAGTTGGATGTTGAAATGGTTCCATTCGCAATACCAAATTGAGTGTTGCAATTATTTCCTGATCCATACTGCGCATCGGTTTTCCATTGTAATGCGAATATCGACTCTTGATTATTATTGAACGGATACTTAAACAAATCATCGAAAGAAGCATCGGTTACAGAATATTCGGATGTACCACCCAAAAGTTTAAATTCACCACTATTGATAACTTCCTGTGCTAAATCTTTGGCTTTGGTGTACTCTTTATTGTACAAATACACTTTTGCTAACATCGCTTTAGCTGAACCTCTTGATACTTTTGCGTTGGAAGCGTACGCTGTTCCTCTGATTTTATCAGGCAAAAGTTCAATAGATTTTGTATAATCTCTTCTAATAAGTTCATATACATCTTCTACTGGATTGGTATTAATTTGTGGAGTTGTTACATAATCCAAATTATTTTCAATAATTGGAACTGCTCCCCAAATTCTTACAAGATAAAAGTAGGCAGTAGCACGAATAAAGTAAGCTTCGCCTAAAGCAGTATTAATAACAGATGCGCTTACTGAAGCGTCGGCACGATCTTGTAAATTATTAATTAAATAATTGGCTTGTGAAACATTTGCCCACAAAGATTGCCACCCCGCATACATTTCAGGATCAGAAGAAGTAATGTTGAATGTTCTCATTGCGTTAACATCCGAAGAATTGGTATACATGTTACCAGATCCCACTTCTCCTACCGCATAAAAGAATTTATTATTAAACTGAAACCATGTTTTATAATATAACGCATCAGTGGAAGATCGCACTTGTTCGTCGTTCTTATAATAATTGTCGGTACTAATTGAATCTTCGGAAGGTCGATCGGTAAAATCATCACTACAAGCGGACAATGTACCTACAGCCAGTAAACCAAAGATTAAATGTTTTATATTTTTTGAATAGAAGGTTTTCATAAAAAGAGGATTAAAATTCTAGATTAACACCAAAAATAAATGTTCTTGGGGAAGGATATCGCCCGTTATCAACACCTGTTAAAAGTACATTTTGGTTGAAAGAACCAATTTCAGGATCGTAACCACTATAATCTGTAATTGTAAATAGGTTTTGTGCGGTTACATACATTCTCAATCTTGAAACTTTAAGTTGAGAAGTAAATTCTGGTGAAAGCGTGTACCCTAATGTAAGGTTTTGAATACGGATATAATCTCCTTTTTCAACATATCTGCTCGAGATCATATTATTGGGGTGCGAAGTACTATTAACCAATCTTGGCAAACTTGCATTTGGATTTTCTGCAGTCCAAAAATCAAGTGCTCCTTCTAATTGATTTTGATACATCATTGCATTTTGAAGTCCGTTTCTTTTCGTTAAATTCAAAATATCATTACCAATGGAACCTTGAATAAACACAGAAAGATCGAAGTTTTTATAGCGCAATGTATTGGTGAAACCAAAAGTTACATCAGGATGTGGATTACCAATAATCGTTTTATCTTGATCATTAATTACTCCATCTCCGTTAATATCAACATATTTAACATCTCCTAAAGAAGGTGTTTTATCATATACAGTTGGGCCATTATCAATATCTGCTTGCGTTCTATACAAACCATCATATTGGAATCCCCAGAACGTACCGATAGATTGCCCAATTAATGTATTGGTAGCAATCATTGGTTGGTACCCATTGATATTTACTTCTTGTGTTAGGTTATCCATCCCATTAATTAAACTTTCAAGGTTGTTTTTATAATGAGAGATATTGAGGTTTGTACTCCAATTTAAACCTTCACCTCTGGTTTCATATCCAATCGTAATATCGTAACCTTTATTAACCATTGAACCAATATTTGAATAAGGAGATGAAATACCACCATAATAACTGTCGCCACCTGTTAAGTAACCTGGTAATGGTAATTGGAATAGAAAATCTGATGATTTTTTGTTATACCAATCGAAGGAAACATTTAATCTTCTAAACAAAGTAAGATCAGCACCAACGTTGGTTTGTTTCATTGTTTCCCATTTAAGATCCGGATTATTCAAGTTTTGCGGATTATTATAAATGGTTAACTGAGAGCTATACAAGTTGTTTGGAATTTGCTGATTACCAGTTTCACCATATCCAGCTCTAAATCGTAAGTTGCTAACAATATTGGAAGGAATCCATTCCAAAAATTTTTCTTTTGTAACCCTCCATGAAATTGCTACTGCAGGAAAATAACCTACTTGGTTTTTACCATTATTTACATCAGGATCAAATTTAGAAGATTGGTCTCTACGAATGGATGCCGTTAAACTATAACGATTATCGAAATCGTAAATTAAACGTGCAAAGTAAGAATTAAGAGACTGGCTACCTTTATAGCTGGTTACTTGAGTGTCTTCAGCCATTGTTAAGGTGTAGATATCATTTGAGATGAAACCATGCCCTTCACCTGTCATTCCTTTCCAATGACTATCAAGAGCTTCTTGACCTAATAATGCGGTAATTTTATGAGATCCTAATTTGGTATCATACGTTAACAAGTTTTTAATGTTTGTAGAATACCAATCGTTATTACGCAGCCATAAATCTGCGGTATCGTTGGACTGAGAACCTCTGTTGTAAGATGGCCAAAATTCTGTGTTTTCCGAAAATTCTGTATTGGCAGATACTTCAACGCGATATTTTAAACCTTTAAGTAAATTTGCTTCAGCATAAATATTTCCTAAAAAGTTTTTACGAATAAGCTTATTTACTTTTTCTAAAGCTTCTGCTACAGGGTTAAAGTAATTGATATTTTGTCCTGCCGGTGGCGAAGCAAACGTTCCATCTAGGTTATAAATCGGCAAATCCGGAGCTTGAAGCAATGTATTGCTAATTAAACCATTATAACTTTGATTGATTGTATAATTTTCATTAGAGATACCTCCTGTGATATTAGAACCTACTTTTAACCAAGGTTTTACTTTTGCATCCATATTCACTCTGGCAGTATATCTTTTCATACCAGTGTTAATAATGGTCCCTTGTTGATCTAGGAAACTTAAGGATGTATAGTAAGAAATATCTTCTCTACCACCAGAGAATGACACCTGATGATTTTGCGATAAAGCGGTTTGATAAATAGATTTTTGCCAATCTGTACCAGTACCCAACAATTCAGGATGCGCAAATTCCGGACGAATTTGTGTACCAAAAATTGGGGCCATTGCATTTTGAAGTTTTGCATAATCTTGCAAATTCAAAACGTTGAGGTATTTGTAAATACTAGAAAACGAAGTATAACCTTCGTAGTTAATCTTTCCTTGCCCCTTCTTTCCGGATTTCGTGGTGATGAGGATTACCCCATTTGCCCCTCTTGAACCATAGATTGCAGTTGCAGAAGCATCTTTTAAAATATCAATGGATTCGATATCGTTAGGATTCAAGAAAGAAATTGGCGAAACTGCTACACTTCCTGAACCACCAGTTGATGAAAAATCGTTCCCCGCAATTGGTCTTCCAGAAGTAGTTTGTCCAGTTGCATCACCAGAAATAGGAACGCCGTCAATTACATAAAGCGGCTCATTTGTTCCATTTAATGAGGTTGTTCCACGCACTCTAATGGAAACTGCAGATCCTGGCTGACCACTGGAATTTGAAACCGATACTCCAGCTGCCTTACCTTGAATCATTTGATCCACAGAAACCTGTTTGATATCCTGCAAATCTTTAGATTTTACCGAAGTAATCGCAGAGTTAACATCGGATTTCTTTTGGGAACCGTAACCAATCATGATTACTTCTTCAATCTTGGTTTCCTTAATTGCAGAATCTCTTTTCTGAGCCTGCAAAATACCTACTGGTAACAAAGCAGCAGCAAAGAAGAATGCAGCTTTATTAATCGTAATTGGAAACCCTAGAACTTTCTTGGTGTTTTTCATAAGGGACATTCGTTATAGGATTGATTTGTTAATTTTGTGTTAATATTAGTTAACATTGTGTAGCAAATCTAAATGAACAAAGAGAATATAATTAATGTTATTTTGTCAAAATTCTGTATTATTTTTAACAAGAACGTAAATTTGAAATGAAATAAAGATTATAACTGTTTGAAATTGATAAACTTAAAAGCATAACATTTTTTTATCACCACAAAGAACAGTGATATTATTCATTTAAAATCATGTTAAAAAAGTATTACAAATTGCAAAAAAAAGAAGAATTTTGCGCAAAAATAGTCTAAAAAGTAACAATGCGACTTATTATTCCACACCCTTTTTTGACGCTTATCTTAGTGTACTTTTTTAATCCCATTAAACTTCGCTTTAAAATCAGAGGGCGTTGAGTTTTGGAACGATTTGAAAATTTTATTAAAGTTTGCAATATTATTAAAACCGGCTTCAAATGCAATTTCAGAAATTGTTTTATCCTTTTCTATAAGCCATCTTGCGGCATATCCTACACGAATTTCATTGAGATAATTGATAAAGGTTTTTCCAGTTCTTTTCTTAATAAATCGGTTGAATGTTACCGAACTCATATTCACCAAATGAGAAATATCATCTAACGTAATTCTTTTATCATAATTATTGTGCACATAATCATGAATTACTTTCATACTGTCGTGATCATCGAAAGTTTCAAGTTCAATACTGTATGATGATAAATAGGTTTTGTTAGGATCGTTTGCAAGTTCATTAAGGATATACAATACCTCCATAAACGATTCAAAACCCTTTAGTTTAGAAAGGTTCAAAAATCTTTCCTTCAACTTTTCTATGGTTTCTTGAGAAAATAATATTCCTCGAATTGAATTTTTAATTAAATCGTCTATAGGCTTTAACAAACGCCTTTTCATCAGCTGTTGATCAAAAAAATCATGGCTAAATTGGATCGTAATTTCCCGTATTCTTTTATTTTTACCACGATAATTATCCCAGAAATGCGGCAAATTAGGCCCTACCAAAACCAATTCTAACTCTTGCAACTCTCCAATATGATCCCCAATTACTCTTCGATTACCTTTACCTTTAAAAATGAAATTCAATTCCACTTCAGGATGATAATGAATTGGAAAATCAAATGTATTTTTTATCCGATCGAAAACA
The DNA here is from genome assembly GCA_023422635.1 of Bacteroidota bacterium. Taxonomy (GTDB): domain Bacteria; phylum Bacteroidota; class Bacteroidia; order Flavobacteriales; family Weeksellaceae; genus JAFAGO01. Next base: position 71,556 of record JAFAGO010000013.1, read on the forward strand.
AGAAAGCTTTCATCGGGCGAAATAGGAGGAATTTCTCGTAAAAAATCTTGATTTTTTTGCATAAATTATATTAGTATTAAATAGATGATTATGAGTCAACTGTAAAACATTTGCACAATTTACATATAAATTTGACAAAATAATATTATTTGAAAACAAAGTTGCGAACTAAATTTGACATTAACCAAATGTTAAGAAATCCCTAATCCCCCTTTTTAATATGAACTGGAATTTAAAAACATTTTTATTTCTGTTACTCACCAATTGGTTAACCCTTTCTTCTCAGGAGTTTGTGAGTGTTCGTGATGGCCAATTTTTCCAAAATAATAAACCGTACTATTTCGTAGGAGCAAACTATTGGTATGGCTCCTATTTAGGTAATGAAACCAATCCACAAAAGGGTATTGAACGGTTAAAAAGGGAACTTGATTTTTTAAAACAAAAGAACGTAACCAATTTAAGAGTTCTTGTAGCAGTAGAAGGAACTGGTAAAATAAATGGCGCAAACCGAGTAACCCCTCCGTATCAACCCGAAGCAGGCATTTTTAATGATGAAATTCTAAAAGGTCTTGATATTTTTCTAGCAGAAGCTTCAAAACGGAATATGAAAGCGGTGCTCTTTCTTTCCAACAATTGGGAATGGAGCGGCGGATTTTTACAATACCTCAGATGGAACGATAAAATTGAAGAAAACACCTTTAGAAAGGCGATGAATTGGGATGAGCTTCGTGACGAAACACGCAAATTTTATCGCTGCGACAATTGCATTGCCCAATACCGAAATCAAGTTCAACGTATTGTAACACGTACCAACACCATCACAGGGATTCCCTACAAAAACGATCCTACAATTATGACCTGGGAAATTGCAAATGAACCGCGACCTATGCGCCCTAATGTAATTCCAGAATTTAAAAAATTTATTGCAGAAACCGCTTCTTTTATTAAATCTTTAGACGAGAATCATCTTGTGACAAGCGGAAGTGAAGGCGAAATGGGCAGCGAAACAATGGATCTTTTCAAAGAAGTCCATTCCGATTCCAACATCGATTATCTTACCATTCATATTTGGCCCAAAAACTGGGGATGGCTCAATATTAACGATTTAGAAGGAACTTTTAGTAAGGCAGAAGAAAATACGCTCTCGTATATCAACAATCACATAGAAGTTGCAAATCAACTTCGCAAACCTTTGGTTTTAGAAGAATTCGGTTTTCCGCGCGATCATCACTCTTTCGATATCAACTCAAGTACAAAATTGAGAGATCAATACTACCAATCTGCATTTGAAATTTTCAAGAAGCAGCGTAATAGTAATGGTCCATTTGCAGGGATTGTATTTTGGGCATACGGCGGTGAAGCGAAACCAATTCCTGGGCAAGTATATTGGAAAGAAGGCGACGATTATATGGGCGATCCGCCAATGGAAGAACAAGGTCTAAACGCAGTCTTCAATACAGACAAATCCACTTGGAAACTCATAAAAAAATACGCTAAATAATTAATTACATCAACTAACGTATATACATCGTGATGAAGTTTTTTCAAAAAATAACAATTGTTTCTTCTGTATTATATGCTGCAATCATGTTCGCACAAAATACAGTTCCACTTGCGAATAAAAACGCAACAAAAGAAACTCAAAATTTATACAAAAACCTATGGTTGACTCTTGATAAAGGCATTATGTTTGGGCATCAAGACGATTTAGGGTACGGCGTAAACTGGCGCATGCAGGAAGGAAGAAGCGATGTAAAGGAAACCGCGGGCGATTATCCTGCAGTTTTCGGTTGGGATGTGATGAATATGGAATCCGGAGGTAAAGGACCGATTGATATCTTCAGCTTCAAAGAAATGAAAAAGATGATGGAAACCGTCTACAATATGGGCGGAATTAATACCATCAGTTGGCACGCCAATAACCCAATTTCTGGCAAGCACGCGTGGGACAATACAAAAGGTGGCGTTACTGCAATTTTACCTCAAGGTAAAAAACATCAGATGTTTCTCGGATGGTTGGATACGATTTCCGATTGTTTAGGATCTCTTAAAGGAAAAGATAAAAAGCAAATTCCTGTTCTTTGGCGCCCTTATCACGAACTTACTGGAAATTGGTTTTGGTGGGGAAAAGGAAACTGTACCCCAGAAGAATTTAAAGCTCTTTGGAAAATGACGTATGATTATATGACGAAAACAAAGAACCTTAACAATCTTATTTGGGTGTATAATACTTCAGATTTCAATTCTAAGGAAGAATTCATGGAATTTTATCCCGGCGATGAATATGTGGATATGATAAGTTTCGACATCTATGAGCTTGATAATCCTGTTCACAATACCAGTTTCGTAGAGCGTTCTCAAAAGCAATTTGCAATAATGGATCAAATTGCAAAAAAACACCAAAAGATTCCCACATTAGCAGAAACAGGTTACGAGCAAATTCCGTATAATAAATTCTGGACCAAGACTTTAAACGAAGCAATCGGAAACTATAAAATATCGTACGTTCTCGCTTGGCGAAATCATGGACTAACAGAAGAAAAGAAGATGCACTATTACGTACCCTACAAAGGACATCCTAACACACAAGATTTTAAAGAGTATCACGATGCAGAGAACAGTTTGTTTCTAAAAGACATCCAAAAGCTACGTGTTTATCAATAAAAGTACACAATACCCTATTTATACATTATGAACAATACCGATAAAATTACGCTTAAAGAAAAAATCGGATACGGATTTGGAGATGCCGCTTCCTCTATGTTCTGGAAGATTTTCGGAATGTACTCTCTGTTTTACTATACCGATGTTTTCGGAATTACCGCGGCCGCCGCAGGAACAATGTTCCTAATCGCTCGCCTCTGGGATTCCTTCTTTGACGTATTGGTAGGCATTGCTGCCGATCGTACGAAAACCCGATGGGGCAAATACCGTCCTTATCTTTTATGGTTTGCAATTCCATTCGCAGTAATGGGCGTTATTACTTTTTATACGCCAGATTTCGGAACTTCCGGGAAACTCATCTACGCGTATCTTACGTATTCTTTAATGATGATTGTTTATTCATTAATCAATGTACCATACGCCTCTCTTTTAGGATCCTTATCATCAGACCCAAAACAACGGAATGAGCTATCTTCTTACCGAATGGCGTTTGCTTTTATTGGAAGTTTCATCACCTTTATGTTGTTACAACCATTAGTAGATTTCTTCGCAAAAAATTTTGATGGAACTCATTCAGCCGCTCAAAATGCAGTAGAAACTTCAGTAAGCACTTCTGCAACTGGTTGGGTAATGGCAGTTGGTGTAATTGGGATTATTTGCGTGATTTTGTTTCTATTATGCTTTTTATGGACAAAAGAACGAGTTCAACAAATTGAAACTGAGGAAAATGTTTCGGTAAAAGACGATTTAAAAAATCTTTTCCGCAATAAACCGTGGTGGATCTTAGTAGGAACTGGTCTTGCAGCCCTACTATTTAATGCCGTTCGCGATGGTGTTGCGATTTACTACTTCCGCGATTTTGTAAGAATAAATTACAGAATGGCCGGCACAGGATGGGACATCACAACCATTTACTTCCTTATTGGTCAAGCCGCCAACCTAATTGGTGTTATCGCTGCACCAACAATTTCAGCAAAATACGGAAAGAAAAAAACCTACATGATTGCCACCTTGATTGCAGGATTCTTAAGTGTAGTATTCTATTTTATTCCTAACAATCTTGCACTCATCTTAATGTTACAATTTGTAATATCAATGTTTGCAGGCTATGTTTTACCACTACTGTGGTCGATGTATGCAGATATTGTTGATTATGAAGAATTGCACACAGGCCGCCGTGCGACAGGACTTATTTTTTCTTCTTCCTCGATGTCGCAAAAATTAGGATGGGCTTTAGGAGCTGCTTTAAGCGGATGGATTTTGGCTTATTTCAATTACATTCCAGATGCGGCATCACAAAGTGCAGAAACCATTTTCGGCGAACGCTTAATGATCAGTTTACTTCCTGCCGCATGCTGTTTAATCGCATTTCTAGGGATGATGGCTTATCCTCTTTCGGATAAAAAAGTTAAAGAAATTACAAACGAACTTGAACTTAAAAGAAATAATAGTCAACTGTAAATCTGTAAGATTAGCAAACAAAAAAGAATATTTTAAATAAAAAAATTACTATGAATAATTTATTCAATTTTAGATTGAATGCCGTTAAAGACGAATTTGAATCTTTAATCACAACAAAAAACAACCCTTCTGATGAAGCCGGAAATGGAATTTTTACAAGATATCAAAATCCTGTTGTTACCGCTGCTCACACGCCGCTAGAATGGAGATACGATTTTAACCCAGAAACCAATCCTTACTTCCTAGAACGTTTTGGAATCAACGCGGCGTTTAACGCAGGCGCAATGAAATGGAACGAAAAGTACATTCTATCCGTTCGTGTAGAAGGCTACGATCGTAAATCATTTTTCGCCATTGCAGAATCTCCTAATGGTGTTGATAACTTTACCTTCTGGGCAAAACCAATTGTTATTCCTCAAATCGAAGGAAATCCAGATACCAACGTTTACGATATGCGATTGGTACACCATGAAGACGGGTATATTTACGGAATTTTCTGCACCGAAAGAAAAGATCCAAACGCACCAAAAGGCGACACAAGTTCTGCCATTGCGAATGCAGGAATTGTTAGAACAAAAGATCTTTTAAATTGGGAAAGACTTCCCGATTTAATTTCCAATACCGGTCAACAAAGAAACGTGGTATTACATCCAGAATTTGTTAATGGTCAATACGCTGTTTACACCAGACCTCAAGATGGCTTTATCGATGTTGGCAACGGTGGCGGTATTGGATTGGGTTACATTAAAGAAATGACCAATCCTGTGGTAGAAAACGAAACCATTATTTTCACTAAAGAATACCATACCGTATACGAATTGAAAAATGGATTAGGTCCAGCACCTATTAAAACCGAAAAAGGTTGGTTACACCTTGCACACGGAGTAAGAAATACTGCGGCAGGACTACGCTATGTATTGTACATGTTTATGACCGATCTTCACGATTTGGGTAAAGTTACCCATAAACCTGCAGGCTATTTTATGGCACCCGAAGGAATTGAAAGAGTTGGCGATGTTTCCAATGTTTTGTTTTCCAATGGATGGATTGCGGACGAAGGCGGAAAAGTTTTCATTTACTACGCTTCCTCAGATACCAGAATGCACGTTGCCGTTTCATCAGTAGATCAATTATTGGATTATTGCATTAATACTTCCGAAGATAAACTGACTTCGTACGAATCTGTTCAAACCATCATTAGCATTGTGGACGAAAATGCTGCAAATAAATAAATGTGAATCTATAACACGATAAATATGACAACGGTAGATACTTCTTTGTCTTTTGTAAAACAGATTGAAAAAGAACTTGGAAACATCCTAGAATATTGGAGTAAAAACACCATCGACTGCAAAAATGGCGGTTTTATTGGTGAAATTGATTTCTCCGAAAAGAAGAATTTTGATGCCGAAAAAGGCTCCGTTCTTTACGGAAGAATTCTTTGGACATTCTCGGCGGCATATCCGCTTACAAAAGATCCAGCCCATATAAAAGTGGCAAAAAGAGCTTTTGAAGAAATTACATCCAAGTTCTACGATCCAGTAAACAAAGGAATTTATTGGAGTATCTATCCTGATGGTAAACCAAAGGATACCAAAAACCAGATTTATGCGTTGGCATTCGTCATCTATGGTTTAAGCGAATACTATAAAGTTTTTGGGGTAAAAGAAGCATTGGAATTGGCCATCACCTTGTATCAAAGTATTCAAACACACAGTTTCGACCATCAAAAAGGAGGTTACTTTGAAGCGTTAACGCAAGATTGGAAAGAAATTCAAGATATGCGTTTAAGTGATAAAGATGCTAACGAGAAGAAAACCATGAACACCCATCTTCACATCGTTGAAGCATTTGCAAATCTTTATACCGTTTGGAAAGATGATGAACTTCAGAGGAACATCGTAACCATTCTCGAAACCATTGATGAGCATTTTATCGATAAAGAATCTTGGCATTTAAAACTATTCTTCAATGAAGATTGGATTGAAAAAAAAGATGTTTTCTCTTATGGTCATGATATTGAAGCTGCGTGGCTTTTACAATGGTCTGCAGAAGTTTCTCAAAACGAATCACTCATTTCTCGCTATATACATTACGCCGTAAAAATAGCAGATGTCACCAAAGAAGGAATCGATAAAGATGGAGGCCTTTGGTATGAGTACGATCCAAAAACACAGCATTTAGTTGCCGAAAAGCATTGGTGGCCACAAGCGGAATTATGGATTGGCTACGCAAATGCTTACCAGCTTACTTCTAAAAAAGAATATTTGGATATCGTGAAAAAAAATTGGGAATTTGTAAATGCACAGATTATCGATCATCAAAATGGGGAATGGATTTGGGGAATTGACAACAACGGTGAAAAAATTAAGAAAGACAAAGCCGGTTTTTGGAAATGCCCTTATCACAACGCAAGAGCATGTATTGAGATTGTGAATAGATTATTGTAAATCACCTTTTAAATAATAATATTGTGAACATTACAACTACCTTTTGTAAAATCTGTAAAATCGTGAGTATTGCATGGATTGGAGTGTTGGGGAAAGCCCAAACACTGGACCTTACTTCTACCCTACCAAATCCTGTAGAAGTTGGTGAAACGTATAATTTCACTTTGAACTATACCTCGGAAGTCTCCTGTAAAATTGCAGTAGCGCTCATTAAATCAACTGCTGATGGAACTACTCCAGATTGGGGCTCTGGAAGTTGGCAGAACGGAACTTTCATTAATGATCTTCCTGCAACAGCAACTCCAAGTTCACAATCGACTAGTGTTTCTATTCCTTCTTCTGTAATTCCGAGTAATCAACTTACAGGAGGCGTGCAATACCTTTGGGCAATTATGCTTCAAACATCAAGTGGAGATTGGATTACCGGAAGTTTTCATCCTGTAACTGTAAACACGTCATCAACAGTAAGCAACACGATTAATTTTAATGGCACAATTCCAACGTCCATTTCACAAGGCGAAACAGCGAAAATCGGTTACCAATATACCGCTGATTCTAACGGAATTATTAAAGTAGCTTTGAGCAAATACAATTCTACTGGTGCTTGGGAAAGTGATGTTGTTAGTGAAATTATTAATCCTGCTTCAGAAACAACTTCCAACGCTGTAGTTGGTGAAGCTTCTTTGGTAATTCCTAATGACACTCCAATTTCATCAACACTAACGGATGGAAGTATGTATAAATGGGAGGTTTCCTTATTCACTACAGAATGGTCCTATCTTGCAGGTGCTCAAACGCAAGTAAGTGTTGAAGCAAATCTAGCTGTTAGCGACCTCGTTAAGGCAAATAAAAATTTTGTATTCCCAAATCCTGCAAAAGATGTGGTATACATTTCAGATGCTGTTCAAGCGAAAACAGTAACTATCACGGATGCATCAGGTAAAGTAGTCTTTACAAATTCAAACAAAAATGTAAAGGAAGTGAATATTTCCAATTTGCAAAATGGAGTTTATTTCGTCAACATTAACGGAAATCAATCTCAAAAAATTATTAAAAAGTAAGCCATAGACGTCTTTTTAGAATAGAAGAAATTCATCGAAGTTAGAATACAAAATGAGCAAATTTTTCATCGCACTATCCGGTATAATATTTCTACTGTTTTCCTGTAGCAGTGATGCTTTAGTGGGACAACCCGATAACGAGAGCGATGAGATTAACGAATCATCAATCACTGTATCTAACGTAAAAACTTTTATGGTAGACCAAAGTGCTGCTGACCAAACGGCAGCACTTTTTTACAATTTGTATAAAAATGCGGGTAGCAAAATTCTTTTAGGGCATCAAGACGCATTTTATTCCTACTATCAAAACGACAACTCTATGTCGGATGTAAAGAAAACCACAGGATCCGATCCTGCTTTAATTGGTTTAGATTTTATGTTTATTACCGACAAAAACTACCAACAAAATCCATCCAATTGGTTTTATCAGCAAGAACAAAAAATAATTTCAGCAGCGCAACAAGCCTACGATAAAGGTATGACAGTCACTTTCTGCTGGCATCTTCGAGAACCGTTTTCTGAAGAACATTTTTATACTTCTGAAATGACGGATTCTCAAAAGAAAAATGCTTTTAAAAGCATCTTACCCAACGGCACCAACCACTTTTGGTACAAGCAGAAGTTAGATAAAATTGCATCTGTTGTTAAAAATTTAAAAGGAAGCAACAGCAAAACAATTCCCATAATCTTCCGACCATTTCACGAAATGGATGGCAATTGGTTTTGGTGGGGATCAGCTTATTGTACTCCCGAAGAATACAAGGAATTATGGCAATTTACCGTGCATTATTTGCGAGATATAAAAGAGGTGCACAATTTTCTATACGCATTTTCGCCTGATGCAAATTTCAACTCCGCAGCAACCTATTTAGAACGCTATCCTGGAGATCAATACGTAGATATTTTAGGAATGGATAATTATCTTGATTTTTCCAGTCAAACACCTTCGGGAGCTTCTGCTGCGAACAGCAAGTTGAAGATTATTTCAGATCTGGCGCTACAAAAAAACAAAATCGCAGCTCTTACGGAAACCGGCTATTCCAGTGGAAATGCCACGCCACGAATTGCACATCATTTTACATCACTTCTGTATCCTGCGATCACGAACAACAATATAAAAATTGCATATGTAAATTTCTGGTCGAATACCGCTTCACAGTATTATGTTCCCACATTATCCAGCAGTTTTTCAACAGATTTTAAAAATTTCTCTCACGCAGAAAAAATTACTTTGCAAAATAATATCGAAACTCCAATCTATCAATTTCCTTAAAAAAAATAGAGATATGAAAAAATTAATTTTAAGTCTATCACTTTTATCTTTTGCACTCACATATGCTCAGAAAAACCTCATCAAAAATGCTGGTTTTGAAGAAGGAACAAGCATGTGGAACAACGAGAATATACTTACCCTCAACCCTTACACCAAACGAACAGGAAATAATGGTGGCAGCATTACCGAATATACCACCCCACAGTGGAAAGGAATCGATCAATCGTTTAACATCCCAAAAAATACAGCTGCGATCGAAGTCTCGGCTTGGTTAAAAGCAGATGGTGTAGTGAAAGGTACGAGCGATTGGAACAAGGCAGTAATGATTGTTGATATTGCGGGAAAAGGAGAAAGCATTGCAGCTCTTGAAGGAACAACCCCTTGGAAAGAGTACAAAAAAATTATTCCGCTCAATAAAGACCGATCTGGCAAACTCATGCTTGCATTATCGGAATGTACAGGAAGCTTTTATTTTGATGACATCAAAATTAATGCACTTTCACAAGAAGATTATAATGCAATAATTGAAGCAGAAAACAAGAAATATGAGGTAAAAGTAATCACGGATTCTACTCCTCTTGAAATCGTACAACTAACAAATGCGAATTTTGAAAATGGCTTGGAAGGATGGAGAGGAAATGCTGAAACCACTTCAGAAGAAAAATTCGAAGGACAAAAAAGTTTAAAACTAACCTCTACAAATCCCGTTTGGTTCGGCATCGATCAGGTTGCAGATATTCCAGATGCCAGCAAAACACTTTCTGTTTCGGCAATGGCAAAAACCAAAGATTTAAAACCTGGAAAAAACGATTGGAATAAAGGCGTAATGATTGTAGAATTCACCAAAGATGGCACTGCTAAAACAGGTGATGATCAACCGATATTCTTTATTTCAGAGGTTAGTGATTGGACTAAATTTGAAAAAACGTTAAGCATTCCTGAAGGCTCAAAAAAATACAGAATAATGCTCGCGCTTTCTGAAGCAACAGGAACCATGTATGTAGACAACATCCAAGTGAAATTCAATAAATAATAAATATCAAATTAAAAAATCAAAAAAAAATGGAACACGACGTAAGACCTTGGGGAGAATATTGGGTATTGGAAGATGCCGAAGATCATAAAGTGAAAAGAATTCAAGTAAACCCTGGCGGAAGACTTTCTCTTCAATACCATCACAAAAGAGGCGAAGTTTGGACCATTGTTTCCGGCATCGGAACAATTACGATTGATGATAAAACCGAAGATTATACCACCGGCCAAGTTGCACAAATTCCGCAAGGCGCACATCACAGAATTGAAAATAAAACTGCAGAACCTGTGGTATTTATAGAAGTTCAGTACGGAACTTATTTTGGTGAAGACGATATCGTACGTATTGAAGACGATTATAATCGAGCATAAATAAAACATCCGCAATTTAGCATAGTAAAAATTCTTTAGTATGCTTTTGTATCCGAACCCCCCCCTTATGAAAAAAGTTTTTCTAACAATAAGCCTTTCAATCGCACTACTTTCACAAGCACAAGGAAATAATTACGTTCAAGACTATACCAAATTTCCCAATCTTGCATTAACACCACCAATGGGTTGGAACTCTTGGAATAAATTTTCTTGCAATGTAGATGAGAATCTTATTAAGGAAATGGCAGATGCGATGGTTTCCTCAGGAATGAAAGATGCCGGTTACACTTATATCAACATCGATGATTGTTGGCATGGAGATCGAGATGAAAATGGATTTATACATCCCGACGAAAAACGTTTCCCCTCTGGAATGAAAGCTTTAGCCGACTATGTACATTCAAAAGGATTAAAATTGGGGATTTATTCTGATGCAGGTTCTCAAACCTGTGGCGGAAGACCAGGAAGCAGAGGGTATGAATTTCAAGATGCCAAAACCTATGCATCATGGGGAATTGATTACCTAAAATACGATTGGTGCAACACCGAAAGTCTTAATGCAGAAGGTGCTTACAAAACAATGGCAGCAGCCCTTAAAAAAGCTGGAAAACCTATAGTGTTAAGTATCTGCGAATGGGGAGATAATCAACCGTGGAATTGGGGCAAAAATGTTGGCCATCTTTGGAGAACTTCTGGCGATATTTTCAATTGTTTTGATTGTATCGAAGATCATGGAACCTGGAAATCTTGGGGCGTAATGCAAATATTAGATAAACAGGAAGGACTTCGAAAATATGCAGGCCCAGGACATTGGAATGACCCAGATATGCTGGAAGTCGGAAATGGTAAATTATCTCCAGGCGAAGATCGTGCACATTTTTCAATGTGGGCAATGTTGGCTGCACCGCTAATTGCTGGCAACGACCTTCGCAATATGGATGATGAAACCAAAAAAGTTTTAATGAACAAAGATGTAATTGCAATAAATCAAGATGTTTTAGGCGTTCAAGCATTGAAATATAAAGACGAAGGCGAATTTGAAATTTGGTTTAAACCTCTCGAAAATGGCGATTGGGCCGTGGCATTTTTAAACCGAGATTCCACCGATAAAGATCTAACTTTCGACTGGAATACAAATATTTTTACCGACACAGAAGTGTCTAACAAAACCTTCAATACAACACAACAAAAGTTTAAAATTATCGATCTTTGGACGAAGAAAAATAGAGGAACAACTTCTAAGAAACTTTCTGCAAAAATTCCAGCAAAAGATGTTTTAATGCTGCGTCTTGTAAAAAATTAATAAAAAAAGGGATGAAATTAAGATATCAAAAATCGTTAGCAATCGGCGCACTTCTGCTTTCTTCATTTGGCTTTGCGCAATATCAATTAAGCGATTCTCTCGCTACTCAAGAAACAAAAAATCTGTATCAAAATCTCGCTAAAGCTCAAGATAAAGGTTATTTCGTTGGCCATCAAGACGATTTGGCATACGGCGTTTATTGGAAATATGTTGATGGTAGAAGCGACGTAAAAGAAACTGTAAACGATTATCCCGCTGTTTACGGATGGGAATTGGGAGATTTAGAACTGGGAAAAGATAAAAATCTCGATGGTGTTCCTTTCAACAAGATGCGCGAATACATTCAACAAGGCTACAAACGTGGTGGAATTATCACCATTAGTTGGCATACCAATAATCCAATTACCGGAAAAAACGCTTGGGATTATTCAAACAAAACCATTAAAAGCATTTTTCCAGGCGGTGAAAATCACGAAACTTTCGTAGGATATTTGGATAAAGTGGCCGATTTCCTTCTAAGTCTTAAAGGTGAAAAGGGCGAATTAATCCCGATTTTGTGGCGACCTTGGCACGAACATACCGGAACTTGGTTTTGGTGGGGAGCCAATTCTGCTTCGGATGAGGAATATAAAGAATTGTATCAGTATTCCTTGGATTATCTAAAAGCAAAGGGCTTGCACAATCTTGTATCCGTTTACAATACGAGTATCGAATACGACGATCCTGAAACATATTTAAAAAGGTATCCAGGAGATCACTATGTGGATATGGTTTCATTTGATGCCTACCAAAGAGGGAGCGTAGAGGGTGGAAAAGATTTTTCAAAAAAGTTGGATCGCTGGATTGAAGTAATGAACATTGCCGCTAAAGAGCACAACAAAATTTCTGCAATTGGCGAGATTGGTTACGATCATATTCCAGATCAAAAATGGTTTACAGAAATTGTTCAACCCGTTTTTAACAAACACAAATTTTCTTATGTTTTGTTTTGGAGAAATGCTGGATTTAAACCTAAAGAACAAACCGTTGAATATTACCTTCCCTTTCCTGGACATCCAGCAGCAAAAGATTTTATACAGTTTTATAAAAATCCTAAAACTCTGTTCGAGAAAGAAGCAGCTCAACTTAAACTCTACAAATAACATCGCTTATGTTCACATTCAAAAATAAAATATTAAGTTTATTTCTACTCGTATGCACGCTTTCATTTGGAACGATGAAGGCCGTAAATCCCGTTAAAGAAATAGGAGATTTACAAGTTATCGGCACAAAGCTTTCCGATAAAAATGGAAAACCTGTTCGCTTAGTCGGAACCGGATTTGGTTGGAGCAATTGGCATCCTCGCTTCTACACCGAAGGAACAGTGAAATGGCTGAAAGAAGATTGGAACGTGAATATTGTTCGTGCTTCGCTAGGAATTGAACCCGAAGGTGCATATTTAGATTCTCCTGAAAAGAATGTAAAAGCCATTGAAGCCGTTGTTGATGCAGCGATTAAACAAGGAATTTATGTAATCATCGATTGGCATGCACATCAAGTTCACACCACGGAAGCGAAAGCTTTTTTCGACAAAATGTCGAAGAAATACGGGAAGTATCCAAATGTGATTTACGAAGTATTCAACGAGCCCGAAAGACAATCTTGGGAAGAAGTAAAATCGTATGCTGAAGACGTTATTAAAACCATTCGCAAGAACGATCATAATAATATAATTTTGGTGGGTTGTCCAGAATGGGATCAAAGGATTGATTTGGTTCAAAATGATCCAATCAAAAATCAGAAAAACATCATGTACACGGTTCATTTCTACGCAGGAACACATGGAAGTTGGCTTCGTGAAAGAACCGATAAGGCGATCGATGCAGGAATTCCAGTATTTATTTCAGAGTCCGCAGGAATGGAAGCAACGGGCGATGGTAAATTCGATTTTGTGGAATGGCAAAAGTATTTCGATTGGATGGTTGAAAGAAACCTCAGTTGGATTACATGGTCGGTATCAGATAAAAAAGAAACCTGTTCCATGCTACTTCCAAGCGCTTCCACTAATGGAAATTGGAAAATTTCCGACCTCAATGAATCGGGAATTAAAACCAGAGATTACCTTCGTCAGTTTGATTCCAGAGGACAATACATTGCAAAATTTAATTGGGGTGGTCGCGTACAAAAAAGTTTTTACAACAAAGGTCTTTTAAGCGGACCGGGATCATATGTAGAGTTTGAATTCACGGGAAATTCGGTTGAGGTTAATTTAAAAAGTATTGATTCTTTCGTTCATCATAATTGGGTTTCTATTGAAGTGGACGGAAAATATATCGGTCGAATAAAAGTAGAATCTGGTGATGCGAGAAATTATAAAATCGAAGCAGTTAATCGTTCAATCAAACAACATCATATTCGCATTACAAAGGCAACTGATGCTTCAAACGGAAATGTAGAATTCGACGGTAGTACGATCAATGCACTTCCCTTCACACCAAAACCTTTAAAGAAAATTGAATTTATAGGAGATTCCATTACCACAGGTTTTGGCAACGATCAATCTTCTATTCCTTGCGGACAAGGAGAATGGTACGATCAACATAATTCCTACTTGGCCTACGGTCCTGTTCTGGCAAGAGAATTAGGAGCCGACTATCTTTTAAGTTCGGTTTCTGGTTATGGTATGTATAGAAACTGGAATTCAGAAAGAAATGAAGAATCTATTTTGCCAGATGTTTATCCTAATTTATTCCTGAACGGTTTTGGAAAATCGAATTTTGATTCTTCATATCAACCCGACATCGTTAGTATTTGCTTAGGAACAAATGATTTTTCGGATGGAGATGGACAAAAAGAACGCTTGCCTTTTAACCAATACAAGTTTGTGGGCAACTATATTGAGTTTGTACAAATGATTCAAAAGAGATACCCGAATGCGAAAATTGTTTTGCTCAACAGCCCGATGGTTAATGGCGAAAAGAATCAATTATTCATAAAATATCTGAACCAAGTAAAAGATTTCTTTAAGAATGATACAAAGCATCCTGCAATTGAAGTTTTCGAATTTTCGGAAATGACGCCTAAAGGTTGTGGTTACCATCCAGATTCAGCCGATGATCAGAAAATGGCAAACGAACTTCGTCCACTATTTCAACAACTTCTGAAATAATAAATTCAAAAAAAAGAAAAATAGCTTTTGAGTTTGTTTTAATTTAACAATAAGCATATGAAAATCACACCGTTATTCACCCTTTTAATTTCGTGTTTTATGTGTGCCAATATTAATCTCCCTGCAATTTTCAAGGATAATATGGTGCTACAACGAAATTCTGAAATTACCATTTGGGGACACGCCACCCCCAATGAAGAAATTACTTTACAAGCGGATTTTTTAGACAAAGAATATAAAGTAAAAACAGGAAGCGATGCCATTTTTACCATAAAAATTCCCACAGGAAAAGAAGGTGGCCCCTATACCCTAACTTTAAAAGGATACAATGAAGTAAAGCTAAAAAATGTAATGCTGGGAGAAGTTTGGTTACTATCAGGACAATCGAATATGGAATATTCACCAGCGTGGGGAATGCTTGATGCTGAAGCAGAAATTACAAAAGCCAATTATCCTAATATTCGTTTTTTTTCGGTCCCTAAATTATCATCTGAGTATCCTCAAACCGATTTTTACGGAAACTGGGAAGCCTGTTCTCCAAATACGATGAAGTACTTTAGTGCTATTGGATATTTCTTTGCTCAAAAGCTTCAAGAAGAATTAAAAAACGTTCCTATCGGCATTATTTGCGCAGCTTGGGGTGGTTCTGCTGCAGAACTTTGGGCACCCGAAAGTGTTTTCAAAAAGCATCCAGAATTGGCTGAAAATTTTAAAATGATACAACCCAACGAATATTATCCGCTTCAAATAAGTGGTGCTTATAACTCGATGATTTACCCGATTAATCCTTTTGTTATTAAAGGAGCTTTATGGTACCAAGGCGAAACAAATGCTGGAAACCCTAATGGATACAAAACATTGCTTTCGGAAATGGCGACATCTTGGCGTGAGGCAAAAGGTTCCGATTTCCCATTTTATATCATTCAAATTGCAGGGTACACGGGTTGGAGCGACACGACTGTTAGAATTAAAAATGCACAACGAATTGTGGCAGAAACATTACCAAATTCAGGGTTAGTCATTACATCAGATTTGGATAAAACGGACGATATTCATCCTAAAAATAAAAAACCTGTCGGCATAAGGATGGCTAATTTGGTACTGAAGAATGTTTATGATAAACCAATGGGGTTAGTGGAAAACCCATCCGTAAAATCAATAGATTTCAAAGGAAATAAAGCAACCATTACCTACCAATTCGCAGATGGGCTTCATTTTACAAAAGGAAATTCTTCACTCTTCGAAATTGCGGGCGACGACGGAAAATTTGTACCTGCAAAAGCAACATTAAAAGGCAATAAAATTATTGTACAATCCGAAAATGTAAAAGTGGCAAGGAAAATTCGTTACGCATGGAGCAATGTAGCAGTTCCCGATCTTTATAACCAAGCAAAATTACCTGCATCGAGTTTTACAACAGAAGAACTAAATTAATAACAAGCCAACCCTATTATAATGAATATTAAAAGATACATTATTCTTTCCCTCGCAAGTTTAATTACCATTACAATGAATGCACAGCAAACGATAAACCCAACAATAGAAAAGAAAATTGATTCCCTGATGTCGAAAATGACTTTAGAAGAAAAAGTCGGACAAATGAATCAGTACAACGGTTTTTGGGATGTTACCGGTCCTGCACCTGTTGGCGGAAGCGCCGAAGAAAAATACGAAAACATTAAAAAAGGTCTTGTGGGATCCATGTTAACCGTTCGGGGCGTAAAAGAAGTTCGCTCTGTTCAGAAGATTGCCGTGGAACAAACCCGATTAGGAATACCATTAATTATTGGTTTTGATGTCATTCATGGATACAAAACATTAAGTCCAATTCCGTTAGCAGAAGCAGCATCTTGGGATTTAAAAGCCATTGAAAAATCTGCTGAAGTCGCTGCCTCCGAAGCTGCTGCGTCAGGCATTAACTGGACTTTTGGTCCCATGATGGATATTTCCAGAGATGCCCGTTGGGGAAGAGTAATGGAAGGCGCAGGCGAAGATCCCTACTTAGGAAGCAAAATCGCAGTAGCAAGAGTAAAAGGTTTCCAAGGCGATAATTCCTTTAAAAGTCCTTTACATATTGCGGCGAGTGCGAAACATTTCGCTGGTTACGGTTTTGTTGTTGGAGGTTTGGAATACAATGTTTCAGAAATTGGAACCAACACATTATACAACACCGTTCTTCCACCATTTAAAGCAGCGGTGGATCAAGGTCTAAGAACGGTAATGACTTCTTTTAATACCATCAATGGTATTCCTGCTTCAGCAGATCAAAAACTGTTAAGAAATACCCTCAAAGATAAATGGGGATTTTCTGGATTCGTTATTTCAGATTGGGCCTCCATTCGAGAAATGATTCCATGGGGATATTCTCAAAATGAAATTGCCGCAGCAAAATCTGCCGTTGAGGCAGGAACCGATATGGATATGGAAGGTGGAATTTATGTGCCCCATTTACAAAAAGCGCTAAAGGAAGGAAAAGTTGATCAAAAATATGTAGACGATGCAGTACGCAGAATATTACGCGTAAAATATGAGCTTGGATTATTTGATGATCCTTATCGTTTTCTTGATGAAAAGCGTGAACAAGAAGTTATCGGGAGCAAAGCCAACCAAGATGCAGTTCTGGACATCGCCAAGAAATCTATTGTTTTGCTTAAAAATGAAAAAAATCTTCTTCCTTTAAAAAAATCAGGACAAAAAATTCTTGTATTAGGTTCGCTGGCATCAAGCAAAAATTCACCGTTAGGAAGTTGGAGAATTGCCTCAGATAATAATACTGCGGTTTCGGTTTTGGAAGGAATGCAACAATACAAAGAAAGCAACATAAGCTATGTTGAAGGTCCAAAATTAACTTTGGAAGAACCCACTTTCTTAACAGAAGTTCAGTACAACAATAACGATAATTCAGGATTAGAAGAAGCTAAGATAGCGGCTAAAAATGCAGATGTTGTCGTGATGGTTTTGGGAGAACATGGCTTTTCTTCAGGCGAAGCAAGAAGTCGCACCGAGTTAAATCTTCCTGGATTGCAAGAAGAATTTCTAAAAGAAATCTCTAAAATAAATCCGAATATCGTTTTGGTTTTAAATAATGGCCGTCCACTAACCATCAATTGGGCATCAGAAAATATTCCATCGATTGTGGAAGCTTGGCATTTGGGAACACAAACGGGAAATGCTGTTGCTCAAGTTTTGTTTGGAGACTATAATCCAAGCGGAAAACTTCCAATGACCTTCCCAAGAAATGTTGGACAAATTCCGATTTATTACAATGATTATGCTACAGGGAGGTATACGGATAAAGATAACAACGTATTCTGGTCGCATTACTCGGATGTAGAAAAAACACCTTTATACCCTTTCGGATACGGCCTTAGTTATACTTCGTTTACGTACAGTAATCTTACAACGCTAAAGAAAACCTTTAAAAAGGGAGAAAAAGTAATTGTAAATGTAGATCTAAAAAACACGGGAAAAGTTGAAGGAAAAGAAGTTGCACAATTATATATTCATGATGAATTTGCATCCGTTATTCGCCCCGTAAAAGAACTTAAAGGTTTTGAATTGGTCAATTTAAAACCAGGTGAAAGTAAAACAATTCAATTTACCCTTACCGATCAAGAACTTGGTTTTTACGATAATGATGGTAATTTTACCATTGAGCCGGGAAGTTTTAAAGTTATGGTTGGCGGAAATTCAGAAGATGTTTTGCAAACTATTTTCGAAATCCAGTAGTTTAATTTCAAAAAATAAAAAATTAACGAAACTAAGAAAGTATTCTTGCGTTACTAAAAATTCGATTAACAACTGAATCTATATTTTTATAACTTGAGGTCGACTCCTTTGTGAGTCGGCTTCTTTTTTTAAGATCTTATTCAAATACTTTGCAATTCTAACTAGGAAAAATTATTTGCAAAAACATACAATTCAATACTTTTCTTCAACACTATATGCAAACGCATTTACTTTATCAAAAGACAAAAAAAATCGCCGTAAATATTACATTTACAGCGATTTACTAATTTGTATTAATCAGTGTTAATCAGTACTTACTTGACTTCTTCAAAAATAAC
>JAFAGO010000027.1 GCA_023422635.1 Bacteroidota bacterium
ACTTCTTCAAAGTCAGCATCTTGAACATCATCAGCTCCAGCGTTGTTTCCTGGATTGCCTTGTGCTTGTTCTGGACCTGCTTGGCCTTGTTGCGCTTGCGCATTGTACAACTCTTCGGAAGCGGCAGTCCAAGCTGCATCTAATGCTTCAGATTTGGTTTTAACAGTCGCCATATCTTTCGCTTCGAAAGCTGTTTTCAATTCTGCAAGAGCAGATTCAATTGCTGCTTTTTTGTCGGCAGAAATTTTATCTCCAAATTCTTTCAACTGTTTTTCAGTTTGGAAAATTTGTCCGTCTGCTTTATTTACTACATCTGCATCTTCTTTACGTTTTGCATCTGCAGCTGCATTTTGTTCTGCTTCTTTTTTCATTCTTTCGATTTCTGCATCAGAAAGTCCTGAAGAAGCTTGAATTTTAATCGATTGTTCTTTACCAGTTCCTTTATCTTTCGCAGAAACACTCAAAATACCGTTTGCATCGATATCGAAAGTTACTTCGATTTGAGGTACTCCTCTTGGTGCAGGTGGAATATCGGTAAGATCGAATCTACCAATTTCTTTATTGTCGTTAAACATTGGTCTTTCCCCTTGTCCAACTCTAATGCTTACTGCAGGTTGATTGTCTGAAGCTGTTGAGAAAACCTCAGATTTTTTGGTTGGGATTGTTGTGTTCGCATCGATTAATTTTGTGAAAACAGAACCCATTGTTTCAATTCCTAAAGAAAGCGGAGTAACATCTAACAAAAGAACATCTTTCACATCACCGGTTAAGACACCACCTTGAATTGCAGCACCAATTGCTACTACTTCGTCTGGATTAACTCCTTTTGATGGTTTTTTACCAAAGAATTTTTCTACTTCTTCTTGAATGATTGGGATACGTGTTGAACCACCCACCAAGATTACTTCATCAATATCAGAAGTTGATAATCCTGCGTCGGACAATGCTTTTTTACAAGGTTCCATTGAACGTCTTACCAAATCGGCAGATAATTGCTCAAATTTCGCTTTGGTTAATGTTTTCACCAAGTGTTTTGGTCCTGAAGCTGTTGCAGTAATGTAAGGCAAGTTGATTTCGGTTTGCGAAGAAGCAGATAATTCAATTTTTGCTTTTTCTGCAGCTTCTTTCAAACGTTGAAGTGCAATTGCATCTCCTTTTAAATCAACACCTTCTTCTGTTTGAAATTCAGATGCCAACCAATTGATAATTACATCATCAAAATCGTCACCACCAAGGTGTGTATCACCATTTGTAGACAATACTTCGAAAACGCCATCTCCTAAATCAAGGATTGAGATATCGAAAGTACCACCACCAAGGTCGTATACTGCAATTTTTTGATCTTTTGTATTTTTATCCAAACCATAAGCAAGCGCTGCTGCAGTTGGTTCGTTGATAATTCTTTCTACAGTAAGTCCAGCAATTTCTCCTGCTTCTTTAGTTGCTTGTCTTTGTGCATCGTTAAAGTAAGCTGGAACAGTAATTACGGCTCTTGTTACTTCTTGACCAAGATAATCTTCTGCTGTTTTTTTCATTTTTTGAAGAATCATTGCAGAAATTTCTTGTGGAGTATATTCTCTATCGTCGATTTTTACTTTAATCGTATCATTTGGACCAGAAACCACTTGGTAAGGTACTCTTGAAATTTCGGAAGCATCATCTTTAAAATGCGTACCAATAAATCTTTTAATAGAGTAAACGGTGTTGTGTGGGTTGGTTACCGCTTGTCTTTTTGCAGGATCACCTACTAATCTTTCGCCATCTTTTGTAAAGGCCACTACAGATGGTGTAGTTCTTTTACCTTCAGCGTTTGCAATAACTACCGGATCTTTACCTTCCATAACGGCAACGCAAGAGTTGGTAGTTCCTAAGTCAATTCCAATTATTTTGCTCATAATATATTTTGTTTTTATTTTTTGTTATTTTTCGTTGAACACACAGGATTTCTCAAGTTTTATACCACGTCCTGATTTCTGCCAAATTGACATATTTAAAAGATTTAACACTAAAAAAGATTTCAAAAATGGCGAATTTATTACCTTTGAGTAAACACCACATATACACACATGTCACAAGAATTTAATCCTCGCGATCTTACTTGGCTCGCTTTTAATGAACGTGTTATGCAAGAGGCGATGGACGAAACCGTTCCACTCCAATTACGCATTCGTTTTTTAGGAATATTTTCAAATAACTTAGATGAGTTTTTCCGAGTTCGTGTGGCAGGATTAAAGAGAGCGATGGATTTTAAGAACAAAATTATCTTAGAATCTTTCTATCAACCACCCTCAAAAATCTTACAAAAAATAAACGACATTGTTATTAAGCAACAAGAAAATTTCAACCAAACTTGGAAAATTATTCAGGATGAAATGGCACAACACAATGTGTTTATAAAAAACGCAAATAACCTCACTCCCGAACAAAAAGTTTTTGTAAAACAGTATTTTGATGATGTGGTAGAATCCAACATCATTCCCATTCTTCTGCACGAAAACAAGCCAATGCCGTATTTACGCGATAAAAGTTTATACCTCGGCATTGCAATGCGACGAAAAGAGTGGCAGTACCAAAGTAATTTCGCCATTATCGAATTGCCAACACGTTTTGTAGGACGTTTCGTAATGTTGCCCTCCGAAAACGATGAAAAAAATGTGATGCTTTTGGAAGATGTTGTAACCTTTATGCTTCCAGAAATTTTTTCTTTTTTTGGATATGATGATTACCACTCCAACGCTTTTAAAGTAACGAAAGATGCAGAATTTGATTTGGATAACGACATCCGAACCAACCTCGCAGAAAAAATAGAAAAAGGAATTAAAAGCCGAAGAAAAGGGAAACCTACTCGATTTGTTTTCGATCGAGATATGGATAAAGCGTTGCTAGAATTTCTTATTAAAAAATTAAATCTCACGCAGAAAGACAGCATTATCCCTGGAGGAAAAATTCATAATTTCCGCCATTTTATGGATTTCCCTGATGTTTGTAAAGAATATCAAAAACCGGTAGAACGCACCTCTTTCAATCATCCCGCATTTCCGAACGACCACCGAATTACGGAAACAATTTTAAAAGAAGATATTTTATTAACCTTTCCGTACCACAATTATCGTCCAGTAATTGATTTGTTACGCGAAAGTGCGATGGATCCGAATGTGAAATCAATTCAAATTACGGCCTATCGTTTGGCCAGCAATTCAAAAATTATTAACGCCCTGATCAACGCCGTTCGAAACGGAAAAGAGGTAACTGTAATGATCGAATTGCGCGCCCGTTTTGATGAAGAAGCGAATTTGGAATGGAAGGAACGTTTGGAGGAAGAAGGCGTGAAAGTTTTGGTAGGATTACCCAACAAGAAAGTACATGCCAAGTTGTGCGTCATTAAAAAAAGACAAAACGGCAAAACGGTACAATACGGATTTATAAGCACCGGAAATTTCAATGAAAAAACGGCAAAAATTTATGGTGATCATTTGCTTTTCACATCCGATCGCGTGGTAATGGCGGACATTAATAAAGTTTTTAAAGTGTTAATGAAGCCCAAAGAAGATCCGCTCCCGATCTTGAAAACCTGTAAAAAACTAATGGTTTGTCCACAGTTTATGCGTGAAAAAATTATTCAACACATCGATCGCGAAATTGAAGAAGCCACAGCAGGAAGAATGGCAAAAATGATTATTAAAGCCAATTCTTTAAGCGACCGCTCCTTAATTTTAAAATTGTACGATGCCGCAAAAGCTGGCGTTGAAGTACAATTGATTATTCGTGGAATTTTCTGCGCACTTAATCAAAAAGAATTCAAAAAGAAACTTTACGGAATTTCAATTGTAGATGAGTATTTAGAGCATGCACGCGTAATGTATTTCTACAACAAAGGTATTGAAGATATCTACATTTCTTCGGCGGATTGGATGACGCGAAACTTGGATTATCGAATTGAAGCTGCCGTAAAGGTTACGCAGAAAAATTTAAAGAAAGAATTGATGGACATTCTGCAAATTCAATTGCAAGATAATGTGAAAGCCAGAATTCTCGACAATAAACTTCGAAATAAATATGTTAAAAACGACAAACCTTATTATCGATCTCAAATAGAAACATATCGTTATTTAAAATCGAAAGTACATCAAAATTCATAAAAAAATCCCCGAATGATATTTGGGGATTTTTGGTTTTCTTTATAAAAGAAAAATTCTTAAACTTTACACTGAAGCTTTTGTATTGCGCATTTCGGAAATCATTTCGTTGGATATTTTTGGATTTGCACCTTTACTTCCGGCAACAATCGCACCTACGGCGCTCGCAAAATCCAACGCCTCATCAATCGCTGAACCAGAAACCAATTGACTAATTAAACTTGCCAAAAAGGAATCGCCTGCTCCCACGGTATCCTCAACCTGAACAGAATAACCAAAATGATCAATAAATTCGCCTTTCCACAATAAAGTTGAGCCATCTTTTCCCTTGGTTACACAAATATTTTCAACATTGAATTCCTTGGATAAAAATTGAATGGATTCATAAATGTCATTACCTCGAAATCCTAAAGTTTGATTAATTTCCAAAAGCTCTTCATCATTTAATTTCATAAAATCTGCATATTGCGCCAATTCTTTAATTAAATCCACGGAATAATAAGGCGGACGAAGATTTACGTCAAAAACTTTGAACATTGAAGTATTGGACTTCAGCAGCGTGATAAGTGTATTTTTAGAAACTTCATTGCGGCAAACCAAACTTCCGAAAAGGAAAACATCCGCATTTTTAACGATATTTTCTACGGCCGCATTCACTGGGACAAAATCCCATGCGGAAGGGAATTTAATATCGTAAGTCGCTGTTCGATTTTCATCTAAAATAACTTGAACAATTCCTGTGTTTTGATCTTCCAAAACTCCAATTCCTGTAGTTTCGAGTCCATTTTCTTTGGCATAATTTACGATTACTTTTCCATCGTCATCATTTCCTACCGCGCTAATAATGTGAACTGGAAATCCGAAAGAAGCTGCTCTTAAAGCCAAATTCAATGGTGCTCCACCGATTTTCTTTTCGGATTCTAAAACATCGAAAAGTACTTCTCCATAACTTACAAAGTTCATATTCTTTTGACTCATTATTTTTGGGAATTTTTTAATATTACTTTATTAAAACTCGCTGTATTAATGCTGTAAAAACTCCATTTCTTACCTGCTATATCATAAAGCCTTACACTGAACGCAACGAGATCATTTATATACACCACACAAATATTATTGCTAATATACAAATTCACGTCATAAGAATTTGTATTCAACGCCGCAAAAGAGTGATGATTCATTAGTGTTTCCGTTCCGTTTAAAAGAGTGTAGGCTTTTAATTCTTTTGTACTTTCATTGAACTCAATTTTTACTCCTTTTTCTGAGTTCCCTTCTTCTGCAAGGATAATTCCCGCTAAACCAGTATTTTGCTGAAGTTGGAAACTGATTTTATTAGATTTTCTTAACGCATCAAAAGTTGCTTTGGAAGTTGCACCTAGGCTAAAACTATTTCCACTTTGGTTAACCGAACCGCTATATTCCTTAAGCGTGAGCGCAACTTCGTTTGTAAATACGGATGAAAGTGTTTCAAGTGGTTTAACACCTAATGTTCCGTTGGAATTCTGCACCAGTTGATGTGTCATCATATTTCCTGCCCATTCCTTAGCTCCAGTGTTGTTTTCAGGTGCTTTTCTCGCAGTCCACCCCGTAATAAATCGGTTTGTACCATCAGATACAGTTTTAGCTGCATAAAAATAAGATCCATCGAACTGATCATTTTCCGGTTTAACCCAAGGCCCATTTGGTGAGGAAGAATAGCGATATTTAGTACCAGGACTGTCGCTCCAGTTTTCTGAAAAAACAAGGTACCAGTAGTCTCCCATTTTAAAAAGATCAGGACACTCTAGCATAATATAATTTTCAGTATTCGGACTAGTATAGATTGGCGATTCCACTGACCAGTCCCCAGATGCTAAATCCGTTGTAGTGAACTTCAAAACTACAGCCCTACGATCGTCAGTTTGTGCTGAAACTAACATCCAATATTTATTTTCTTCCTGATTGTACATCACATGCGGATCTCTGAATTCAAAATCATAATAACCTTGTGGTGCAGTTATTTTAAAATCAGTTATTTTGCTCCAATTTTTCATATCGGTGCTGGTAGCTAGCAAAATACTTTCTCTAGGGTTACCAGCTAAAAAAGCCGAAGTTGCATTGTGACCTGTATAAAAGTAATAATAAGTACCTCCCGATTTAATCAAACTTCCCGTTCCGACTGCAAAATCTGCATCGGTTGAATTACCGTAAGGAATTTGTCGTCCATTGTATGAATAATTGATAAAATCTGAGGTTTCAAAACTATGAATATCGTGGATTCCCGCATTGGCCGGTTTTGATTTTGCATCGTGCAAAAAGAACATGTGAAATTTTCCGTTTTCATAGTAAGGCATCACATCTCCTACATATCCTTCTGTAAAATAGGGATTAGATGTTCCCATCCATTGAGATGGAGGTTGTGGGAAGATGTTTGTTGCATTGTAGACATCATTTTCTGTGATATTAAAATCAACATCTTGATCATTACAGTTTATCAACAGAAAAGCAAACACACAACTAATCAACAACTTTATTTTGTACATAATTTTTTAATTAATGGTTGACAAGATAGTTTAAACTGTTATCCGTAATTTTCTTTATATTATCTATAAATCCGTTTGGTGCGCTTGGCACTCCGTTATTGTTCTCGTTGTACCAATCGTAAGCACCCATGGATATAATGACACAATTTTTCTGACTGCCTGTTCCTGGAAATTCTGAAATTGCCACTCGCCCATCCAGAGTATCATCCCAGGCTTCACTAGCCAGATTTTTTCCTCCAGTTTGCTCACGCCATCCTGCTCCGTTTTCATAACCTCCCCATTCTGGAAGAAACCACCATGCAGTATGATTTAAACGGAATGTTCCCTTTTGCAGAAGATTGGCTTTTCCAGTTGCATAGGTTTCTACACCATTGAAGATTGGGTGATTTTCATTTCCGACGAATGAAATTCCCCAATCACTTCCTGAATCTACAAAGCCATTAGGAGGAAAATCTCCGAAAACATTATTCGGTCCTTTTCCTGCTGGAAGAATACCAATTTTATCGGCATACTGAGAAGCAAAACTTGTCAGCAGTATATTACCACCGTTGATCAGATAATTTTGAATTCTTGCGAGTACAGCACTGCTCGTAGCTTCTGCCGGAAGATCTACTGCTGAATCAAAATGCCACCAAATCACATCGAAATTATCCAAAGAAACTCCAGCTGCTACCTCTGCAAAAGAAATATACTTCGCTCCTGAATATCTATTGAACAACCAGTCTGATGCTGCAATCTCATCCAAATTACTGAGTAAAGATCTTGTAGCTTCTGTACCAATAAAAGCTATCTGCGGTCCGCTAATTGGGGCTGCCACCGTTGCCACATACACTTCACTCATTATACCGTTGGTTACATTAAAATTCACAGGATTCGCAAAATCGACAACTGATCCTGAGGCTGGCGAAATGGAAACTCCAGTTGCGAGTTCAATTACCGGTGTTAAGGCTGAGAAATTGGTACCTTCGGGTAGTGTAAGAGTAATGGTTTTTGAAGTATTGTTTATTTCTGCACTCTGCCCGTTAATGACGAAACTTTTAATCGGATTTTCCGATTTTACGGTAACTTCATATTTTTTGTAAATATTTCCATTTTTTACGGTGTATTCTACGGGATTGGTAAAATTCACAGTGGTTCCAATTACTGGAGTAACAATTGCTCCCTCTGCTACCACTACCTGCGGAACGACTGCTGTAACATTGGTTCCGTAGGGTAAGATTACGGTAATTTTATCTTCCAATTGGTCGATTTCGCCTACAATTCCATTCACTGCAAATGCTTCAATATTTACGGAAACATCGGTAACCAATCCGTCTCCAAATTCATCGGTACACGATTTGAAAACCAGTGCAACCGTGAAAAGTACAAGTACATATAGTTTTAGTTTAAAAAAATTTTTCATGTTGTTGCTCTTTTAGTAACCATTATTTTGTTTGTAAACTCCTTGACTGAAATTAATCTGTGCTAACGGAATAGGGCAATATTCTTCAATTCCTTTATCAAATCCGGCTTGAGAATAATAGGATCTTCTTGTTTTTTCAACCGTGTAGTAATTGTTCATAGTTTCAGTGGCAACTCCCCAACGTACCAAATCAAAAAAGCGGCTTCCTTCCATGGCGAATTCCATTCTTCTTTCCCAGCGTAGTGCCTGTCTGGCGAAATTCTGATCCCAAGTACAATTTACGGCCGGCTGATAGGTTTTGATTAAATTATTAGAAGTATAAGAACCTGTGAAAGTTGTACTTTGCCCTGCTCGTTCTCGCACTTGATTGATGATTGGAAGAGCGTCATTGTACTGCCCCAGTTCAATAAGCGCTTCTGCCTTCATAAGTAAAACATCGGCATAACGGATGATAATTCTGTTTTTTGTATTTCCGTAAAACGGATCAATATTCACCGTGCACCCGCAACCAACAGGAACGTTTTCTTTTAAAGAAGCGAAATAGCCGTACGTTCCTGGACTGCGAACCCAGCTTTCCTCATAAATTTTGCCTTCGTCATATTTCCAAGGCAATCCTGGCATAGCAACGGTGTGATACAAGCGAGGATCAACCGTTACTTCATTTAAATGATTATAATCGAGATTTGATTCATTATACGTATTAAACATTGGCAAACCATCTGCTGAAGTTTTGAATGCATTGACCAAATTCTGGCTTGGCTTGTGAAAATCACAGCATCCCAATCCTTGAGGCAAAGAAAGTACATCGCCAAAATTCAAACGACCGTACAAGGTTTGATCATTATCCGAAAACTGAATGGAGAAAACAGATTCAGGACCGTTTTCATAGCTTCCCGGCATGAAATTATTTCCGAAATCGGAAGTCAAACTGAAATGTCCAATCACCTGATTGGCGGCATCCACCACTTTTTGAAGCGTTGCTGAATTAACCGATGTTACCTCATTATTATCATTTTGTTCGTATGCTTGATATAATCTTACCTTCGCAAGATAAGCGTAAGCTGCGCTTTTCTTAGGCCTTCCCACTTCGTCTTGCACCGCAGGAAGATCAGTAGCTGCTTGTTCAAAATTAGAAGCAATGGCTTCCCATAATTCTTGATCAGATTTGTCCCTGTTTCCGATTTGAGGATAGTTTGCAGTAGGAACTGTATCATCAATGTATGGAACATATTTGAACAAAGTTTTGAGCATAAAATAAAAATGTCCCCGAACAAATTTCATTTCTGCGATCCGTTGTTTTTTATTCGGATATTCTTCTTCTGTAAGTTGATTAAGTGCCGCAATAGCTTTGTTAGCGCGTGCAATTCCTACATAATTAAGATACCATAAACGGTCGAATTCTCCAAAATCGGAACGAATATTATTGGACACTTCTAAAAAATGAAAAGCCTGAATATCATTGGTTCCACTTCCTCCTTTATATGCATCATCCGAACGTACATTTCCATATGGCCAGAGACTGAAAGGCGTATCGTAATGGTCGTTACCCATAGCGGAGTAAGCTGCAATTACGAAACCGTCTACACTTTCTGGAGTTACTACATCTGCTTCGGACAATACAGCTCTTGGTTCTGTATCCAGAAAATCATTACATGAGGTTGATCCCAAAAGCACTGTAAGGCAGGTGATAATTGTGTATATTTTATTTTTCATGTTGATAGAATTAAATATTAAAGGGAAATGTTTACGCCAAAATTAAGGGTTAGCGGTAGTGGATAACCATATGCCGGAGTTTCAGGATCTATCCCCGTAAAATCTTTTGATTTGATGGTCACGAGATTTTGGGCACTGACATACATTCTAAAACTTGCTAATCCATACTGATCGATTAAACTTTTCGGAAGCGTATATCCTAACTGTAAAACCCTCAATTTTAGATATCTGCCATTTTCTACATAATAGGTTGAAAATCTAGATTCAGCATTACTGTCAATCGTGGTCAAAGCAGGAATATCCGAATTTGGATTCTGGGGTGACCATGCATTCAGAAGCCTCGTTCCTTTATTGGAACCTACATCGTCCACACTCCAGAAATCGGTTTGATATTTTTTAGCATTCACCACATCTACGTTTCCTACTCCTTGCCAGAACGTGGAAAGATCGAAGTTCTTGTAGGAGAAATTAAGGTTTACCCCATACATCACGCCTGGATTTGGATTCCCAATCCAAGTACGATCCTTATCATCAATGGTTCCGTCTCCGTTCAAATCGGCGTAGCGAATTCGCCCTAAACCTTTTCCGGATTGTATGGCGGAATTATCCACCTCATCTTGAGTTCTGAATAGGCCATCAGCAACATATCCATACATTGAATTAATCGGTCTTCCTAAAATATTATCGGTCGTTCCATTTCCACCGTAATTGTTTATAACTGACTGTGGAAGTTTGGTAATTTTATTATCATTAAAGGATACATTCCCGGAAATTTCGTATCGAAAACCTCCGTTTGTTTCATTTTGATAACCAAGGGCTATTTCCAGACCTTTGTTTTCCATTGAGGCACCGTTGATCCATTGATTTCCTCCTTCACCAATAACTGCTAAATATGGAGGAAGCACGAGAATATCGTCTGTCACTTTCTTATAAACATCTACACTACCAGTTAGTTTTTGATTAAAGAATCCAAAATCCAATCCCAGGTTTGTTTGCGTAGTGGTTTCCCATTTCAAATCATCATTTCTAAGCTGGGTAGCGACAAAGCCGGATGGTAAAAGTCCGCTTCCAACGCCGTTAATATCATATGCGGTGCCATAAGAGGTTGCCCATGTAGGATCACCTCCTGCATAATTTGCCATATACAATGCATAAACAGCTGTATTGCTGATTTCCTGATTCCCGGTTTGCCCCCAACCGGCACGCAATCTCAGATCAGAGAAGAACGGAAATATGTTTTTTGCAAATTCTTCTTTATTAATTCTCCATCCTGCGGAAAATGCCGGAAAAGTACCGTAGCGGTTATTTTTTCCGAATCGTGAAGAACCATCGTAGCGGATGGTTGCCGAAAATAAATAGCGCCCGTTGTAATCATAAGAAAATTTACCGAAGTACGACAGTAAGCCATACAAAGTGGAAGCTCCGCCATTGAAAGCATCGCCGGTACCGGCATCCGGATACATATAATCTGGATCTTCGATAAGGAAGCCTTCTTTCCGAAGCCAGGTATTGTCGTACACTTCTTTGTACATTTCCAAACCGCCAAGGAGATCGAAATTGTGGTTTCCAGATTTTGCCGTATAATGTGCAGTGTTGGACCACGTCCATTTATCGGTTGTTGATTGATCAATATTTACCGCATTCTCTGAATTTTGAAGGTATCCTGAAACGTAACTCCTTTGAAGTGCTCTCTTATAGTAACTGCTATTGTCGATACCAAAACTAGTCTTCAATGTAAGATTTTTCACCAAATTCAGTTCGGCATATACATTTCCGAAAAGACGTTGGTATTTGTATCCGTTGTCTTTATTGTAATCCAGCAAACGCATTGGGTTCTGTCGGTCGTTCATTCCGCCAACTGGTCCACCCCAACCAATTCCATCTACAGTTCTTACCGGAATTATAGGCAAAGCACGCAATGCAGGATCCAGAACACCTGGATCTGCTACTTCTTTTGTTCTGTTAATGGTAAAATTTTCACCTATTCTCAATTTACCATCAAAGAAATTATACGAAGTATTAATTCTAGCACCTATTCTGTTGAATTCCGTAAGTTTTACAATTCCATCACTATCGTACGATGCCAAAGAAAAAAAGTAAGAACCTTTGTTGGAACTATTGGAAACTGCTAAATCGATAGAATTGGCAACTCCCGTTTGTGAAATCACATCATACCAGTTTGTATTGGATGATTTCAATGTTTTTGCATCATCCAGATATTCGGGAACATAAATATTATTAAGGGTAGGAACTCCGTTCTGTACACCCCAGTCGAAATTGTACATTAAGTTATTACTATTCGGATCCAAGCCATCATTTACATTCGCTTTCCATAAGACTTCTCCGTACTGATAGGCATCCAAAACAGAGGTTTTTTTGGCATACTGAGAGTAAGAAGTGTAATAGTTTAAATCTATTTTCATTCTGCCCTTTCTCCCTTTTTTGGTGGTAATAATAATAACTCCGTTTGCCGCTCTTGATCCGTAAATACTTGCAGATGAAGCATCTTTCAGGACCTGCATAGTTTCAATATCACTTGGATTGAGTTCGTGCATGCCCGCTTTTGTAGGAACACCATCGATGACATAAAGTGGATCGGTATTATTCAGGGTTCCGACTCCACGGATCAATATTTTTGTATTTCCTCCGGAAGGAGAACCATCGGTAGAAATATTTACTCCAGCTACCCTCCCCTGCAAAGATTTTATAGGGTTTGGTTCGGCTTGTTTACTGAGATCATCCATATCAACAATAGATACAGCACCTGTGATATCCGCTTTTTTCTGGCGGGTATATCCTGTAAGAACCACCTGTTCTATATCACCTACTTTTTCGGTGTACAAGGTTACATTGATGATAGCATTGTCTTCGGCTACTGCTTGATAAGAAGAATAATTGGGGTAAGAAAAAACAAGGCTATTACCTTTATTTATTTCTGCAATTTCGTATTCTCCAGCACCGTTGGTAGAAGTAGTTTCTCCGGTTTCAGACACGGTAACAAGCACACCGCTTAAGGGCTTATTATCTGCTGAAACTACTTTGCCTTTAATTACTTCCTGTGCAAATACGTATGAGACCGGAAGCAGGCAAAATGCAATTGCAATTTTAATTTTCTTCATGGTTGGGTTAATTAATGTTCAAAGGGATGGATTTTATATCTAAAAGGGTATTTTTAGCATCTGATGAAAGATTCAGTTCGGTGAAGGGTTGATCTGGGAAGAAAATTTCCGTCATCACACAATCGCCGTTATTAAAAAACATTTCGATGGAAGTTTTATCCAGCAATATTTTTAATTTACTGTTGGTGAATACTTTATCTAAAGGAGCGGTACTCACTTTTTCTGCAAATTTATCAGAGAAACTAAGGTCTCCGGATTTTCGGCGATCCACGAAAAGCTGTTTTTTCACATTGTCGATTCCGAATTCTATTTGCTGCCCTGCTTTATTTTTAAGGGCAAAAGTATATACGGCGGGTTCCATTTTTGAGAAATCAAATTCGATCACTGCTTTTGCCAGATCAATCTCTTCTGAGTTCAGAATAGCGGTTGAATTTTTATTAACATTAACCTTTTTAGAAACTATTTTTCCGTAGTAATTTTCGAGTTGCTTTACTGGAATATTTCGCAAAGTATATCCTTCTGCGGTTCGCTTCAGGGTGATTTCTCTGGCAATTGTATTGGAGCCTCTCCATTTTTTAGTGGGTACAAGCGGAGAATAATCCCAGTTAGACATCCATCCCATTATGATTCTTTTATCATTCGGAACATTATCAAAACTAACACTTGCATAATTATCTCGTCCCCAATCCAGCCAAGCCACTTTTTCTTTTTCCAACTGTTTTGTAAATAATTCATCCAGACGGAAGTTTTTCCCATCAAAATCACCTACAAAATATTGTGCCGCTGATCCCCCATTCGGACCACCAGGATTAATGTTCACAATCAGAACCCATTTCTCTTCATCAGTTCCTTCAATTTTTATTGGGAAAAGATCTGGACATTCCCAAACGCCACCATGACCACCAACATCTTTACCAAATTCTGAAAGGAATGTCCAATCCTTTAGATTTTTTGAGCCATAAAAGTGTTGCCTATCTTGCGCTGCTAAACCCATCACCCATTGTTTTCTTTTGGCATCCCAAAAAACTTTTGGATCACGAAAATCTTTTATTCCTGGATTTTTCAATACTGGGTTATTGCTGTATTTTATCCATGTTTTTCCTTTATCCAAAGAATACGCTATCGCTTGAGATTGAGCATCAATTTCTCCTGCTTTCTCTTTTTCCATATTGTGGTAGGTAAAAATGGCGACCACGGGAACATTTTTTCCATCACCAAAACCGGAGGTATTATCCTTATCCACCACTGCGCTTCCTGAAAAAATTGCTCCTTTTTCATCATAAGGAATTGCTGGTGTAAGTTCTTCCCATTCTATTAAATCTTTACTGATAGCGTGTCCCCAATGCATTTTACTAAAATCTGGCACACTCTGAAATGGGGTATGCTGAAAAAATAAATGGTAAGTTCCATCCAAATAAAACAAACCATTGGGATCATTCATCCATCCATTTTGTGGAGTGAAATGATAATTAGGCCTGTACAATTGCTCTTCTAACAATGGATTATCCGTCTGCGCATCAAGACCGGAAAATAATGTTGTAGTTACAAAAATGGTTGATAAAATTTTCTTCATTCTAGTTATTTTGTAAGGGTTTTGCTTAACTTTTCGAGTGATACACCTTTCGTTTCTGGCATCATAAAAATGACGAACAGCAGTTGAAATACCATGGCAATTGTAAAAAACAGAAATACACTTCCTGCGCCTATTGTTGAAAAGAGTATAGGAATTAATGATGGAATGATGGCTGCCAGTACCCAATGTGTTGTACTTCCGAACGCCTGTCCAGATGCACGAAGATGGTTTGGGAAAAGCTCTGAAATAAATACCCAAATTACCGTTCCTTGTCCGATCGCATGAGCTCCAATAAAAACAAATAAAAACAAAGGGATCGTGAAACCAGACCAATTCAGATAAAAAGCTGCAGAAACCAATCCTAATGAGATAATATACCCAAACGAACCGATATACATTAACTTTTTTCGACCTACCTTATCAATTAATGAAACACCAATCAGGGTAAAAATCATATTCACCACACCAATCCCTATGCTGCTGAGTAAAGCTGTTTCTTTACCCAGCCCTGCTTCGGCAAAAATTCTTGGGGCGTAGTATAGAAATGCATTAATTCCTGAAAGCTGATTGAACGCCGCCATTAAAAATGCCAAAACAAGAGGAAAACGATATTTCTTCATAAAAATATTGTCGTGACCACTATCATCATCGGAGCTATGAACTTCTTGGATTAAGACTTCAGGGTTATCATCAGGATTGATGATTTTTAGAATTCTTTTAGCTTCTTGACTTTTCGATTGCGAAATCAGCCAACGAGGGCTTTCTGGAATAGTTAAAACACATATGCTATAAATAATGGAAGGAATCGCCTGCACTCCCAACATCCAACGCCAATCATGTTCACTCACTCCACTTATAAGATAATTGGAAAAAAATGCCATAAGGATTCCAAAAACAATATTGAATTGATACATCGACACCAAACGACCGCGGTTTTTGGAAGGCGCAATCTCAGAAATGTACGTAGGCGCAGCTATAGTAGAAACTCCGATTCCTAATCCGCCTAAAAATCTAAAAAACGCAAAAATGTAGGGATCGTTGGCAAAAGCAGTGCCCAATGCAGAAAAAGTAAATAATACGCCTATGAGAAAGAGCGTTTTTTTCCGTCCAAGTTTGTTGGTAGGGATGCTTCCAAAAATTGCACCCAGCACTGTTCCCCAAAGTGCCATTCCCATAACCACACCACCGTGAAACGCATCAGATGTATTCCATAATGTCTGAAGTTTTTCATCGGCTCCGGAAATTACAACGGTATCAAAGCCAAATAGAAAGCCTGCAAGAGCTGCAGTGATTGACCACACTAAAATTCTGTTCATATTAAGAGTATTTGTTGCTCCTAATGTATCGTTGAACTTTTAATGGGTTTTTAAATATTGTTTCAATTCAATCCATATTTGAAATAGCATAATCAAAACCCAAATAAAACACTAATTATCAAATACTTAAATATTTAACATTAAGTTAACATTTTAGTAAAATTATATTTATGTTACAAAAAGTTACAAAAATGAAACATGATTTTGGGAAATATTAAGACATCTTATTTTAATTCCTCACTTTGAGTTTTACGAAAAACATTAGGAGAAACACCAAATTTTGCTTTAAAAACGGTAGAAAAATAATTAGGTGATGAAAAACCTGTTTTATAGGCAATCTCAGAAACGGTTAATGTTGAGTTCTGAAGCAAAGCTTTCGCGCTATCAAGTTTTATATTGTTAATATAATCGCTGATATTAATATTAAAAAGTGCCTTTACTTTTCTGTACAACTGAACTCTGGAGACATGTAGTTCTTCCGCCAACAACTCTACAGAAAACGATGCATTATCGTGATTATCGATTATACATTTGTTCAGTTTGGAAACAAAATCTTGCTCAATATTTCCAAATGATTTTCCATCGGAAATTCTATTAATATTATTGGTGTAATAATAACGTAGTTTTTCTCTGTTAAATAGTAAAGATCTAATGGACTGTAACAAAATGGGGTAACTGAACGGTTTCGTAAGATACAAATCAACCCCCGATTCAAGTCCTTTCAAATAGGATTCCCGACTGCCCAAAGCCGTTAAAATAATGAGTGGAATATGTGATGTTCTCAGATCGGATTTTAGGATTTCACTAATTTCAAAACCACTCTTATCCGGAAGATTAACATCGGTTACAATCACATCTGGAATAACGTCCAGCGCCAATTGTATGGCATCAGTTCCATCCGACACTATAACGGCAAAATCTTTACTGAGTTTGTGGTATAAAAATGTGGTCAAATCTTTATTGTCCTCAATTAGCAATAATGTACGTGAATCCTCATCTGGTTTTAAATTTTTAGGAAGCGGAATATCTTCAAATATTGGTTCAAACTCATATTTCATCATGTCGGCAGACAACAAATCTGGCTCTTTTACAATCTGATCTTCATTAAAATGTTTATCACCTTTATACAATGTAATAATAAATTCTGTACCCTGTTGAGATACCACATCAATTGTTCCCATATGCAATTGCACAAATTGCTGTGTGAGATGAAGCCCAATTCCCGAACTATTTTTTCTATTGTTCGAACCTCTAAAATAAGCGGTAAATACATTTTTAATTTCATTTGGAAGAATTCCGATTCCATTGTCTTTAAAGGAAATTACCACTTGATTTCCTTTTTCTCGAATTTCAATTTCTATTTTCCCGTTGTCTGGAGTAAATTTAAATGCATTGGAAAGCAAATTGAAATAAACTTTATCCATAAGATTCCGGTCAATAAAAACTACTGTTTTTGTATTTCTAGTAGTAATTTCAAACTGTATATTTCTTTTCCGAGCTTCAACTTCAAAGTCCCGATAAATTGAATAGGTAAAATCATAAATATTAGTTTCGGATACTCGCAAATTAAAGGTTTTATTTTCCAGTTTTCTGAAATCCAGCAAATTATCAATAAGGCGAAGCAAGCGGTTAGAATTTTTATTAATGAGTTCAAATTCGTACGGAATTTTAACATTATTTTTTTTTCCAACATCATTCAAAGAATCCAATGCACTTATAATTAAAGTAATAGGTGTTTTGAATTCATGAGAAATTCCGGTGAAAAAATTTACTTTAGCCTCATTACTTTCTTTTAATTTTTCAGCAATATTTTCAATCTGATTTCGCTGGATCGTAATACGTTCGTTGGTTAACTTTAATTGCTTATGTTTAATTTTAATTCTATAAATCAAATAAATACAATATGCAACCGAACAAAGCATCATGGTTAAAAGGCCAATTGCCCAACGGAACAATGTGGTTTGTGAGGAGTAAAGCTGAGTCGTTTTTTTAATGGCTAAAACTTGATCCTCAATAATCGTTTGTTGCTCCGAAATACGATCAAATTGATTGCGCATAATATTGGCATTAAAGCGGTCGATAATCGTTGTCCCCAATTCAATTCTTTTGGGAACAGCTTTGCCTTGATGAATTTTTATCGCTGTTTCAATGGCTTCGGAACTTCCATTGGGATAGAGAAGCGTAGCATCTAATTTCCCATCCAAAACCATTTTAATACCTCCATCATCCGTATTCAAACCATCCACACCAATTATTTTGAAGCGCTTGTTAATGCCCATTTCATGCAGTGTTTGCCATGCTGCATTTGCGAGTTCATCATTAAACGCAAAAACATAGATTTCAGGATAAGAATAGGAAGATATTTTTTCTTTAAAAACTTCGGGAGAAAATCCTTTCAAGGTTTCTAATAGATGAATATTCGGATAAGTGCTAATTTGTTGCTTAAAACCTATTGAACGTTCGAGCGTTGGAGAAGACAAATCATCACCTTTAATTTCGATTACATACTTTTGATTTTGAGAAGCCGAACGAATATATTTTGCTGCCTCTTTACCGATTTCAAAATTATCTGCTCCAATATAAGTGGTGTATTTGTCCGAATTAATTGCCCGATCTAGCAATATAACCGGAATACCTTTTGCATATGCTTTTTCAACAACTGGAACTACAGAAACAGGATCAATGGGGGAAATAATGATAATCTCAGTTCCCGAATCAATCATCTTTTGAATATCTGCAATTTGTTTCGAAATCAAACCATCCGCTTTAAAAATTCTAAAATTAACATTGGAATGTAAAGAGGCTTGGATTTCCATAGAATGGTTCATTGCTGTTCGGTAGGGGTGATTTCCAAGTCCTTGAGAAAAGCCTATCTCCACCGTTTGATTATCATTTTCAGGAGCACAGCCGAAGATAATTAAAAGCACAAGCAGAAAGTGCGAAAAATATTTCAGGTAGAGATTATTCACTTATAAAAAGGTTATTGTATCGGTAATACAATAATAAGCAACTCAATCGAGAGAAACAATATCGAAACACGAAGCACTATAAAATCGCAATTTATGATTTTCAAAAAAGGCATAACTAAATAATCGATCTTACTGTTTACAAAAACAGCATTACAATGAAATTAAAAATATACATTCTTTCTTAACAAAAAACCCCTTCAAATATGGAATCCAGCTTCGCTGAAATTTACACCCGAAAATGAGGTGAAGGAAATTGATTCGGCTGCTGAATTTGTCTAAAGAAAAAATATCGCTTACATTTATCTTAGAAAAATACAGAAAAAATGATAATTGCCGCCATCGATATCGGAAGTAATGCAGCTCGACTGCTGATTAATGAGGTAAAAGAAACGCCAAAACAAAAACCTGAATTTATAAAACTGAATTTACTTCGAATTCCGCTTCGATTAGGAATGGATGTTTTTGTGAAGGGTGAAATTGGACCTGAGCGTGAAAAAATGGTGTTGGATTCCATGAAAATTTTCAGCGATTTAATGAAAATTTACAAAGTTGAACATTATCGTGCTTGTGCCACCAGCGCGATGCGTGATGCCAAAAATGGACAACAAATTATTAAGGATGTAAAAGAGAATGCAGGAATTGATATTGAAATTATCTCGGGAGATGAAGAAGCAACACTTATCTACGAAAACCATGTAGCAGAAGGACTCGACAAAGATTTCGCTTATTTATATATTGATGTTGGCGGTGGATCTACAGAGCTTACTTTTTATGAAAATGGTAAAATTAAATACGAACATTCTTTCAATATTGGCACCATTCGCTTGCTTAACAATTTGGTTTCCGAAAACCAATGGAAAGAAATGAAGGATGAAATTAAAAGCAAGGTGGTAAGCAAAAAACCAATTCTTGCAATTGGTTCTGGAGGAAATATTAACAAGCTTTTCTCGATGAGCAAAACGAAAGATGGAAAACCCATTTCGGCATTCTACATTAAAAAGAGCTTGAAAGAAACCAGCGCTTTAACCATAGAAGAACGTATGGTAAAATATAAACTCAGAGAAGATCGCGCCGATGTGTTGGTTCCCGCACTTACGATTTTCAATAATGTGCTGAGTTGGGGCGGAATTGAGAAAATGTATGTCCCGAAAATATCGGTAGCCGATGGTTTAATTCATCATATCTACAACAAAAAGAAGCAAGAGAAAAAAAGTAAAATAATAAACAATAAAAAAGCACCCTCAAAATAAGGGTGCTTTTTGCAATAAGTGAGCAATTATCAGACGATTAATGCATGCGGATCAAGCATCGCAGCAGGATCCAAAATAGCATCTAACTTTTCTTTGGTTAAAAGATTTTTTTCGATAACGATATCATAAACAGATTTACCGGTTTCCAAAGCTTCTTTGGCTACTTTTGTACTGTTTTTATATCCAATATATGGATTTAAAGCTGTTACAATTCCAATGCTGTTTTTCACCATATTCAAGCAAACTTCTTTATTTGCTGTAATTCCATCGATGCATTTTTCACGCAAGGTATCCATTGCACGTCTTAAGAAGGTAATATTTTCCACAATTGCTTGTCCTAATACCGGTTCCATTACATTTAATTGTAATTGACCAGCTTCTGCAGCAAAAGTTACGGTAAGATCGTTTCCGATTACTTTAAAACAAACTTGATTTACCACTTCTGGAATTACAGGATTTACTTTTCCTGGCATTATGG
The DNA here is from genome assembly GCA_023422635.1 of Bacteroidota bacterium. Lineage (GTDB taxonomy): Bacteria > Bacteroidota > Bacteroidia > Flavobacteriales > Weeksellaceae > JAFAGO01. The sequence goes on from JAFAGO010000027.1 coordinate 20,479, forward strand.
AAGAACCTGGCTGCATTGCAGGAAGATTGATTTCGTTTAAACCCGCTCTTGGTCCTGAAGAAAGCAAACGAAGGTCGTTACAAATTTTAGAAAGTTTTACGGCCATTCTTTTTAAAGCAGAAGAATAAATAACGTAAGAACCTGTGTCTGGCGTTGCTTCAACAAGGTTTGGTGCGGATACAAATGGCAATCCTGTAACTTTGCTAAGGTTTTCGGCGCAAAGGTGTGCGTATTTAGGATGTGCATTTAAGCCCGTTCCAATTGCGGTTCCTCCCATATTAATTTCTAAGAAAAGATGCGCATTGTTGTTCAAACGAAGAACTTCTTCATCTAAAGTTGCTGCGAACGCTTCAAATTCTTGTCCAAGCGTCATTGGTACCGCATCTTGAAGTTGCGTTCTTCCCATTTTAATCACATCGGCAAATTCTTTTCCTTTCGCACGGAATGAAGCAATAAGATGTTTAAGACTGTTAATGATATTCTCGTTCATTATAATCAACGCTAAACGAACCGTTGTTGGATACGCATCGTTGGTGGATTGAGAAAGATTAACATGATCGTTTGGTGAACAATATTGATATTCGCCTTTTTGATGTCCTAAAATTTCAAGTGCGCGGTTGGCAATTACTTCATTTGCATTCATGTTCACGGAAGTTCCTGCGCCACCTTGAATCATATCCACTGGAAAGCATTCATGCAGTTTTCCTTCTAAAATTTCTTCACACGCTTGAGAAATAGCTTTCGTTAATTCATCGTTAATTAAACCCAACTGGTTATTGGTTTGCACTGCTGCTAATTTCACATAGGCAATGGCATTTACAAAATCCGGAAAGTCACTCATTTTGCTTCCTGAAATATGGAAATTATCAATAGCACGTTGAGTTTGTACGCCATAATAAGCGTCTTTAGGTACTTGAATTTCACCCAAAAGGTCAGATTCTGTTCTGTAATTTTTCATGATGTTAATAATTTTGATTTATTTGAACATTCTTAGTTCTACTAAGTCCACAAAGGTAAATCCACCTTAAAAACAAGTCAAAATAAATGGGAGTGATTTAAATTGCACGTATCTTTGCAAGTAATCACAAACGTGTGTGAAATTTTTCACACTGTACAAACGCCCTTTATATGGAAAATCCAGGTTTTCTGCAGAACGAAATTTTCAATAACCTCATCATTCGAGAAAAAAAAATACTCAGTAGCAATTGTGCAATTTTAGATTTTGAAGCAGACGGAATGCTCTTTAAAAGTGGCAGCTTTTCATCGTTTGTATACTTTATTGAAGAAGGATGTATAAAGCTAAAAAAAAATGATCGCGACTTATTTTTTATTCTTGAAAAAGGCAACATTTTAGGGTTGGATTACATCTTCAACGAAGACCCTGTGTACTACTCCGCATACGTTTCAAAAGGCAGCCGAATTGTGCAAATTAGCACAAATATAATTCGAAATTTCACTTCATCTAATTCATTGTTTTTAAGTGAGGTATATCGTAAAAATAGTAAAATTAACAAGAAGATTATTTCCTCAATATTGGATTATCGATCTAAGAAATTAAATGGCGCATTTGCTTCATTTCTGCTTCAATATGATGAAGAAAAATATCCTGAACTCACCCGAAAAGAAATTGGCGAAATACTTGGATATTCTAGAGAAAACATCACCAAAGTTGTGCGCACTTTTATCGCCGAAGGCATTATTGAGGAAGATGAAAAACACCTAAAAATTCTCAATAAAAAAGTTTTAGAAACTTTTAAAAAAAATGGATAACATTTTACCGATTTCAAATTTATAAGTCGCAAAATACTCGTAGTAGACTTTTCATTGGATAAGATGATTAAAAAAAATTATAACAAAAAAAGAAATTAATTTTACGATATTAATAAACCATGGAAGAATATCTTGAAGCTTGGAAAAATTCAAAATAGAAATATCAACATTTTATTAATGGCATTATGAGCTCAAAAAAGTTAATTTTCATGATCAGCGTTTTGCTGACGATTTTCTTCTTGCCTGCCTTCGGACAAAAACCAAACATTTATGTTCTTGCTACAGGCGGAACCATTGCCGGACAAGGCAGCAGCGCAGTAACTTCAAGTTACACATCGGGTGCAATAACGGTGGATCAATTGTTAAGCGCAGTACCTTCTATTACAGAAATTGCGAATATTAAAGGCGAACAAGTCGCAAATATCGGAAGCCAAGATATGAACGACGGCGTTTGGCTAAAACTTTCAAAAAGAGTAAACGAACTTTTGAAACAAAATGATGTAGACGGAATCGTAATTACCCACGGAACAGATACAATGGAAGAAACCGCCTATTTCCTAAATTTAACCGTAAAAAGCGACAAACCTGTTGTTTTAGTAGGTTCAATGAGACCTTCTACCGCAATTAGCGCAGATGGACCTCGAAATATTTTTAATGGTGTAGCCTGTGCAGTCGACAAATCTTCTTTTGGAAAAGGCGTAATGGTGGTAATGGATGATCGAATTATCGCTGCAGACGACGTTTCCAAAACCAACACTATTGCTGTAAGCACCTTCCATAATCCCAATTTTGGGGATATGGGATTAATGTACAACGGGAAACCAATCTACCACCGCGAATCATTAAAAAAACACACTACAAAATCTGAATTTGATGTTTCAAAACTCGATAAACTTCCAAGAGTTGAAATTATCTTGAGTTACTCCAATGCAACTTCTCTTTTTGTTGATGCCGCAATCAACGCAGGAGCAAAAGGTATTGTGGTTGCTGGAGTGGGCAACGGAAACCTCACCACAGAAATGCAATATGCACTTGCAAATGCAGTAAAAAAAGGAACGGCAGTTGTTCGATCTTCAAGAATTTCGGAAGGTCCAACTTCACAATGGGATGAAATTGATGACGATAAATTAGGTTTTTCCGCTTCATGGTACGTGAATCCTTACAGAGCAAGAGTTCTTTTAATGTTGGCTTTAACAAAAACCAATAATTATAAAGAAATCCAAAGAATGTTTACGGAATACTAATGCATTCTAGAATGTACTTTTAACAGAAAGTTATTACCTTTGTGGTACAAACGTTCCTTTATTTAAGGGACGTTTTTTTTATCTTACTTTAAAAACACACACATGCAAATCGACATAAGAAAATTAAGTCTTGACGATTACGATGAACTTTCCGCTTCCATGCAAGAAGCTTATCCCGGAATTGATGATAATACTTGGGCAAAAAGAAGCATCCAAAAATTAACCTCTATTTTTCCAGAAGGACAATTGTGCATTACCGTTGATGGTAAATTGGCTGCAGCAGCACTTTCTATTATCGTTCAATACGAGCTTTTTGGCGACAATCATACCTACGAAGAAATTACCGACAATGAGAATTTCAACACGCACACTTCAAAGGGAAATGTACTGTATGGAATTGAAATTTTTGTAAATCCTGAATTTCGTTCTTTGCGTTTGGGAAGGCGTTTATACGATGCTAGAAAAGAATTGTGTGAAATTAAAAATTTAAAATCGATTATTATTGGTGGCCGAATTCCAAACTATCATTTGTACAGCGACGAATTTTCGCCACGCCAATACATTCAAAAAGTACGAAAAAAAGAAATTTACGATCCTGTTCTCACCTTTCAACTTTCCAATAATTTTTCACCAATTCGCATTCTTAAAAACTACCTAGTTGGCGACGTAGAATCTGAAGAATATGCCGTTTTACTGCAATGGAACAATATTTATTACAACCAGCACAACAACACCATGCAGGATTCCGTAATCCGTTTGGGATTAGTGCAATGGCAAATGCGACAATTTAAAGATTTGGATGCATTTTACCAACAAGTTGAATTTTTTGTAGATGCCGTTAGCGGATACGAATCCGATTTTTGTTTGTTTCCTGAACTCTTCAACACTCCACTTTTAGCGGAATTCAACCATCTTCACGAACGAGAAGCAATGGTGAAATTAGCCGAGAAAACCGAAGAAATTGTAAACAAAATTGCAGAATATGCAGTAAGTTACAACGTGAACATTATTGCCGGAAGTATGCCTGTTTTTGAAGATGGAAATCTCTACAACATTAGTTATTTGCTTCATCGCGATGGTAAAAGAGATGAATACCGAAAAATCCACATCACACCAAACGAAAGAAAACATTATGGAATGATTGGTGGCAACCAAGTTAAATGTTTTGATACCGATTGTGGAAAAATCGGCGTTGTGGTTTGTTACGATGTTGAGTTTCCTGAACTCTCTCGAATTCTAGCAGATCAAGGCATGAAAATTCTGTTTGTTCCCTACCTCACCGATACCCAAAATGCCTATACCAGGGTTCGCGCTTGCGCTTCTGCCCGAGCAATTGAAAACGAATGTTATGTGGCAATTGCCGGTTGCGTAGGTAATCTTCCTGGTGTTAATAATATGGATATTCAGTTTGGACAAGCTGCGGTTTTAACGCCTTCGGATTTTGCTTTTCCTTCTAATGGTGTTAAAGATGAAGCAACACCAAATACAGAAATGACGCTAATTGTTGATGTGGATTTGAACCATTTAAAAGAACTTCATCACAAAGGTTCTGTGCAAATTATGAAAGATCGCAGAAACGATATTTATGAAACCAAATTTAAAGGAAATGAGTAGAAAAGTAAGCGCCAAAATCGATTACACTCATTTTTATTGCTAATTTTATACTGCTTTTCGAAAGAAGAGCAGTTCCCTTTTTAAATAAAACGAAAATATGAATTCCCAATTATCCTATGTTCATGGTGCATCCGATATTCCACTTTTGGGGGAAACAATCGGAGAAAATCTTAAAAAAACCGTTGAAAAATTTCCGAATCGCGAAGCGTTAATTTGTTCGCATCAAAATTATCGTGCAACGTATCAGGAGTTTTACGATCAAGTTTCGAAAGTGTCAAAAGGACTTATTGCATTAGGAGTTCAACCTGGCGACCGCGTCGGAATTTGGTCACCGAACTGTTATCAATGGGTACTTTTGCAATATGCAACAGCAAAAATCGGGGTTATAATGGTTAATATTAATCCTGCGTACCGCACCAGCGAATTGATATACGTGTTAAACCAGGCAGAAATTTCGTATCTTTTTTCTGCGCTTCAGTTCAAAACCAGCAATTATCAAAAAATGGTGGATGACGCACGAGAGTTTACAACTTCCTTAAAAAATGAAATTTTCTGGGATGAAAGCTGGGAAAAATTCTTAGAAAGTGGCGAAAAAATTTCTGAGCAAACTTTGCAAGAATGGGAAAGTAAAGTTCAATTTGATGATCCCGTTAATATTCAATATACATCAGGAACCACAGGTTTTCCGAAAGGCGTAACGCTTTCTCACCATAATATTCTTAACAATGGCTACTTTATTGGAATTCGGATGCATTATTCAGAAATCGATAGGGTTTGTATTCCGGTGCCTTTTTTTCATTGTTTTGGAATGGTCATCGGCAACCTCGCATGTACTTCGCACGGTGCTACAATGGTTATTCCGAACGACAGCTTCGATGCAGTTAAAACTTTAGAAGCTGTTCAACAAGAACGTTGCACTTCTTTGTATGGCGTTCCAACAATGTTTATTGCCATGCTTCATGAACTATCGTCGAAAGATTTTGACTTAAAATCGTTGCGTACAGGCGTGATGGCAGGTTCTGTTTGTCCGCCCGAAGTCATGAAAAAAGTAGAAGAAAAAATGAATATGAAAGAAGTTACCATTTGTTATGGAATGACGGAAACTTCTCCCGTTTCTACCCAAACCAAAATCGGAACTCCTTTTGAAAAACAAGTTCACTCGGTAGGAACCATCCATAACCATCTGGAAATCAAGATTATTAATCCAGAAACCAAAGCAATTGTGAACAGAGGCGAAAACGGCGAATTGTGCACACGCGGCTATTCGGTGATGTTAAAATATTGGAACAATCCGGAATCCACGAAACAAGTTTTAGATGAACAACGTTGGATGCATACCGGCGATTTGGCACAAATGGATGAAGACGGTTATATTCATATCTCCGGAAGAATCAAGGATTTAATTATTCGAGGTGGAGAAAATATTTCCCCAAAAGAAATTGAAGATTTTCTGTACACCTATCCTGGCGTTGAAGATGCACAAATTATTGGAGTACCTAGCGAAAAATTTGGTGAAGAAGTAATGGCTTGGATTAAAGTTCGTGAAGGAGCGACAGTGAAAGAAGATGAACTTTTGAAATTTTGCAAAGAAAAAATCGCTTACTACAAAGTGCCGAAATATTGGAAGTTTGTAGATGAATTTCCGATGACGATTTCTGGTAAAATTCGTAAAGTTGAAATGCGCGAAATTTCGATTAAAGAATTAGGATTATAAAGGTATTCTTTGTGTAAACTTCAGCAGCTACGCTGCCGAAGTTTATTTTTTTTAAATTCTGATCAAAAGCAAAAGAGTTTTTATTTAATTGATAACGATTAATATTTCAACACTATTATTCGTCATCTTCTTCTTCCAAAAAATCCAGTTCATCGCTGCTTTGCTCGTAATCGGGCGTTATCCCTGGCGGATTAAAAAGCCCCCAATCGTCCACCAAAAAATGGTTTTGATTGAAGCCCGCAACCCAATCAATAAAAAGAATTTTAAACTCGTCGATCACGTTGCGCACCATTTGATAATACTTGGCATCTTTAAAACCGAAAATTTCCAAAGTGCTATTGGCAACATACAGTTCACGTGCAGCTTTTCGAATTAGCGTGGCATTTTCCATTTTTACGTCGTACACTTTAGTTTGCAGTCCGCAAGCTGTTTTTACAACAATAATCAAAGCATTTTCTAATAAAATTTCTTTTTTGAAAGATAAAATTTTATCGTCTTCGGGAATCAAATCGCAAATAAGACTTACCAGTTTGTAAATTTCATCTGCTTTTTGATAAATGGGCAAATGTTGGAACTTTTTCATATAAAAAAAACTGCGCGGAGCAGTTTTATAAGGGATTTACAAAGCGTGAGCTATTGTTCCACGCTGGTTACTTCTTCAATTTCTGGAGCAAATTGTTTGATGGTATTTTCCACGCCAAGTTTCATTGTAGAAAAACTTACGGGACAACCAGAGCAGTTTCCCAAGAGTTTAACAAAAACTTTATTTTCTTTTACATCAATTAACTCGATATCTCCTCCATCTTTATTCAAAAAGGGACGAATACTTTCAAGCGCTTCCATTACTTTGGTTACGGTTTCTTCGTGCTGTATGTTTGTGTTCATGTATGCGGTTTGTGATTATGGCAATATACAAATTTCTTATGATTTTATTTTAGTGCAACTGGAAAATGAATATCCAAATCGTACTAACTTTCTTCAATAATCTCTACAAGATCATTTATTTTTTAGGCGAGCAGCCTGCCATTGTCGTAATTTTAACAGCTTCGGTTGGAGGCAAATTTTTGTTTCTTTCTACCAAACTTTCCACCATATTTTGTGCAGTTTTTCTGTAGATTTCTTGAATTTTTGAACCTTCTTGAAGTGCCGCTGGTCTACCAACATCGCCTGCTTCGCGAATACTTTGAATCATTGGAATTTCACCTAAAACAGGGATTCCTAAATCTTCTGCTAAAAATTGTGCTCCTTGTTTTCCAAAAATATAGTATTTATTATCTGGCAACTCTTCTGGCGTAAAATAGGCCATATTTTCAATTAATCCTAATACTGGAATATTGATGCTCTCCATGGTAAACATTGCGATTCCTTTGCGCACATCTGCCAAGGCAACATGTTGAGGAGTAGAAACAATTACCGCTCCTGTTACCGGAACTTCTTGAATAATAGAAAGATGAATATCGCCTGTTCCTGGAGGAAGATCAATTAAAAGAAAATCTAATTCACCCCAATTGGCATCTCTTAATAATTGCTGCAAAGCTTTCGAAGCCATTGGTCCTCTCCAAACCACCGCTTGATTTGCCCCAGAAAAATATCCAATAGAAAGCATTTTCACGCCATAATTTTCAATGGGTTGCATTAAGTTTTTACCATTTACTTCTACTGAAAGTGGCTTTTCAGATTCGGTATCGAACATGGTTGGTACGGATGGTCCGTAAATATCGGCATCCAAAATCCCAACTTTAAAGCCCATTCCTGCTAACGTTACTGCCAAATTAGCGGCAACAGTAGATTTACCAACGCCTCCTTTTCCAGAAGCGATTGCAATTATATTTTTAATTCCCGGAATTTCTTTTCCTTTAATTTGGTTTTGCTGAACCTGAGAGGGCTCCGGAGAAACAATTTTTAATTTCAATTGAATATGTTCACCGAACTCTGAAGCAAATGCTTGTTTCATGGCCACTTCCAATTTTTTCTTTTCGTGCATCGCTGGCGAATGTGCCGTCATATCAATATACACATCATCGCCCATAATTTGGAAGTTATTCACCAAATCTTCAACTTCAATTTCTTTCAGGAATTCCTGAACCTTGGTTTTATTTAACATATTGTTGTTTAAAATAATACTGCAAAAATACAGAATAATTTTGTCAGTTTAGAATGATTTTAATTAGGAATACCTATCGGCACGATTCAGAAATAATTTTACCGAATTCTGTACAAAAGTTCCACAAAATTATAAAGTGTTGCAACCGATCCATTTGTATATTTGTAATAATGAAAAAATGGTTTTCCATATGTTTTACGGTGCTTTATTTTGGATTTTCTTCCGGAATTGTATACACTGTGCATCAATGTGTAAATCAGAATTGGAGCAGTAAAAATAATTGCAAAAGTGAAAAATGCGGCCATTGCGATTCTACAAAAAAAGAAAACAATTGCTGTAAAAACGACGCAACGATAGCAAAAACAGATCTCTCAAAAACAACAGACGTTTTTGCCATTCCGAGTTATTCGATAACTACGAAAAACAATTTCATTTTACCAAATTTTGAAATTTCAAGTTTACGTTTTGCGAGAGCGCTTTCCATTCAAACGAAAGAACCGCCAAATTCACCTAAACAACCGATATTCATCATCAACAACAACCTTCGTATTTGATTTTGATTTGAACCAATGTCCTCAACGAGAAAATTCTCGTTTCCATGTAAAATTCTTATCACTTAAAATCAAAAACAATGAAAAATCTATTCACCGCTCTATTTTTAACAGCTTCATTTTTTGTAGCAAACGCACAAACAAAAAACAGTCAAATTTCAAAACTGTATCAAAATTATTTAACCCTTAAAAGCGCATTAGTTTCCGATCAAGCAGCGAATGCCACAAAAGCAGCAAATGCATTTATTAAAACTGCTGGAACAATCGACTATAAACTAATATCCGAAGGAAATATTGAAAAGTTAAAAAAAGATGCAACCGCGATATCGAACGCGAAAAGCATTCAAAAACAACGATCTTATTTTTTTAATCTTTCTGATAATATGATTGCCATCGCTAAAAAATATAAAGTGAGCGATAGCAGTGCGTACGTGCAATATTGCCCAATGGCAAAGGGAAGTTGGTTAAGCGATTCTAAAAAAATTGCGAATCCGTACTATGGAAGCCAGATGCTTAGCTGCGGAACGGTACAGTCAGAACTTAAATAATTCACCCGATAAAACTCCAATATGAAAAGTCGATTATTGATTTTTCTGTTGTTATTTTCACAAATGGTTTTCTCGCAAAATCATGAGAAGAAGGAATACACATGCCCAATGCATCCAGAAATTATTCGCAGTGAGCCCGGAAAATGCCCCATTTGCGGAATGGATTTGGTTCTTGTAAAAAATGTTGAGCAAGACGAAACAACAGAACATTCTAATGAAAGTTTAACACGCAACTCAAATAACGGAAAAGTTTCTTTTGAGGGAAAAACCGTTCGGTACGATCTTTATGTAAAAGACACTTTGGTTAATTTTACAGGTAAAAATCGCAGAGCAATTGCTACCAACGGAAAACTTCAAGCGCCCACTTTATATTTTAAAGAAGGCGATACAGCAGAAATTTATCTCCACAATCAACTGAAAGAAAATACGGCATTGCATTGGCATGGCGTTGTACTTCCTAACGAAATGGATGGTGTACCTTATCTAACGACGAAACCCACTAAGCCTGGTGAAACCCATTTGTATAAGTTTGTAGTTTCCCAAAATGGAACGTATTGGTACCACTCTCACAACGGACTTCAAGAGCAAATTGGAATGAATGGCGTTCTCGTTTTTGGGAAAAGGGACGAACCACATCAAACCTATAAAGCTGATATCCCGGTACTTTTGGGGGAATGGAGCGATGAAAACCCACACACCATAATGCGGCGATTGCATATGGATAATACAGGTTGGTATGCTATTAAAAAAGATTATGCACAAAGTTACGGCGAAGCATTGGCGACAGGAAATTTTTGGACAAAACTAAAAAATGAATGGTTGCGAATGGAAGCAATGGACGTAAGTGATGTGTATTACGACAAATTCCTCATAAATGGAACGCCAACCTCGCAATATTCTCAACTAAAAGCTGGTGATAAAGTGCGATTGCGAATTGTAAACGGCGCATCATCCACCTATTTCTGGATTAATTTCGGAGGTGGAAAATTCAAAGTGATTGGCAGCGATGGAAACGATATTGAACCCTTAGAAGTAGATCGATTAATTATCGGAAATTCGGAGATTTATGACATCGAAATCACCATTCCTTCCAACAAGCAATTTGAACTTCGCGCGACATCTGAAGATCGCGTAGGTTATACTTCGCTCTGGTTAGGTGAAGGCGAAAAGATTGCTGCAGCTACGCTTCCAAAATTAGATATTTTTGAAGGCATGAAAATGATGAACGGAATGATGAAAATGAATGGAAATATGAAACCCATGAATATGAAAATGGGGAATCAAATGATGGATATGAACGAGGTGATGTATCCTGAACTTCCAAAAAGTCAGCGCGAAAATACAATGAAGCATATGATGCAAATGATGGGATCCACTAAATCCAGCACAGAACATCAGCAAGAAAAAACGCATCAAAAAGCGGAATCTACTGAGATGGAAATGCAAAATACTTCCGATAAATCCCATTCGATGAATGATGCTCATAAAATGGATATGAATGAAATAAACAAGTCGGAAAAGGAAATCAAAAGATTGACTTACTCCGAAATGAGTGCACAAGAAAAAACAGTTCTTCCCGACGAAAACGTGAAAGAATTGCAATTTCAATTGGAAGGAAATATGCGAAATTACCTTTGGACGCTCGACAATAAAACGGTTTTAGAAACCGATAAAATCCTTATTAAAAAAGGAGAAGTTTTACGCATCACGCTGTACAACAACTCCATGATGCGCCACCCAATGCACTTGCACGGACACGATTTTCGAATTGTAAATGCAAACGGAGATTATTCGCCTCTAAAAAATGTTTTGGATATTATGCCGATGGAAACCAACACGATTGAATTTGCAGCAAACCAAGATGGCGATTGGTTTTTCCACTGTCATATTTTGTATCACATGATGGCGGGAATGGGCAGAATTTTCAGTTATGAAGATTCAAATCCTAATCCGCAACTTCCCAATAAAGCAGAAGCCAATCGGAAATTCAGAAAAGAAAATTTCATGGTACATTCTTACGCGATGGCAGATATTGCGAGCAATCAATTAAGTGCGCAAACCATGACGATGTTCGGTGCTCGATGGATGAATACCAACGAATTTGATTCCGACTGGAAATTCAACCATTATGATGCAGATTTTAAAGTTGGACGATTTATAGGAAAATTCGGTTGGTTTTTCCCTTATGCTGGTTTCCGAATTTCAGGAGATCAATCGCATAAAACCGATTTGAATTTCGATAAAAACTGGTTTGGACAAGAAATTCCGACCGGCAACCAATATACCGTTACGGCAGGTTTTAAATATATTTTGCCTTGGCTTGTGGTGGCCGATGCAAGCATTGATCATAAAGGAAACATTCTTTTGGAATTGGAAAGAGAAAACATTCCGTTAACCAAAAGAATACGAGGAAATTTCAGTGTAAATTCAAATAAAGAATTTACGGGCGGTTTACGATATATCTTAAACCAAACCTTTTCAATTTCGGGTAACTACAATACCGAAAATGGCTTTGGCGCCGGACTTACCTTGGTGTACTAAAACATTTTTACACAATCACGAAAGATTTCAAACGGCCAAATCTTTCGTGGTTTTTTAATTCATTTCTGGAACTCATAGACGATTCAACTCTCTTTTTATAAATCAAGATAATCAGTAGGAATGTCCGTTAATTTTACGTCGGTCTATAAGTAATACCTTACAAAATGCTTCGACTTCGCTCAGTATGACAATTTTAATACGAATAGATTGACTTTGTATGATGTCAGTCTGAACCTAATCGAAGATTTAGCTTCTAAAACGGACAAGCAATGATGAAATTCAAAATTTGAATCTTTCTTTTCAAAAAAATACATTTCTCATAGTAAGGTTGATTTGCTTTACTTCTTAATGAATTGCAATAACTTGAAGATTGAATTACATTTGTGGTTCTTCTCAAATCTAAAAGTGATGGATTTCAACAAACTACTACAGGAACAAAAAGATTTTTTCGCTTCAAATACCACGAAAGCTATTGACTTTCGAAAAAAACAGTTGAAAAAACTAAAATCTATTCTGCAAAAAAATGAGCAAAAATTGTATGAAGCCATTCATCAAGATTTTGGGAAATCGGCCTTCGAAACCTACTCTACAGAATTGTCGTTTGTGTACAATGAAATCGATTTCTTTTTAAAAAATATTTCTTCATTATCCAAACCGAAACGGGTTTCCACCAATCTCGCTAACCAATTGGGAACGAGCAAAATTTATTCAGAACCTTTTGGAAACATCTTAGTAATCGGCGCTTGGAATTATCCATATCAACTTTCATTACTCCCAGCAGTTTGCGCAATTGCAACAGGAAATACGGTTTTATTAAAACCAAGTGAAATTGCAGAACATTCGGCCAAGGCAATGGCAGAAATGATTAATACGAATTTTGATTGCAATTATTTCCACGTTGTTTTGGGTGGTGTTGAAGAAACAACCGAAATTTTAAAGCTAAGATTTGATAAAATATTTTTCACAGGAAGCCCAAAGGTTGGACAAATTGTGTACGAAGCTGCCGCAAAACATCTTACGCCCGTTACCTTGGAATTGGGAGGAAAATCACCTGCAATTGTTACCAAATCTGCAGATATAGGCGTGACTGCGAAAAGAATTGTTTGGGGAAAATTCCTGAATGCCGGACAAACTTGTATTGCTCCCGATTATGCTTTCGTTGATGAAAGTATAAAGCCATTTTTTTTAGAAAAACTTAAATCGGAAATTGAAAAATCAGGTTATATTAAAGGTTCAGAAAACTATACATTCATCATCAATGATCGTAATTTTCAACGATTAAAAAAGCTAATTATTCCAGAAAAAGTATTCTATGGAGGTGAAAACGATCAAGAAAAAAGATTTATTCAGCCGACAATTCTGGAAAATGTAAACTGGGAAGACGCTATAATGAAAGAAGAAATTTTTGGTCCAATTTTACCGGTTTTAACCTACAAACATTTTGGTGCAGCAATTGACTGTATCAAGCAACATGAAAAACCTTTATCCGCTTATTTATTTTCGAAAAATGAAGAAGAAAAAAAACGTTTCGTAAACGAAATTTCTTTTGGTGGCGGTTGTATAAACGATACTTTGATGCATATCAGCAATCCGAATTTACCGTTTGGTGGCGTAGGAAATTCTGGTATTGGAAGTTATCATGGTGCCTTTGGTTTTGAAACATTTTCGCATCGAAAAGCGGTACTTGAAAAGGCGAATTGGGGCGAACCCAACTTAAAATATCCGCCTTATACCGATACAAAAAAGAGCATCATGAAGAAGGTTTTGTAGTGTATTTCCCTTCGGCGCTTCGCGCCGAAGGGAAATACATCTTAATTAAGAAATACTTCGTACTTCTGCATTTCATTGAAAATTTCCATTAAATCGCTATTTAAATCGATATGACTTTTCATGGAAACCAATTCAATATGTGCGTTATCGTCCGAATTTTTCACGTAAAAACTTAATTTCTGTTTTCCTTCGTCTTGCAACAAATGTTCTTTGAAAAAATCAAGATCTTCTTTTCGTAAATCGTTTACATCCATTACAACAGTTAAGCTTTTCGCAAATTTTTCAAACGCTTCTTTTAAATCGTAAACATCAACAACATTCACAAAAACCCTTCCATCTGAAAGTTGTGCATATCGAATTTTAAAAATTAAAAACCGTTGAACATCAATACGTTCGCGAAATTTCATATAATCCCTGTCACCCAAACGAAAACTGCAGCTTCCACTGTAATCTTCAAGAGTTACAAAAGCCACTTTTTCGCCACTCATTTTACCATCTCTTACGGTATATTCGGTTACTAAACCCGCAACGGTATATTCTTTCCCCTTTTCTTTTTGGGCTTGCTTTTCTTTCCAGCTCAGCTTTTTATCAAAAAGTTCGGGTTGTTTTGTTTTAGCGACAACGTCTCGATACGGTTCAACTTCATCAAGATTTAAAAACCCAAAACTGCCTTTTGGCTCAGCTTTTTTTACGGTTTCTTCAACTAAGATTTCTTCTTCTCCATCTAAAATTTCTTCTGGAAGATCAAGCAAATCAACATCGGTTTCTTTTTCTTCCTCTACTTCTGCAATTTCCAATGCTTTTTGGGATTCTGCTATTTCATCTTTTTTACCTTCAAGAATTTCTTTTCTACTTAAAGCGCCTTGCAAAAATTTGTATTGATATTTAAATTCATCCAATGGATGGGCAGAAAGATAGAAACCGATAATTTCTTTCTCTTTATTGAGTTTATGCATATTTGGCCATTCGGGAACCGCATTTATTTTTGGAGCTTCAATTTTCACTTCATCGGCAAAATCGGCAAAAAGCGAATTTTCCATTTCGTTTTTACTTTCCTGAAAGCTTTGTCCGTACCGCAAAAGTTTTTCAATATTGGTTTTACCGGAGTTATCAATGTCAAAATATTGCGCTCGGTGATAGACATCAACCTCATCGAAACCTCCGCCCAACACCAAACTTTCTACTACTCTTTTATTAATTTGACTGGAAGGCACCCTTTCGAAAAAATCTAAAATACTGGTAAATCTTCCTTCTTTTCTGGTGGCGACAATCGCTTCGCTGGGACCTTCCCCAATTCCTTTAATTGCACCTAAACCAAAACGAATTTGTCCCTTTTCATTTACCGCAAACGCATATTGACTTTCATTTACGTTTGGCCCTAAAACATCCACCCCCATCGCTTTACAATCTTCCATAAACATGGTAATTTGATCGGTATTATTAATGTTGTTGGACATTACGCTCGCCATATATTCTGCAGGATAATTTGCTTTTAGATAAGCAGTTTGATACGCTATATACGCGTAGCAAGTAGAGTGCGATTTATTAAATGCATATTCCGCAAAGGCTTTCCAGTCGTTCCAAATTTTTTCCAGAGGTTGTGGATCGAGGTTGTTTTTTTTACCACCTTCAATAAATTTTGGGTACATTTTATTCAGAACATCAATCTGCTTTTTCCCCATTGCTTTTCTAAGTGTATCGGCTTCACCTTTAGTAAAATTGGCAAGTTTTTGAGAAAGCAACATTACCTGCTCTTGATATACCGTAATTCCGTAGGTTTCTTTTAAATATTCCTCAGTTTCTGGTAAATCGTAGGTAATTTCTTCGATACCATGTTTACGATTAATAAAGTTTGGAATATATTTGATTGGCCCTGGTCGATAAAGAGCATTCATCGCAATAAGATCGGCAAAAACAGTTGGCTTTAATTCGCGCATGTATTTTTGCATTCCGGCACTTTCGTACTGGAAAATCCCAATGGTTCGCCCTTCTTGAAAAAGTTTATAGGTATTTTCGTCATCCAGCGGAATTTCATCTGGATTAATGGAAACGCCATGTCGATCTTTGATAAGCTTTAAAGCATGTTTGATAATGGTTAATGTTCGAAGCCCAAGAAAGTCCATTTTCAAAAGTCCAGCACTTTCCGCAACAGAGTTATCGAATTGAGAAACTAAAATATCGGCATCTTTTGCAGCCGTGGTAATGGGGACAAGGTTCGAAATATCTTCTGGCGTAATAATCACTCCACAAGCGTGAATCCCAGTATTCCGGATACATCCTTCCATTTTTTGCGCAGAAGAAAGTACAGGATATCGAGCATCATTTGGACTTTCTAAAATGGCCTTCATTTCTTCCACTAGAACTTTATCCTCAGGTGCCAGTTTATCGATTTTCGCAAATGCTTTTGCGATATTCATCCCTGGAACTGATGGAATTAACTTCGCGATATTGTTGGTATCGGGAATCGGAAGATCCAAAACCCTTCCGGCATCTTTGATGGCAGATTTACCTCCTAAAACGGAATAGGTGATAATCTGTGCCACATTCATTTTACCGTATTTTTCTACTACCCATTTAATGATTTTATCTCGACCTTCATCATCAAAATCGATATCAATATCGGGCATCGAAACCCTTTCTGGATTTAAGAAACGCTCAAAAAGTAAATCGTATTTAATGGGGTCCACATTGGTAATTCCGATACAGTACGCAACCGCGGAACCTGCCGCAGAACCTCGACCTGGACCAACCCAAACCCCCATTTTTCGAGATTCGTTACAGAAATCCTGAACAATTAAAAAGTATCCTGGATACCCCGTTTTTGCAATAATCTCGAGTTCGAAGTCCAAACGTTCACGAATTTCGTCGGTAATTTCGGAATAACGTTCTTTTGCACCTTCGTAGGTTAAGTGACGCAAATAGGCATTTTCACCGCGTTTTCCTCCATCAAGTTCATCTTCTTTACTATGGAATTGTTCTGGAATTTCGAAAGCAGGAAGCAATACATCTCGTTTTAAGGGATAGTATTGAAATTTTTTAACAAAATCGTCGTATGCCTCAAATGCATCAGGAAAATTACGGAAAGACCTTTTAAGTTCGTCGGAAGATTTCAGATAATATTCTTGAGAAGGAAGACCTCTTCTTTTACCAAAACCCTTTCCTACGGGCGATGAGAGCTTTTCTCCATCTTTAATACAATACAAAATATCTTGAATATTGGCATCCGAACGATCGGTATAAAAAGTTTCGTTTTGAGCTAAAACTTTTACGCCATATTTCTCTGCAAATTCAAGTAAAACCTCGTTTACGTGATCTTCATCAACCAATTCGTGATTTTGAATTTGAACATAAAAATCGTCTCCAAATTCATTGTGCCACCATTTAAAAAGCTCTTCCCCTTTTTGTTCTCCAAACTCCAAAATGGTATTGGGAATATCGCCATTTGTACCTGCAGTAAGCACAATTAAATCTTCTTTATATTCGGCAATCATCTTTCTGGAAATCCTTGGAACCCCAAAGTAAAATCCATTCAAAAAGCCCAGACTAGAGAGTTTAACTAAGTTTTTGTAGCCATTATGATTTTTGGCAAGAACAACAACATTGGTTCTTCTATCGGGATCGTCTTTGGTAAATTGTTTCTGTTCCGGACGGTCGGAGATGTAAAATTCACAACCGATAATTGGGATCAATTCTTCCTTTCTTGGTTCAACCTCATCGAATGTTTTACCCTCTTCTTCAGCGCTTTTCTTTTTATCTAAAAATTCTTGGTAGTTTTTTTTAATTGTGGAATTTGCTTTTTCCACTTCACCAACGAATTTAAATGCGCCCATCATATTTCCCAAATCCACTAAACCTACCGCTGGAAACTGCTCCGAAAGCGCTTTCTTCACCAAATCCGCCAAACTTGAACTGGCTTGCAAAGACGAATAAATACTGTGATTATGAAAGTTGAAATAGGAACCAATTTCAA
The DNA here is from genome assembly GCA_023422635.1 of Bacteroidota bacterium. Taxonomy (GTDB): domain Bacteria; phylum Bacteroidota; class Bacteroidia; order Flavobacteriales; family Weeksellaceae; genus JAFAGO01. Next base: position 38,305 of record JAFAGO010000027.1, read on the forward strand.
TATCTTCAGGATTTCCGAAATCCGCTTTTTTCTTTTGTTTATGACCAGAAACTTGTCTGCGAATTACAATTCCGAAAGGTTGAATTGGATTTGGATTTTTAAGTTTAAAAGATTCAGAAAACGAATCAGGAAGATTTAAATCTTTGGGTAAAATTACATCTTGGCGAATGAGTTCGAAAAAAACCTGAGCCGTTGCGTTTACATCGGCCGCTGCGTTATGGGCTTCATCGAACTTTTTACCGTAAAGCTTTTCATAAATTTCTTCCAATTTTGGCGCTTTAAAGCGACCTTTTCCAGAAGGAATTGCACAAAATTCCGTAGCAAAATGCATGGTATCGGATTTGGGCAATTCTTGAAGTCCGTTTTCAATTTCTTTTCTAAAAAACTCGGCACCAATAATATTGTAATCGAACTCTACATTTTGTCCAACTCCAAATTTTGCTTTTTGCATCACTTGTTTAAATTCCTCAAGAACTTCCTTTAAATCGCGCCCTTCTTCTTGCGCCATTTTGGTGGTAATCCCGTGAATTTTTGTGGAGCTAAAGGGGATATCGTACCCTTCTGGCTTGATGATATAATCTTGATTTTCTAATAAAGTTCCATCCTCATCGTGCAATTGCCAAGCAATTTGAACCATTCTTGGCCAATTGTTGGAATCGGAAAGTGGTGCATTAAAATTCTGAGGTAACCCAGTGGTTTCCGTATCAAAGACTAAAAACATTGGCGAAAAAAAATTAGATGAAAATTAAAAATTCCGAACACATTCAAAAGTAAAACCAATAAGAATTGTCCGAATTGTTCTTACAAAAATAGAAAGAAATTTGAGGCAAAACAAATCTACAAAAAGCGGAATAATCAATTGAAAATCAATCAACTATTAACCAACAAAAGATAAAACAGCAACAAAATCAACCTATTAGGAAAGCTGCATTTAAAATATTAAAAATAAATATTCAACTTTGAAAATGTGCTGATTTTGTTGTAAGAAATGAATCTATATCTACGATCAAGACCTAAACATAAATAGTGCTTCGAAGAAATTACTCAAGCCAAAAAAATATAAAACTTCTTCACTCATGCAGCTGTAAAATGGTATTCTAACGAGTCAAGAACAACGTATTATTAGTGCTTCTGAACTTTTTCGGGATCATCAAAATTTACCATCCATTGAATGCCAAATTTATCTTCCCACATTCCGAAATATGCGCCCCAAAATGTATCTACTAAAGGCATTGTAATTTTTCCACCTTCAGAAAGTCCATCAAAATACTTTTTAGCTTCCTCACGAGATTTCACATCTAAGGAAAGCGAAAAATTATTCCCTTTCTGCAATGTATGTTTTCCCGGCATTGTGTCGCTTCCCATCAATATTGTTTCACTGGAAATTGGTAGCGTAACGTGCATTATTCTATTTTTATATTCTTGTGGAATTTCCGCTTCACCTTCTGCAGTTGGCATATCACCAAATCTACTCCAAAAGGGAATTTCTACTCCAAAAACATTTTGGTAAAAAGTAAATGCAGCTTCGCATTCACCATCAAACGTAAGGTATACATTTACAGTTGCCATATTTTAAAAAATTTATTTATTGTTTTTTATTGTAATTGTTGCCAATTTCCATCCTGCTAAAACTAAACTCCAAGATAATATTCCCAAAATCCAAAACCAAATAGGTGATGGGATAATCGTCATCATATAAATTGAGGTAGCAAGAAATAAAATTCCGATGCAGATTGCATAGATTTTCTTGCGATCTCCAGCGATAAAAGTGGCCACAAAACCTCCCACAAAAGCAGCGGCGGCATACGACAAAATAACAAAAAAGATTGCCATAAAGGGTGCGTTTTCTACATACTCTTTAATCGCTTCGGGATTGTTAGGATCGGCACCTTCTGGAAGAGGATATAAATAATGCCCTAATTGCTGCACCAATCCAACGACAATACTTGTTGCCAATATCCCTAAAACTACCGCTAAAATTATTCTTACTATTTTCATATGCTCTTTAGTATTAATTCTTCCAATTGGTTTTGTAGTTAAGTGTAGCGTTATAATTCGCCCAACTTCCAACAAATTCGATGTACTGATTTTCTATTTTTTCGGTTTTCCTATTCCAATGGAATGTATAAATAAATTTCCCTTTGAAAACTCCCGAATGTTCGCCATTTGGTTCTTCTGCAATTTCGTATTCACCGTACACGGTTCCACGTTTTTTACCATCTTTATACTTGGTGATTTTTAGTTTTCCTTCGAAATTTGAACGTTCATTTTGAACAGAAGAAATTCCAGAAATAAAATACTCCTGATCATTTTTTTGATCTTGTTCAGCCATTGTAAAATGCATTTGAAGTGCCTCTTTATCATTTTGATTACCGATGGAGCCAATGTAGGGTTTACCACCATTCAACCACACATTAGCGATATTGGGCATTTGTGCGAAAAGGAAACCCGAGAGCAAAGTAAAAGAGAGTAAAAGTGTTTTCATCATGTTGTTTTTGTAAACTTAGGTTCAAACTCCAAATTGCTGGAGATGATGATTCAGATGTTTGGCGAGCATATTATTCCATTCATGCGCCGAAAGCTTACCGAAAGAAAAACTTTCTTTACCATCGAAAGCTTGTTCACCAAGATTTTGCGTTTTTTGAAGATAACCAATCAAACGTTTCTTTTCGACTTCAAAATCGCGATCGCCCTCAACAATAAACTGTGGAGCAGTGGGAATATTCGCTTTGTAAGGAATATCGTTCACTACTTTTTTCTTTACAAAATTCTTGAGCATCCATTTAGCGATTCCTCCCGGTTTACGAAGTTTCTCGGGCTGATAAATCATCTCATAAGAAACGTTGCAATACGCTAACATTTGATCGACAGACATTTCCCCCCATTTTCTTTCGGTTGTTGGTGTCAGCTGGTTGATTCGCAAAATATAATTCTGAACCGTTGCAGCATCAAAAATATTTTCCATATTCAATTTGAAAAAAAACAAATATAAAGGAATTCGCGCTGAAATTGAAAAATTTTATTTGACTCATAAATTTCAGCGGCGGCCTTTGGCCGCCGCTGAAAAATTCACCTATTTTTAAACTTATTTCTCCGAAATAAAAACTTTCGTTCCTTGCGTGTGCGCATTCATTTGTGGTGCGTAATAATTTTGCAAACTTGTAATTCCATTACTGAAATTTCCGGCCGCATTACACAAATAATCGTATTCGAAAACATATTTTCCTTTCGGCATATATTGAATATAAAAATTTGTAGAAGCATCTTTTGTGGATTGATAATATCCCAAATTATTTTTCCATTGATAACTTGAGATTACATCCACAGGTTCAAAACCTGCAGCACGCATATCTTTCAAATGAATGAATTCCATATTTCTATCGGTGTTCAAAATCATACGAACGGTTACTTTATCGCCCACTTTTAATGGTGTTTCTGCAGAAATTTTTTGAAGCTGTTCTCCATTTTCGGTTTTAATTTTTTTGTACAATTCTTTCGTGATGGAAATGTAGGTTTCAGAAGATTTTATTTTATCCAAATCTTCGTAATACTGCCAGAACAATCCACCTTGCACAATTCCTGGACTATCTTTTTTAATGGTAACTGTCGAAAGATTTTTATCTACAACACCAGAATTAATGGATTGCTTCACATAACCAGTAGCCTGCATTTGCGGAGCCAAAACTTTTCCTCCCCAAGAAATTTCCGCAATATCTGAAGCTGGAGTTGTCCAAGATTTTCCAGCATTTAAAATTGTGAAAATAACTTCCGCTGTACTTCTTGAAGTTCCCCAATTGTTAACTTCTTTTTGTGTAACAAGCCAAATTTTTAATTCTTCTATAAAATTTTCGTCGGCTGGAGTTAATTTTTCAAAAGCTTCCAAAGCACCAGCGTGATTCACTGTTTTGGAAGAATACCAACCCCAATCGTTCAAGTTTTTCTTCCAATAAATCCCTTGCGTTTCTGTGTTTGTAGACGTTTCTTTTAAATACGTTAGCAGTTTTTTGGAAACATCTTTCAATCCGTATTCATCAAAAAGCATTGCTGCTCTATGCAATCCAAAAAACGTGAAATCATTGATATCGGCTTTCTTCGCTTTAGAAATAATTAGCGATTTCATTGTTGCTCCTTTTCCTTTTAACGGATAGGTTTTTTCCCAATAATGACGCGTATCCAAATAATCCAAAGCGTAATTGCTCCACACATTTTCCTTTTTCGGTTCGTAATATCTTCCCACCTCAGAATCAACATAATCAATGAGTTTTTTCACCATCAATTTTTGATCTTCAGATTGATAATCAGAAAGATTTCCTTTCAACCACTCATTAATTTTTCCTAAATTTTTAAGAATGTACAGAGAGTTGTAATACGAACTTGGATATCCAGCATACCAACTAAATCCACCATCTGCATTCTGCAATTTCATTAACTCTGACCAATCTTGATTGATAGAATTTCGCATAGTATTGGCATCAAATAACCTCGCCAATTTCGCCATTTGTTCGGTTTCGTTTTTCGATTCTAAAACCCAAGGTGTTTCATCGAGTAAAAGTTGTTTCAGTTCTTGATTTTTCTCAAGATTTGAAACTAATAAACCTTTGGATTGATACTCATCGAAGACCGCTTTCATTCTTGGATTTGCTTTAAAAATTTCCGAAGCCAAAACATCCGCAAACCATTTATTGAAAACCACATCCGCAGAAAGATTCGTGTCGTCTTTCAAGCTCGGAAGCGCAAATAAAATCTCCCAAATCGGATTCGTAGTGAGTTCTAACGTATTGGAAACATTTGAAAGCGTTCTAGAATTGGCGCTTTTCAAAGCGTCTAAAGTGAACGTTTTGGTTTGACCTTCCTTCACGAAAATCGGAAGCGCATCTGTCACCAGCATTCTGTTTGGTAAAATCGGAATCGCTTTTTGTTCACCATCCGAATAATTTCCAGCTTTTGCAACAATTTTCACAACGATTGCTGAAACGTTGTTTGGAGTTTTCAGTTTCCAAGAAAGCACATCGTTTCCGTTTTCATTCAAACTAAAAGCTTGATTGATGTTGTAACCGGCAACTTGCGTAATATTACTCAATCCAAATTTTTCAGAAATATCTTCGTTGGTAGCAGCATCTAATATTTGTAGTTGCGCTGATCCTGTCAATTTCTGATTTAATAAAGATGAAAGTTTCGATTGAATTACCAATTCATCCCCTTCACGCAAGAATCTTGGATAGTTTGGTGTAATCGAAAATTCTTTTTGTGTAACCACTTCTTTCTGCAAAGTTGCGGATTTTGCATCTTTGGTGTGTCCTAAAAATAAGACTTTCCATTTGGTTAATGCTTCTGGAGAAGTAAATTCAAAAGAGACATTTCCTTCTTTATCCGTTAATAAATTGGGATAGAAAAATGCGGTTTCGTTTAAGTTTTCTCGGACTTTTATATTGCTTAAATCTTCTGGAGCAGTATCAACTTTCGGAGCTTTTGCAGGTTCTGGTACTACGTTATCAGCAACTTCAACTGACGCAGAAACTTCCATTTTTTCCCGCTTAACTCCCATTGCAGTCACCACAACTTCATCTATTTCTTGACTTCTATTTGATTTATTATAAGCGCTTGAAGCGTATCCCCGAATTGCTACTTTATATTTATGCTCCATCACCAGTCCAATATCAAACCAATTAAAAGAAGGAATGGTAATATTTTTCCCTTGTAAATATTTCAATCTTTGACTATAATGTTCTTGTGCTAAATTTTCTCGAATCGCATAATTGGTAAAATAACTTGGAACTGAATAGAGTTTTCGCCAATAATATGAATTGGAAGCAAACTGATCCAAAGACATATCGTACATATTGGCCAACAACTCAGCGTTAATCGCCTCTTTATTTTCACCCGAAATTTTTACGGTCCATTTTTCTTTTTGTCCGGGTTGCAATTTATCTCGAAACGTAATGGTTTCGATTTTCAATGGTTTTACTGAATCTTCCAAACCAATATTCACCGTTTGTGTTTGAATATCATTAAATGCAACCAACGCAAATTGCAACTGAATCATTGAAATTTTAGGATCGGAAGGCGCTGTACATTCATATTCTAAAACGCCATTTTTTAAGCTGTGTTCTGAAGTTTCCGTTTTCCCATTTCCATTTTGAAAATAGATGCGAACTTGCGCATTTGGAACGGCAGAATACACATATACTTTGGCTTTTTCACCTCTTTTTAGTTGATCATTTTTAGAAACAACAGTTAAAAATGGTTGATTTCCTTCCAGTTTTGCTTTGCTCCAAACATCAAAATATTGTTCAGTTTTTATGGTGTCTTTTCCTTCAATATTGAAAAGTTCCAGCTTGTATTTTCCTGGTGAAAGTTTTCCGAGGTCTAAGTTGGATGTTGGAAGTTGGGTGTTGGAAGTATCTGTAGATTCTTCACTTCTCTTCGCTGCGTTCTGAATGACAGTATTCTTAACTTCATTCAAAATAACAGAAGAAACTTTCCAATTTTTCACGTCATCGTTTTTATCAAACTTATCGTGCGGAAATTTTTGCTCGAATTCTGTTTTTGAAATTTGAGGTAAATCTTGAATTTGATTTTCAAAATTATCTCTAAAAATACGATTCGGAACTTCCAGTTTAGACAATTTTGCCGTGTAGGATTTTGCTAAATTTTGATCGTTGTAATTTTTTATTTCAACATTGAGCTTGATATTTTCATCCGAAAAAGCGTCCGAAACATCATCAACTTTAATATAGTGCGAAACGGAAGCGACGCGAATATTCGTTTCATCGGATTGTGTTTCACCATTAATATCCGTAACGGAAGCGTTTATTTCATAATTATCAATCTGAATTCCTTCTAAAGACTCGTCTTTTTCTAATTTTACATCAATCGTAAATTCACCTTTTTCGTTGGTCGTAACGCTTCCAAGAATTGAATTTTCGTTGTCATCATTTTGTGGATACCACCAGAAATATTTCCAGCGAATGTTTTTCTTTTTAATTTCATAATTTACGGTTGCATCACTTAAAGCAACACCAGAAAACATCATCGCTTTTCCTTTTACAGCAATGGTTTGTCCGTATTTATATTCCCCTTCTACAGGATCGAAACTCACTTCAAATTTTGGTCTTTTGTATTCTTCAACCTTAAAATTTTTGTATCCGTTTTGGCTTCCATCTTGAATTTGAAGTGCAAAATTTCCATTCAATTTTCCGGAAGGCAGCGTAAAACTTCCATGATAAGAACCAAAATCATTGGTCGTAAATTTTTGTTTGGAAATTTCTTCAGCATTGGCATCTATCAATTTTATTTCTTGAGAAATTCCAGAATTTACAGCTTCTTTTTCTCCTTTTAAAATGGTATTGATGACTTTAAAATAAACGATTTGCCCAGGTCTGTAAATTCCTCGATCCAAAAATATTTGAACTTGACGAACATCTTTTTTCGGACTATTATCTCTGTAGTAATCTCTTCCCGAAGTTTCAAATAAAGTGTATTGATTTTCTTCTATTTTAATTAAATAATTTCGGTAATAGGAATTCTTATCATCCGTTGGAAAACTGAAAACACCTTTCGAATTTGGCGAAATGGTTTGATTCAAAATTCCAGAATTGCGATTGTATTCAAATATTTCTAAAGAAGAATTTTTGACTGTTTTTCCTGTTTCGGAATCTGTAATTGTAAACGTCACATCACCTTTTCCGTCATTATTTTTAACTTGAAAAACAGCTTTTCTATCCGAAACGATGAAATGAAACGTATCCTGAATTTCTCCTTTCACCACATATTCTGCCATATAAATTCCAGCAGGAAGCGGTTTCATTTCTACGGAAGTTTTATATGTTTTATAATCCAAAGGATTTTGAATACTGAACTGATCTTTCCTCACCAAAGATTTTTTGACGGAAGAAAATTTATATTTCCATTGATCTCCCAAATAATTCACAAAACCTTTGATATCACTTTTTACTTCGTAAATATTAATTGAAAACTGATCCACGTTCTTATGTTCTGCTACCAAATGAATCGGCTTGTTGCTTTGCGTTTGCGTTTCGTAATGCAAAACTAAGCTGGAACTTTTTATGGTATTTTCAATATTGGAAACATTATTTTGAAATTCCGATTTGGGATAGATTTGATGTGCTTTTTCTGCCCAAGTCAACGCTTTTAAATTCTCTCGTTTTTCCTGAAGAAGACTCATTATGTCCGCTATAATTTTGACTTTATAATCTCCATCAACATTAGAATTTTCTACTAATTTCTGTAGCTGCTCAACCTGATCTTTGCAGTTGGAAAACGAACAATTATAATTGATTTTTTCCTGAGAAAAATACAATTTCGGATTTCCGGTATTGGCTTGAATTAATGCATCATAATTGGAAATAATTTTCGGATGATTGGCTTTCAATTCATTAGGTGTGAAAAGATCTTCATCTTCCAAAAAATCATTTTTTCCATTTAAATACCAATCCAAAAGAGTAGGAAAATAATCCAAATCCTGATTTTGATCGAAAATATCTTTGTAATGTTTTAATGGAATTAATTTTAATTCTGCTGATTTTTTATCTAATTCTTCGAAATGTTTTTCCAAATAATCTTTGAAATCCAGCTTCGTCCAAGTTTCAATTTTAGAAATATCGGAATTTAACAATCCAGTTCTTTGGTTAATTTCCCAAGATTCTTGGTTGTAATAATCCATAAAAAACTCGGATTTCAAGACTTGAAAAAGCAACAAATCATTTCCTTTCAATTCTTTTTCTACATTTTGAATTTTGGCGAAAGCTTGGGAAGTAGCATCATTTTGGGTATCATCTTCCGTTTCTAGCGCAATACTAATTTCTGCTTTTAGCGATTTGATGAGTTGTACTGCATTTTTATCTTTCATGGCTTGTTTCTGAATTTCTTGAATTAGGGGAAGATTGGACTTATATTTTCCTTCCTTCACATTTTGAGTAACTAATTTCCATTGCTGATCGTAATAATTTTGACCAAACAAAGTCGAGCAAAATGCAACGAAAATCGTGATCGCGAGGATTGATAAAATTTTCTTCATAAAATATTTTTTACTTTCAAAACACAAAAATGTATCTGATTTTACAACGTGCAAATTCACTACTTTTGTGCAGCGCTTTTAGGTTTAAAAGCCACATAAAGCTCTAAGAATGCCAGTTTTAAAGATACTAAAAAAAACAATTGTCGACAGCCAAATTTATGTCTCCTTGATGGGAACTTTATTGGCCGTATTTTTCCTGAATAAACAAAATGCATTCCGTTTTCCGACCGTTGCGCTAATTTTCACCACGTATTTCTGCGGCTATTTGTATACAAAATACCAGCATTCAAAATACTTTTTTCGAATTTTAATCCTGAATGCTTTAGCAGGTATTGTTTGCGTGTTTTTCATTATTCACAATCATCACCTATCGAGGTTGTACAGATGGGGAATTATTGTTATTCTTGGACTGTTATACAACAGTTTTTTCCTTGAAAAATTTATTCGAAAAATTCCTTTGGTAAAAGTATTTTATGTGGGTTTTGTTTGGGCTTTAATGAATTCTTGGTTGAGTTTCCACGAATTAAAAATTCCCATTTTCATCATTACTTTTTTATTGGTGACAGCATTGGTTTTACCTTTCGATATTCGGGACATGAAAAGCGATTCCATTATTACTTTTCCGAAATTAATTGGCGTTCAAAACACCAAATATCTCAGTTACATTTTAATTACGCTCTCGTGTGTTTTTTCAATTTATTATCTCGATTCAACCGCAGCTATTGCGTTCTATTGCGCTACCTGCATTAGTTTTGTTTTAATTTATTTTTCGTCAACAAATAAAAGCGACGCCTACTTTTCCTTTGGGATAGAAACGTGCAGCGGACTTCCGTTTTTGTTTCTGATTTTATTGAAGTATTTTTGACAAATGATTATCCGAAAACTTACGCTGCTTAATTTTAAAAATCATACCGAACAGAGATTCGATTTTTCACCGCAAATCAATTGCTTTGTGGGCAACAATGGCGTGGGAAAAACCAATATTTTAGATGCGCTGCATTACATTTCGGTAGGCAAAAGTTTTTTAGGAAATTCCGATATCTTTAATATTAAAAATGGTGGAGATTTTTTTACCATCGAAGCAGAAATTGAAGGCGATGAAAAAACCGATATCATAAAAATTCAACAACCCAAAGAAGCTAAAAAACTCATTAAGAAGAACGAAAAAACGTACGATCGAATGGCGGATCATATTGGCTTTCTGCCAAGTGTAATGATTTCTCCGTACGATTCCAACTTGATTTCGGATTCGGGAGACAGCCGCAGAAGATTTTTGGATGCCATGATTTCTCAAACCGATTCCGAATATCTTTTTGATTTAATTCAGTATCAAAAAACCATTCAACAACGAAATGCACTTTTAAAATATTTTGCTAAAAACAGAACTTTCGATTTGGATTCCTTGGAAATTTACAGCGAACCGATTTCCAAATTCGGAACAAAAATTTTTGAAAAAAGAAAAGATTTCGTAGAAAAATTAAGTCCGATTGTACAACATTATTACGAGATTATTTCGGGAGCAAAAGAAAAAATAACCATTACTTACCAATCTCATTTAAAGGAAGATCAACTTTTACATTTATTAAAAACAAACCTCGATAAAGATCGACAGTTAACTTATACTTCCAAAGGAATTCATAAAGATGATTTGATATTTGAAATGAATGATTCTTTAATAAAAAAAATAGGATCTCAAGGCCAACAAAAATCCTTTTTAATTGCATTAAAGCTCGCACAAATAAACCGCATTAAAACCAGAACGGGAAAATCGCCCATCTTGCTTCTAGACGATATTTTCGATAAGTTGGACGACACGCGGGTTTCGCAATTAATTGAATTGGTGAATAAAGAAAATTTCGGACAAATATTTATTACCGACACGCATAAACAGCGCACAGAAAGCGTAGTAAAACGGATTGACGAAGAAAGTAAAATTTTTGAAATTTAAATTAAACACATTTTGGCTTTGAAGAAAAAAAAACGAGAATTTAAAAGTTCAGAATTGGTACAATCGTTCGCGAAAATCTATGGTTTCGAGCACAAACTTTTGGCTTGGGATGTACGCGATTATCTTGAAAATTATCTAGACGAAAGCCTTTTCAACGAGATTAAAAGTGTGGATTTAAAAGAAAAAGTTTTGATTATTAAAATTGATTCGCCTTTACTGAAAAACGATTTCAGGATGCGTAAAAGCTTTTTCCTTCAAAAATTTAAGGATGAATTTGGAAGCGAAAAATTTCTAGATTTAATGATTTTGTAAGGATTTACAAGCTTTTTATTAATCTATTTATTTTGATTTCTTTTCGCCGAAGAATCCATAAACGAACGAATTGGGAAGAAAAATTTCAAAGGATTGCGGAGAAAATACCTGAAGATTTCGCTCAAAATTTTTGTAACATCTTCAAAGTGAATTTTCCTAGATCGAAACGCCAAAAACATCGACAATCCGAAACTTACCACAAAGTTGAAAAACCCGATAATAAATACGGTGATAAAACAGATGATAAATACGGAAGAAGTTACAGAAAAATCTTTTCCGTATAAACCCAATGCTAAATTTCCTGCAGCGAAAGTAATGTGCCGAATATCCAAATCCAAACCTAGGAATTTTCCAATTGGTCCTGTTGCACCTAAAAACACCCCAAACCACGCGTTACTTACAATTCCTGACCAATTTCTGGCGTAATATTTCGATATTCTAAAAGCTGATTTTTTACCGAAAAGTCTGGTTAAAAAAGCATTTTTCGCAAGTCTTGTCGGAATTTTATAGTACACCGAATTATTCCCAATATTTCCCGCAATGATTCCCGAAAGAAACAGGAAAAATCCCGCTATGCAAGCATGAAGAATCGCTTTAGATTCAAACGGATTTAAATCTTTAAGCAAGGTATCGGCTTTCGCGGTCGCCATATTGGTGTTAAGCAACACATCTAAACCATAAATAATCGCCAACGCCACCGGAAAGGATAACAAAACATTTCCGATAAATGCAATAAACTGACTTCGAACCAAGCGTGAAACCAAATGTGCAAATTCCGTGTAATTTCGCTTGCTGCTATCTTCATCGGAAATCGCCTTCGCCATTGCAGCTGCAGTCATCGCTGGTTGTTTCGTTGCGAGGGTAAAATTCATCAGATAAATCATTACAAATCCCATCGCATAATTGAATGCATACATAATCGCGTGGAAAAATTCACTGCCATTAAGATAACCATAAAGCATTTTTAGCACGCATAATGCACCGACAATTACTCCACCTCCCACGGCTTTCCAAAACATTTTCATATAATCTTTATAGGTCGAAGTAATATAATGCTTGCCCGTTTCGGCGGTGTGATTCGTAATCAAGTGCGACATCAACAACGTGCTGTCATCGAAAAGTTCTTTCAGATTATTTTTGTGTGAACGGTAATCTAAAATATTGTATACCAATTGTTTGGATTTTATAAGCTCGTCCTCTTTGGAATCGATAACCAACAGCCAAGAAATATCTGAAATACGCTCCAATTGTTGGCGCATTTTCATTAAAGCTTGATTGATTTTGCTTGAAATCCCGTATTTGTATGAATTTTTAAATGCCTTATCAACAAATTCAAGACATTGTGTTAAGTAGATTTTTATCTGTTTGTAATGTTCATCTTTGGAGTTTAGAGTAAATTTTTCATCTTTCTCCAAGGCATTATGCACGAGTTCGATTTCATTTTGAAGCGCAAGAAACGGGTTATCGAAGTTTTTATATTCCGGAACCATTTCTGCAATTTCTGCTTCCATTGCATTTCCTGTTGCTCTCCAAATAAGAACGTTCATGGAATATACAAGTTCTCTTTTGACTTTTGGACGTTGGATGAAGCGATCGATTTGCATCATCCTGAAAAATTCATCCAAATCTTCTTCATGAATATTTCGTAGAAATTCAAGATCAGATTTTGGTCTTACCGAAACATTTTCAATAATATACCAAACGGAATTTTCATTTTCTACAGGTGGAAGAATTTTGTTCAGTAGTCTTTTGCGAAATTCAGGAACAAAAGCATTTTCCGACAAAATATTGGCTTCCGTAAAAGAGAGCGTAAACGATTTATCGATAAATAGTGCGTGAAAGTAATGACTTAAATTTTCGGTAATGTCTGGAAATTCTTTTAGATAAGAAAGCACGACATTAAAATCCTCATTGCGGATGCTGGTAAGAAATTCCGCCAAAGGTACAAAAGATGCGGTTTCGTTTCTGAAGGAAAAATATTTCTTCAGTACAGAGCTAAAACTTTTATGTCGTTTTCCGAAAATCATTTTTTTATTGCAACACAACGTTTCTCATTTGTCGCAAAATCCAATTGTGTTTTTTATTTAAATACGCCGATGGATTCTTAGGATCGTATTTTTTGGGGTTTGGTAAAACAGCTGCAATCCAAGCGGCTTCGCTTCTGGTAAGATCTTTCGCGGACTTCCCAAAATAATATTGCGATGCTGCTTCCACTCCAAAAACTCCTTGTCCCATTTCAATGGAATTAAGGTAGCGTTCCAAAATTACATCTTTACTCCAAAGCGTTTCAATTGCGAAGGTGTAGGCTGCTTCAAGACCTTTTCTCAACCAACTTCTGCCTTGCCAAAGAAAAACATTTTTAGCCGTTTGCTGAGAAATGGTACTTCCTCCACGAATTTTTTTCCCTTTTTGGTTATGATCGATGGCTTTTTCAATTGCATCATAATCAAACCCATTGTGGTTAAAGAACTTCTGATCTTCTGCTGCAATTACTGCTTTTTTAATATTGTCGCCCATTTCGTCGTAAGAAATGTAATCGCGATCGAGCTTTCCGTATTCCAACAAACCACCTAATTGGGTGAACGTTATTGGAGGATTGAAAAATTTACACCAAAATACAAACAGAATATTTGCTAAAATAAGGATATATACTAATTTCTTAATCTTTTTCCACATAAAATGTTGCTGCGATTTTAAATGATAGCGCAATGTTTACCGCTGCAAAGATAAAGGTTTTGACGTTTTCCTCACGGAATTTCTTTGATATAGGTAAAGGGTTCGCCGCTAAAAAGTTCAGGATGAAATATTTTGATGTAATCTTTCAGTACCAAATCGGCTCTTACAGCGCCTCTTTCGAAAGCATCGTTCCCTGTTCCGTTGGTTCTACCATGAAGCGAATACAACTTGCCACTTTGATACACCTTCATTTTTGCATAATTGGGATTAATCTGAAGAAGTTGCTTTCGGTTTGAATAATCCGACAAATTCACCCAATATTGAGCATCTTTCGCTTTAATAAAAACTTCCTCGAAAGACAAAGGAATACTTCGATCTTCTTGATTGTCTTTCAACAAATAATTTGCATTGGCATCTTTAAAATAATTTGCGGTAAATGTTTTTCCGCCCGGTAAAAACCATTGGTTCCCGTACATTTCGTTGGTAAGTACTACCGGTTGATTTTTGGCTTTTTCTGCAGAAGTTTTCAATTGAAGGTAATTTTTTTCAACGTTGGAGTAAATTTCATCTGCTTTACGTTCTGCACCTAATAATAATCCAAACGCTTTTATAACCGCTGATTTTTTTAACGGTTCAGATTCTAAATATTCATCAATGAAAATGACTTCAACTCCGTTTTGTTTTAAAAGTTCATATGTGTTTTCGAAGCTTTGGATGTAATTGGTAAAAACCGCATCGGGTTTTAATTGAAGAATTTTTTCAACATCATATTTGGTTTCGTTACCTACATTTTGAATGGTACACTCTTTTACTAATTGATGAATTTTTGGAGAATAAATATATTCTGGACTAGAGATTCCTGTGATTACGTTCTCTTTTTCTAACTCCAAAATGTAGCCAGTAAGACTAGAATTGAGCAACATTATTTTTTTTAATGGAAGTTTTTCTTTAGAAATTTGATATTTGAATTTTCCAGATTTCAAAATTAAATACTTCGCATCTTCCTGATACTGAATACGATCCGAAATAGAAACAAATTTTGAATTGGTATCAGTGCTCTCTTTTTTACAAGAAAAAGTAAAAAATAACAGAAAAAAATAAAAAAAATGTGCTTTCATCTTTCAAAGAAAAGAAATTTGTGCTATATTTGCAAACCTAAAAACGGCCTCGTGGCGCAACTGAATAGCGCATCTGATTACGGCTCAGAAGGTTACAGGTTTGAATCCTGTCGAGGTCACAAGACCGACATTTGAAGATAATTCACTTCTTTGTCGGTTTTTTTATTACCTAACTCCTTCTTAATCAAAAAGATACTATTAGCAAAACTATTGATTTTTGTGGTTTGAAAATTCTCTCCGTCAAAGATTAACTTTTCAGGATATATCAAACCAACAATGGCCCTTTTATCTATCGTATTCGCATTCTTATATCTTTCAGAAATATTGGTAATGGAATCAAGTGCTTGATTTATCCTTTGTTCAAAATTATTATTTTCGGTTGAACTCCTTAATGCATTTAACTTAGCCTTAAGATTTTCTATTTCAGTTTTGTATTTGTTTTTGATACTTCTAAAATCCTCTTCATCCAATTTATCTTCAATGAACATATCGCGATCTTTTTCAATTCTTCGCTCTATTCCAATAAGCTTATTTTGAAGCATTTTACGTTCATCATCAACGCTATTTGATACAATTGAAAAATTTTGTACAAATATTGCTTTCAATATTTTTGCCACACCATTATTAAAGCTGAATTTTGAAAGTTCTTCCACAAATAGGTCATTGACAATTTCAGAATTGTGTCTGTAAATCGTCAGCAAAAAGTGGACATGGAGAATTGAAATCTTAAGGAGAATTTTTCAAAAAAAGATTAGATTTAATTATGGGAACACCTAATTGTTTGCTGATCTGCAGCTTGCTTACACCAGAAGTGTAGAGTCGTAATAATTGTTTTTAAATGTAACATGTCTAACCTTTTGTTTGCCATAACTCGCTTCTTTTGCGAAGTTATCTCTAAGACACGTTTCCAACTTTTTCCAGGTGGTCAATTTCGCAGGAATATCCTGCTCAATTTACTCAGGATTCAACTGATCAATTTGGCAGGATTCAGGTGGTCAATTTTGCAAGATTCTACAAAATAGTTCGAAAATGAAAAATGAAGGAAATTTATAACGGAGATTTGCTTTGCATCTTATAAATAGTAGAATCTAAAGACGCTTTTCTCTATTTTATTTTACATTTGTACAAAATTGCAAAGCATGCCTTTAGAAATCATTGATTTGACGAAAAAATTCGGAGAACAAACAGCGTTAGACCATATTAATATCAGTATTGAAAATAATGAAATCATCGGTCTTTTAGGTCCAAACGGTGCGGGTAAATCAACTTTAATGAAATCGATCACCGGTGCAATCCATATCGATGAGGGCGAAATTATTTTTAATCAGAAAAACATTACCGAGCATCCAATTGAATCAAAGAAAAAAATTGGATTTCTACCGGAAAACAATCCATTGTACAACGAGATGTATGTTAAAGAATATCTGGATTTTGTAGCAGATTTACATCAAGTTTCCAAAACGAATATTGAAAATATCATTGATTTAGTAGGAATTACACCCGAAAAATCGAAGAAAATAAGTCAGTTATCAAAAGGATACAAACAACGTGTAGGTCTAGCTCAAGCCATTTTACATCAACCCGATCTTCTTATATTAGACGAACCCACCAATGGTTTAGACCCGAACCAAATATTAGAAATCCGGAATGTAATTCGAGAAATTGGAAAAGAAAAAACCGTGATTTTATCCACCCACATCATGCAAGAAGTTGAGGCATTATGCTCCCGCGTGATCCTTATTCATAAAGGTAAAATTATGCAAGACTGTGCCATTGATGATTTCAAAGGGAAATTCAACAATTTAGAAGAGGCCTTTGCGCATTATACTTTGCAGTAAGATTTGAAAGTTTCACGTTTCAGCGTTTCCAACGGGAAAAAAGCAGTCAAACTCCCACTAAACATTTCAAACGAGAATTTTTCTTCTCAAGAATTAGTGTTTTTTCTGAACTCTTTTCGGCGCTGTTTTTACTCGAATTGTAAACTTTTTTTGTGATTTTGATCTTTTTTGCATTCAGTTGAAATTGTTTCTATTAAAAATAGAAGATTTACACGAAAACAAAAAGCTAACATTGAAAAGTTAACAATTAATTCATTAATACTACATTGTACCTGCACAAATAATCGACATTTGCTACATTTACAACCATCAAATAAAAAACCAAATGAAAAATATTCTAAAATACGGATTGCGATCCATCTATGTCATCTTCGGGCTTGTTTTATTGTATGTTTTTTGTGGTTATTTCATTCCATTTATTCCGGTTAAGGCCGAGCAAACTGCCGATCCAAAAACGGTTGATATTTACATTTTAACCAATGGCGTGCATACAGATTTGGTAGTTCCAATAAAAAATAGTGAATTCGATTGGTCGAAAGAAATTCCATTTAGCAATACTCGTTCTAAACGCAGCAACTACCAATTTGCAGGTATTGGTTGGGGCGATAAAGGATTTTATTTGGACACACCAACGTGGGCAGAACTGAAACCATCAACCGCTTTTAAAGCAGCGTTCTGGCTAAGCGATTCCGCAATGCATGTTACGTTTTACGACAAGATGTCTCCTGGAAAAGATTGCGTAAAAATTCCGATTACGCAAAAACAATATGAACGATTGGTTACCTTCATCAATTCAAAATTCGATCGTGATGCACAAGGAAAAATAATCAATATTCCCACTGACGCTTTATACGGAAATAACGATGCTTTTTACGAAGCGAAAGGAAGTTATAATTTTATGGATACGTGTAATACTTGGGCAAATAATGGGTTAAAAGCTGCCGGACAAAAAGCGGCACTTTGGACGCCCACCGACTTTGGAATATTTCAGCATTACGAATAAAATAAAAAATCCGACCATAAAAAATGATCGGATTCTAGAAATATTTGTTTAACTAAATTACATCATTCCTGGCATTCCACCGCCGCCCATTGGCATTGCTGGTTCGTCTTTTGGAACTTCTGTAATTACACATTCTGTAGTAAGCAACATTCCTGCCACAGATGCAGCGTTTTCTAAAGCAACTCTTGTAACTTTAGTTGGATCGATAATTCCGGCATCCAACATATTTACATATTGATCGTTTTTCGCGTTGTAACCATAGTCATCTTTACCTTCTGCAACTTTCGCTACAATCACGGAACCTTCTCCACCTGCATTCGCTACAATTTGACGAAGTGGTTCTTCAATTGCTCTTTTAACAATTTTAATTCCTGTTTCTTCATCAATATTTTCACCTTGGAAATCGTTCAAAGAAGAGATTGCTCTTACCAAAGCAACACCACCACCTGCAACGATACCTTCTTCAACTGCAGCTCTTGTTGCGTGAAGCGCATCATCAACACGGTCTTTTTTCTCTTTCATTTCAACTTCAGAAGCAGCTCCTACGTAAAGTACTGCTACTCCACCTGCCAATTTGGCTAATCTTTCTTGAAGTTTTTCTTTATCGTAATCAGAAGTTGTGGTTTCAATTTGCGCTTTAATTTGGTTTACTCTACCTTTAATTTGCGCTTCATCACCACCTCCGTTTACAATTGTGGTATTGTCTTTATCGATAACTACTTTTTCAGCAGTTCCTAATTGTTCAAGAGTTACATTTTCCATAGTGAAACCTCTTTCTTCAGAAATAACGGTTCCACCAGTAAGGATTGCGATATCTTCTAACATTGCTTTTCTTCTATCCCCAAATCCTGGAGCTTTTACAGCAGCAATTTTTAATGAACCTCTTAATTTGTTCACCACTAAAGTAGCCAAAGCTTCTCCTTCAACTTCTTCAGAGATGATGATTAACGATTTTCCACCTTGAGCAACAGGTTCAAGAACAGGCAATAATTCTTTCATAGAAGAGATTTTTTTCTCCACCAAAAGAATATATGGATTATCCAATTCTGCAACCATTTTTTCTGGATTGGTCACGAAATATGGAGATTGAAAACCTCTATCGAATTGCATACCTTCCACTACATCAACAGTAGTATCAATTCCTTTTGCTTCTTCAACAGTAATAACACCCTCGTTTCCTACTTTTGAAAATGCTTCAGCGATAAGAGAACCGATAGTTTCGTCGTTATTTGCAGAAACAGAAGCTACTTGCTTGATCATTTCGTTAGAATCACCCACTTCTTTGGATTGTGATTTTAAGTTTTCAACCACTTTAACCACTGCTTTATCGATCCCTCTTTTCAAATCCATTGGATTTGCACCAGCTGCTACGTTTTTCAAACCTTCGCGAACGATTGCTTGAGCCAAAACAGTTGCAGTTGTAGTACCGTCACCGGCAATATCATTGGTTTTGGAAGCCACTTCTTTTACCATTTGCGCTCCCATATTTTCTACTTTATCTTCAAGTTCGATTTCTTTTGCAACAGAAACCCCATCTTTAGTTACGTGTGGAGCACCGAAAGATTTTTCGATAACCACATTTCTACCTTTTGGACCTAATGTTACTTTTACTGCATTTGCCAAGGCATCAACACCTCTTTTTAATGCATCTCTTGATTCAATATCAAATTTTATTTCTTTTGCCATAACTTTTTTTTGCTTTTAGCGATTTGTTTTTAAATTTTAGTATCAATAGTATTAACCAAGAATTCCTAAAAGATCTCCTTCTTTAACAATCAGATAATCTTTCCCATCCAATTTCAATTCAGTTCCGGAGTATTTACCATAAAGTACTTTATCTCCTACTTGTACTGTAAGCGGTTCGTCTTTTTTACCAGGACCAACTGCTACAACAGTTCCTTCTTGAGGTTTTTCTTTTGCGGTATCTGGAATAATAATTCCTGAAGCGGTTTTGGTTTCTGCAGGTGCTGGTTCTACTAAAACTCTATCTGCTAATGGTTTAAAATTTACTGACATAATTATATGTATTATTTTGTTTAATTCTGGATTGTTTTTCTCCAACAATATGCCAATTCGGTTTTGGTTTTAAGTTTTCGGTTTGGAGATTAAAAATGGCAGATTTTATTCTCATCGACTGAAATTTTGGCAGAAAAAAAAAAAAAAAAAAAAAAAAGTAATAAAAAAACAATT
>JAFAGO010000030.1 GCA_023422635.1 Bacteroidota bacterium
TACACCGATTATCATCCGAGAAAAGGAAAACGTGCGGGCGCTTGGATGACGAGCTATAAAAACCAATGGAAAAAAGACGGCGAAAATTCAAGGCCACATATTTCTGTGGTGTGCAATTTCACAAAACCAACTTCAGATACGCCAAGTTTGCTCACCTTCAATGAAGTGACCACTTTATTTCATGAATTCGGTCACGCATTGCACGGAATTCTCGCCAATACCGAATATCCAAATCTCTCCGGAACTTCTGTAAAATGGGATTTTGTGGAACTTCCTTCTCAGTTTCTTGAAAATTATTGTTACGAACCCGAGTTTTTAAAAACGTTTGCACAGCATTACAAAACCGGCGAAGTCCTATCCGATGAAAAAATCAAGAAAATCAATGAATCCAAAAACTTTATGGAAGGCTATCAAACCTTGAGACAACTAGGATTTGGATTATTGGATATGGCATATCACACCAAACCGGAAGCGGTAACCGATGTAAAAACCTTTGAAAGCGAAGAAACCAAAGCCACAAATCTTTATCCTTCAAATCCGGAAACCGCGATGAGTCCGAGTTTTTCGCATATTTTTCAAGGTGGTTATTCGGCAGGATATTACTCTTATAAATGGGCGGAAGTTTTGGATGCAGATGCATTTTGGTATTTCAAAGAAAATGGAATTTTCAATCCGGAAATTGCGGCGAAATATAAAATTTTACTGTCTTCCGGTGGAACCAAAAATCCAATGGAATTGTACAAAGCATTCCGTGGCAGCGAACCTAAAGTGGAAAGCTTACTGAAAAGAGCTTTTGGAGAATAATAGATCGACACGGCTGCGGCCGTGTTTTTTTTACACTAAAAATTAAATCATGAAAAATATATTTCCAATCATATTGCTATTAATGTTGAGTATATTCAGTTCTTGCATTCATCAAAAACAGAACATTGCGAATCCAGAAAAGCTTGAAAAGCAAAATCAACCGAAACAATTGATTATTTACTACGATTCCGAAACAGGTAAAGATTCACTTCTACAAGCCATTGAAAATTATCCTGCAAAAATCATCTACGACTACGAAAATTTTAATGCCATCGCGATTTCCATTCCTAAAAACCGAAATTTGGAGCAAGCGAAAAAATATTTTGAAAAAGTAAATGGAGTTTTATTGGTGGAAAACAATCGAATTGTCGAATTACAAAAGGTAAATTCTTCAATGCCTTAATTTTCCATGAAAATCGTAATTTCGCAAAAATGAACGATATAATTTGCCCTTGCGGTTCTGCCAAAAAATATGCAGATTGCTGCCAACCCTTCCACCAACAAAAGAAAACCCCTTTATCTGCTGAGCAATTAATGCGTTCTCGATATTCCGCATTTGCCATTCCAAATCCAGAATATTTGTGGGAAACAACTTTTCCGCCTTCAAGAAAAGATCACGATCTAGAAGAAATTCGAAATTGGGCAAATCGTACATCGTGGACGAAGCTCGAAATTCTAAAATCCTCCAAAACAAGAGTTGAATTTAAAGCATTTTATACCGACGAAAATGGCAATGAAAATATTCATCACGAATTATCCGTTTTCAAATATTTGAATCATCGCTGGTATTACGTTTCAGGCGTTTTTATCGATTAGAATTTTTCTTTTTTTGGCGAACAACATAAACATACAAACTTTCAACTTTGGCTCTTGCCCAAGGCGTTTTTCGTAAAAATTTAAGTGACGAACTCACACTTGGATTTTCACCCGTAAAACATTTAATATTAATTTGCTTTCCTAATTCCGAATAGCCCTTATAATATTCCAACAACTCTTCAAGAATCGCATCCAATCGCTTGCCATGCAAAGGATCTTTTGATTGATTTTCCATGCTTTAAAAATACGGAATAGAAATTCAATTTTAACAATTATTTTTTTTAAGAGAGTCTTAATTCACTTTTAAAAAAGAAGCGAATTTCAGAGGACTTTAGTATTTTTATAGCTATGAAAATTCTGCACACCGCTGATTGGCATTTAGGTAAAAAACTCGACCGTTTTTCTCGTTTAGAAGAACAAACGGAAGTATTGGAAGAAATTATCCAAATTGCTGATTCACAAAATATTGATATCGTTGTAATTGCTGGCGATTTGTTCGACACTTTCAATCCGCCAACTGAAGCTGTTGATCTTTTTTACAAAACCCTTAAGCGACTTTCTAAGAACGGAAAACGCCCTGTTGTAGCGATTTCTGGAAATCACGATTCCCCGAATTTTATCGATGCTCCCAATCCTTTGGCTCGGGAATGTGGGATTATTTTGATTGGCCAACCCAACGCTATCGTGCCTCTGTCGGAACTTCAAGATTTTTCCGTAACAAAATCTGAGGAAGGTTTTATTGAAATTCAACTGAAAAAGGAAGATTTCCCAATTCGAATTTTTCACACAGCGTATGCGAATGAAGTTCGTTTGAAAACTTATTTTGGAGAAAATAAAGAAGATGAATTGAATACCATTTTAAAAGAAAAGTGGAAAAATATATCCGAGAAACATGCAGATTCGAACGGCGTAAATCTACTGATGACGCATTTGTACATGAATAAAAAAGGAGCCGAAATTTTGGAAGAACCCGACGGCGAAAAACCTTTAAAAATTGGAAATGCCGATATGGTATTTTCAGATGCAATCCCGCAAAATATTCAATATACCGCGCTTGGCCATCTACACGGATTTCGAAATATTGGAAGCGCAGAAAAGCCTGTTGTTTACGCATCTTCACCATTGTGTTATAGTTTTAGTGAAGCTGGACAAACCAAATTTGTTTCCATTATTGATGCGCAACCCAACCAAACGGTTACCTATGAAAAAAAAGCATTGCAATCCGGGAAAAAACTCGAAAGAAAATCTTTTAAAACCGTAGATGAAGCCATTCTTTGGTTGAACGAAAATCCAAAAACTTGGGTGGAACTTACAATGGAAACAGACACTTTTTTAAAGGCAGAAGAACGGAAATTACTCTACCAATCACACTCCGGAATCGTCTATTTAATTCCAAAAGTGAAGAACGTTGCCCAACTGGAAACTTCGGTTAAAGAAATCAATTTAAGTCAAAAAACCGAAGAACTTTTCGCCGATTATTTCAAATCAAAAAATAACGGACTAGCACCCAACGACGATTTAATGAATTTGTTTAAAGAAATCGAAAATTTATCCTAAAAAAATGATTCCATTACAACTCAGCATCGAAGGTTTATACTCCTATCAACAACGCCAAACCATCGATTTTACAACGCTTACCGAAGCTGGACTTTTCGGGATTTTTGGAGCAGTCGGTTCTGGAAAATCATCAATTTTAGAAGCGATTAGTTTTGCACTTTATGGCGAAACCGAACGACTTAATTCTAAAGAGAAGCGCGCTTACAACATGATGAATTTGAAAAGCAACCGTTCTTTTATCGAGTTTGATTTTCAAAATCATGAAAATAGAATCTTCCGTGCTGCTCGAGAATTTAAACGAAACAGCAAAAACTTTCAAGATGTAAAAATTCCGAATGTTAATTTCTACGAAAAAATAGAAGAAACTTGGATGCCATTAGAAAGCAGTAATGCCGAGAAAATTTTAGGTTTA
The DNA here is from genome assembly GCA_023422635.1 of Bacteroidota bacterium. Lineage (GTDB taxonomy): Bacteria > Bacteroidota > Bacteroidia > Flavobacteriales > Weeksellaceae > JAFAGO01. The sequence goes on from JAFAGO010000030.1 coordinate 3,590, forward strand.
AGTTACGCTAACTTCAAGCGAACCATCATTATTCCACAAGGGCAGTTTAAGGAATTTCTTGAATTGGGTGCGAAGGATAGAACGGATATGATGAAGGAAATCTTTCAGTTGCAGAAATTCGACTTGAGATTTAAAACAACACAACTTAATGCAGAAAACCAAGCAAAACTCAATCAGTTAGAAGGGCAATTGAAAGGTTTTGAAGAGGTGAACGAAGAAGTTCTTTCAGAAAAAACAAAAGAACTTGAAAATGAAGAAACCACATTTTCTAACCTTCAAAAAAACTTTAAAGAAAAAGAACTGGCTTTTAACAACCTTAAAATTCTTCGGGATGATTTCAATTCTCTACAAACCGCAAAAGCAGAATTTTTAAAACTAAAAAACCTCGAAGAATCCTTTATTAATCGACAAACAAAACTGTCACGGTTCGAGAAAACTGAAAAAGCATTTCGGAGTATTCTTTCAGAACATCAAAAAATAGAAACTGAATTTTCTTCTATTCAAGCTGAATTCAAATCCTCATCTGACATTCAAAAGAACCTTCATGATCAATTGAAAAGTTTGCGAAAAACCTATTTGGAAATTGAAAACGACTTTAAAAATCTTCTTCCTGAACAAAAACAGAAACTTGAAGATTGGTCTCATATTATTGATGCGAAAAAACTGAACGATCAAATTCGTTCCGAAAATAAAAGAATTAAAAAAGGAAGAGAAACAGTTAAGAATTCTCGAGAGTTAGAAACCAAAATTCAAGAGGAAAAAAGGAAAAACAAAAATCTTTGGGAAGCTGCACAATCCAAAAAAATCGATACCGCACTTTTGTTTGAAATTGAACGCTGGTTCTCAACCAAAAATCAATTCGAAACCGACATTAAAGCGTTTAAAGAAGACGAAAAGCATTTTTTAGCGGAGGTAAAAATTATCAATGAAAGCCGAAACTCTTTTCCTAAAAATTGGAAATTGCATTTTGAAGATGAGGAGAAACAATACAATCTCTCCATAAAAAATGCAGAAGAAAAACGATCTCAACTTATGGTTAGTCAAAAATTAGTTGAGTTTGCCAATCATCTTCACGAAGGCGAATCTTGTCCGTTATGCGGTGCTTTGGAACATCCAAAATTAGCTAGTGAAAATAATGTTAGCGCTGAAATCAACGAGGCACAATCGTCGTTAGAAAAATTAAATTTGAAATTAGAAGAACTGCGCAAACAAGATCGAGAAGTTGAAAAACTTGAAAATCTACTTTCAGAAAAAAACAATCAAATTTCTAAACTAAGAGAAAAAATAGAAGACAAAGAAGAAGCATTACACAACCATAAAAAACGATTCATTTGGGAAGGTTTTTCGCCCGATGAAGAACAACAATTTAATCAAGTTAAAGAAGAATCTTTAGCAATTGAAAAATCAATTGAAGAATACAAAAAAGTAGATGATCAATTGAATACCGATTTAGAAACGCAACAAGGGTATACAGAAAAATACGAAGACGCAATTAAAAACATTGAAGATTCAATTATAAAATTTACTGCGCAAAAAGATCAGGAAATTGCAAAAGTAAAAACCATTAATCAACCTGAAGAATTGTTGAAATCCGAAATCAAAAGTTTGGAATATGAGAAAGAAATTGTGGAAAAATCGGTTTTAAGAATTGAAAGAAATTATGAAGAAACCAGAATAAATATAAATGAATTAGAAGTTAAGTTTTCCGGAATTTCTGGGAAAGTTGAGAACTTAGAATCGCAGATCAAAAACCTTACGATAAAGAAAGAAAACCTGAATTCTCAAATTGTAGATTCTTTAAAAAATCATCATTTTGAAACGGTTGAAGAAGTAGTTGCTATTCTTCACAATTCAATCGACATTGAACAAGAACGTGCAGAAATTCAAAAATTCAACACCAATTTAGCTGTTGCTAAAAGCAAATTCAATCAATTAGAAGAAAAGCTAAAAGATAAAAAATTTGATCCCGAACAGTTTGAAGCAGAAACGGAAGCATTTAATTCTGAAAAAATTAATTTCGAAAAACACATCGGCCATCTTGCAACGTTACGATCGACTTTAGAACGGATAAAAACTCAATTTAAAGAAAAGAAAGATTTGCTAAAAGATTTTTCTACACTTCAAAATCGAGCAGAAAATTTGAAGATTATGGAGAATCTTTTTAAAGGCGCAGGCTTCGTACAGTACATTTCTTCAATTTATTTACGCCAACTTTGCGATCACGCGAACGTGCGATTCCACCGAATGACAAGAAATCAATTGAGCTTGCAAATTAACGAAAACAACGATTTTGAGATTATTGACTACCTCAACGAAGGCAAAAGCAGAAGCGTAAAAACATTATCCGGCGGACAATCATTTCAGGTATCGTTAAGTTTAGCGTTAGCTTTGGCAGAAAGCGTTCAATCTCAATCGCAATCGGATAAAAATTTCTTTTTTATTGATGAAGGCTTTGGAACACAAGATCAGGAATCTGTAAATGTGGTTTTCGAAACGCTGATGAATCTTCAAAAAGAAAACCGCATCGTAGGAATTATTTCGCATGTTGAAGAATTGAAAGAAAAAATTCCGATTGCACTCAACATTGTAAAAAATGAAGAAAGGGGAAGTTTAATTGAAGCTATTTAAAATTCAATGGTTCTACATAAATTTCGGGCGGCCTTTGGCCGCCCGAAATCGTAACAAAAATATCATACATCGCTACATTGTCATGCCGCCATCAACTGCGAGCGCTTGACCAGTAACGTGTTTCGCGCCGGCGAGAAACAAAACGCCTTCAGCAATATCTTCGGCACTTTGATCTACACCTTGCGGAATAAGAGTTGTTTTATTTCTTTCCCAAGATTGCTCTTCGGTTTCTCCTGGATTTTTCCATCTATCGGCAATTCCACCTTCACCACGCCACATTCCTGTTCCGATGATTCCGGGGCAAATCGCGTTAACGGTAATTCCCGTAGTGGCTACTTCTTTCGCGATACTATTGGTAAATCCAATAACTGCAAATTTGGATGCAACATAATGGGAAAGATGCGCCATACCCATTTTTCCTGCGATAGATGCTGTATTAATAATCGCGCCAGAACCTTGAGGTTTCATTATTTCAACTGCGGCTTTTGTACACAAGAAAACACCTTTCGCGTTAATTCCGAGTACACGATCCCAATCTTCTGGAGTAATTTCCTCAATACTTCCAATCCCCACAACGCCTGCATTATTACAAGCAACATCTACAGTTCCAAACTTTTCTTTTGCTTCGTGAAACATTGCTTTTACGCTTTCATAATCGGAAACATCAACTGCCGTAGCAATAACTTCTGCACCTAATCCTTCGGTTTCCGCTTTTACTTTTTCTAAAAATTCAGACTTTAAATCTGCCAAAACTAATTTTGCGCGTTCTTTTGCGAAAGCCACGGCAACAGCGTAGCCAATTCCCCCGCCAGCACCGGTTATGAGAACCACTTTGTTTTCAAATTTTTTCATCGTACGATCTATTAATTCTTAAATTTTGGTTGTTATAAAGATACTGCCTTTTTGAAAGATAACGAATTTATTTTTTAAGACAAAAGTCAGTATTAAAGAAATTTAACACCCCATTTTATTTATTTCATTAATACTTTTTTTTATTATCAATCAGAATGAAGTGTACAGAAAATAAAGCCATAAAAAACCGCCTCATTAAAAATGAGACGGACGTTGTTCTATCTTCTACAAAAAGAATTTTTAGTGCTGATGACCACCAGCGCCGTGTACGTGACCATGCGCCAATTCTTCCTCAGTTGCAGGTCTTGTTTCCAAAACTTCAACATCAAAATGTAAAGGTTTCCCCGCCATTGGATGGTTTAAATCTGCTACAACTACTTCTGGAGTTACTTCCAGAACAATTGCTTGAAAGTTATTCCCTTGATTATCGGAAAGTGGAAGCATTGCACCAACTGGTGGCAATCCAGATTCTTTAAACATATCTACTGGAAGTTGAGCTACCGCTTCAGGATTTCTTTCGCCGTATCCTTCTCCTGGTTCAATTGAAAAAGAAGTTTTATCACCAGCTTTCAATCCATGGATGCTTTCTTCAAATTTAGGAATCATCATTCCTACGCCATATAAAAAAGTCATCGGATTATCGGCATTGGTTTGCTCTACAAGAACTCTTTCGCCGTTTTCACCATCGGTGTGTAGGATGTAGCTTAAAGAAACTACTTGGTTTTTATCTATTGTCATAAAGTTTGCTTTAGGGAAAATCCCGATTTCTACCACAATTTATTTATGGTTTGCGTTGCAAAGATAAGGTTTTGAAACAACATTTTTTTTATAAATATTTCATTCTATTATGTATAATTACTGTCTGAAACTCACCTTCTCAATCTTATCTTTTTAAGAAAAATTTGAAAATCTAATCAATCATTTATATACCATCCGATTTTTGAGAACTTAAAAAACATTTGCCTTTCGGATTTAAAAATCGCAAATTTGCACTCCTTTTTTAATTCAACTTCACTCTAACAAAATAAATCCGCAAAGATGAAACTCTGCATTGCCGAAAAACCAAGTGTTGCCCGCGATATTGCCAAAGTTTTGGGAGCCAATTCCCCGAAACAAGGCTTTATGGAAGGAAACGGATATTGCGTAACCTGGACGTTTGGCCATCTTTGCACGTTGAAAGAACCACACGATTACGCTCCGGAATACAAACCATGGAATCTTTTTATGCTTCCGATTATTCCGAAAAATTTTGGAATTAAACTTATTCCTAATGATGGGGTTGAAAAGCAATTTCAAACCATTGAAAAGTTGATTCAAGAATGCGATGAAGTCATCAATTGTGGGGATGCCGGACAAGAAGGAGAACTCATTCAACGTTGGGTTTTGCAGAAAGCAAAATGCGATAAACCAATGAAGCGTCTTTGGATTTCTTCTTTGACTGAAGATTCAATTAAAGAAGGATTCGAAAATTTAAAACCAGCTGAAGACTATCAAAATCTCTATCAAGCAGGTAACGCCAGAGCAATCGGCGATTGGTTGTTGGGAATTAATGCAACTCGACTTTTCACGAAAAAATTTGGTGGAAACAAAGCCGTTCTTTCGATTGGAAGAGTGCAAACGCCAACGTTAGCGATGCTCGTTCAACGACAAAAAGAAATTGACGCTTTTAGTTCCGAAGAGTATTGGGAACTGAAAACCAAATACCGCGACGTAATTTTTAATGCGGCAATTGATCGTTTGAAAACTCAAGAAAGAGCAGATAAAGGTTTAGATTATTTGAAGGAAAATCTCTTCGAAATTCTTTCTTTTGAAATTAAAGAAGGTAGAGAGAAAAACCCCAGATTATTCGATTTAACAGGACTTCAGGTGGAGGCCAATAAAAAATTTGGCTTTTCGGCAGAGCAAACCTTGAATTATATTCAAAGTTTATACGAAAAGAAGCATACCACATACCCAAGAGTTGATACTACTTATTTATCAGAGAATTTGTATCCAAAAATTGGAGGAATTTTGCGGTCGATGCGATTCTATTCAGAGTTAACGTCACCACTTTTAGAAAAGGAAATTCAGAAATCAAAAGCGGTTTTCGACGATTCAAAGGTAACGGATCACCACGCCATTATTCCCACAGAAATTCCGCCAAATCAAAATTTGAGTCGTGAAGAAAAACTCATTTACGACTTGGTTGCAAAACGTTTTATTGCGGTTTTTTATCCTGATTGTAAAATTTCGAATACATTGGTTGAAGCGCAAGTGGGAACCATTCCTTTTAAAGCAAGCGGAAAACAAATTTTGGAACCTGGTTGGCGAATGGTTTACGCAAAAGAGAAGGAAGAAAAATCGGAGAAGGATAAAGATGAAGAACAAACCATCCCTGAATTTGTAGCAGGCGAAAAAGGCGAACACGAACCTTTTATTCATCAAGGAAAAACCTCACCACCAAAACCGTATACAGAAGCCACACTTCTTCGTGCAATGGAAACTGCAGGAAAGCAAATTGAAGACGAAGAACTTCGAGAAATGCTAAAATCCAACGGAATTGGTAGACCTTCTACCCGAGCCAATATTATCGAAACGCTTTTTAAACGCAAATACATCGAGAAAAAAAGAAAAAATCTTATTGCCACTCCAACAGGAATTCAATTGATTGATACCATTGAAGACGAACTTTTAAAAAGTCCGGAACTTACTGGTGAATGGGAATTTAAGTTGCGAAAAATCGAAAAAGGCGAATATGAAGCTTCGAAATTTAAAGATGAATTGGTGGAAATGGTTTCTGCATTGGTGAAAAAAGTGGTAGATTCTAAAGGAAAAGTAATTTCCCTTGCCGAAGAAAAACCAGAAGCCAAGAAGAAAGAGCGCAAACCTCGCGAGAAAACCACAATTATTTGGGAAGAAACCAAATGTCCGAAATGTAAATCTTCAACATTAATGAAAGGTAAAACGGCAATTGGCTGCAGCGATTTCAAAAACTGTGGCTTCAAAATCTCGTTTGAAATTTTTGGCAAGAAACTTTCTGAAAAGCAAATTCAGGATCTCATTTTAAAAGGCAAAACATCCAAACTAAAAGGATTCACCGAGAACCCTGATGGAATTACCGAAGGGGTGTTAACCTTAAATGAAAATTTCAAAGTGGGAATCGCCTAAAGAAATATTGTTTTCAAAAGCATCCAGAATTACCATTTATTGTTCTGTAGCATTTAAATCGATTTCTTTAAGTTGGGCTAAGTTTTTACCCAGTCTTTTCATAATGATTCCGTAGACAATTCGGTAATAAATCCAGATTAAGAATATGCTGAATGCTAATGAAACCACAAGTCCTACTACAAATCCTATAAATGTAGATTGCTGTAATTCAACATTTTGATCGGAAATAATTCGAAACATAAAAAAGCTCAGAAAAGCCGTAATCAGCACGAGCATTAAAATATTGATGATGATAAATAGGTTAACCGTATTTTTAAAGCGAATTATTTGTAAAATTAAATTCTTCAGGTTGCATTCCACTTTTATCTTTTTATAGCTAATGAAAAATCGTACGATGAAATATCCGGTAATACTAAAGCTAACGATTCTCATGATGGTGTAAAAAAGATCGAGAGATTTTTCCAAAGCTGGGGTTTTGGTAATCCCCATTCGTTCAACAATATGCAGCAATTCTGCACCTTCATCTCCTTTAAAAAGATAGTACACTGAAATTGAAAGCACCAACAGAAATTCAACAATACTGATCCATAAAATATATTTCACGTAATTGCGTGACTTTTTGTTCAGCATTTGCAATATTTCAGTGCTGTCGTACTTTGGCTTTACATTTTGCTTTTGCCAGGTTTCCTTGAAATTATCGATATCAAATTCAGGCATGTTTTTGCATCAGTTCTTTAAGGGTTTTCTTCAATCGGTTCATTTTCACTCTGGCATTTACTTCGGTTATCCCGAGATTTTCGGCAATATCACGATAAGGCAAATCATCTAAATACATCATAACAATTGCCCTTTCCACATTGGGAAGCATTTTGATTACTTTGTACAATAGCGATACTTGTTGTTGTTTTTCGTCATCATCTTCCAGATAATCTTTATAATGAAAATCCTTCAGCTCATCGGTTTGTGGTGATCTGGTTTTCTTTCTAAATAAAGTAATGGCGGTATTAAGGGCAACGCGATACATCCAGGTAGAAATTTTAGAATCACCTTTAAATGTGTCGTAACTTCTCCATAATTGTAACACAATTTCCTGGAAGAGATCTTCTTCATCCTCCAAAGAATGCGTATAGAGTCGCGAAACTTTAATAATCAAACCTTGATTATTTTTGATAAGTTGCGAGAATTCTTTTTCCTTGAAGTTCAAAACCGATTTTTTCGGAAACGAAGATAATGAATTTGTAAGGATTTTCAATTGCTTGAAGGATTCAAAACATAGTAATAGCGCAATTTATATGAATAACCTTTCATTTTTTTGTCTCAGTTGGTAATCTGCTGCAACTGCACTACCCAAAAAAACATATCTTTGCACTCCACGAGAAATCCGGTCTGTTGATTGCGCTTTTGCGCGGTAGGAAAGTCCGGACTCCAAAGGGCGGCATACAGGATAACATCCTTACATCGCGAGATGATGACCAGTGCAACAGAAAGCAAGTACAGTTCGGCTGTAGTGAAATCGGTAAACTCTATGCGGAGCAATGGTAAGTATATCGGTTCTTTTGGACAACCAAAATAGGAGCTGCCCGCTCTGAAAACCGAGGGGTAACCAGCTAAAGTGCTGCAGTAATGCAGCACGTAGATAAATAACAGACAATCGCTTTTGCGGTTACAGAATCCGGCTTATAGGATTTCTCGTGGTTTTAATCCTTATCCAACTCCGCTTTATAATCATCAAATTTTGAAAGTTCTTCTTTGGTAAGTGTTGGGAATTTCAAGTTCATTTTTTGTAATGCATCAATAATTATTTGAATAGCTGATACTCTGGCAAACCATTTTTTATCTGCTGGAACTACAAACCACGGTGCGTAATCGCGAGAAGTTTCATTGATCGCTTCTTCATAAGCTTTCATGTACTTTTCCCAAAGCTTTCTTTCTGCAATATCGCCTTCTGAAAACTTCCAATACTTTTCTGGCTCGTTCAAGCGATCCAAAAAACGTTCTTTTTGCTCTTCTCTTGAAACATTTAAAAAGATTTTAACGATTTTGGTTCCATTTTTTGCCAAGTGCTTTTCAAAATTACGAATGGATTCATATCGATCTTCCCAAAATGAATCATCGAAATCTTTTACATCATCCCAAACCTTTTCATTTAAATTATATTCTGGGTGAACTTTACATACCAAAACACTTTCATAATGGCTTCTGTTGAAAATTCCGATTTTACCTTTTTCTGGCACCGCAATCGCATGTCTCCACAAAAAATCATAGGAATATTCTTTCGAACTTGGCGATTTAAAACTATGAACCTCACAACCTTGAGGATTTACACCACCAAAAACATGTTCAATTAAAGAATCTTTGCCAGCTGCATCCATCGCCTGAAGTACAATTAATAAAGATTGACTGCCGTCAGCGTATAAAAGTTCTTGTAATTCTCGAAGTTTATCTTTTTCTTCTTGAAGAATTTTTAACCCATCGCTTTTGGTAAGCTTACCACTATAAGCAGTGGCCGCTTTATCAATGGAAAATTTTCCTTTCACTTCAAAATCATCACTAAAATCTAAATCCATACTATTTGTTTTAAGTTTTAAAAATAAAAAAACCGCTTCACAAATGAAACGGTTTCTATTAATATTGTAGAATTATTACAATTTTTTTGCAGCAACTTTTGCACTTTTAGCTGATTTCAAAGCTGCACTTTTTGCAGGTTTAACTTCTTGCGCTGCAACAGCTGCAGCCTCTGCTGGATCAACTTTCCCTTTAATATAGATTACTGATCTGCTATTTTCAGGATCGTTAGAGTACACTTCAATCATTTTATTGAAGGCACCATTTATTTTTGTATTATATCCAACTTCAATTTTTGCGCTTTTCCCAGGCAAAATTGGATCTTTACTGAATTTCGGTGTTGTACATCCGCAAGATGCTTTTACGCTAGAAATAATTAATGGTTGACTACCTGTATTGGTTACCGTAAAAGAACGATCGCCATTTGCACCATTTTTTACCACTCCATAATCAAAAGTAGTTTTATCAAAAGTAATGGTTTGTGCAGTTGCAAACGCAGTCATCCCTAACAATGCAATCCCTGCTAATAAATTTTTCATATCCTAAATTGTTTATGGTTGAACATTTAATGAAGCAACAAAGTTAAAAATAATTTTAATTCGTACTAAAAGTTTTTTTTCTTTAGCTATTTTTGCAAATTGTAAGCCAAACTCTACAGAAACAAGCAAAATACGAGGGGTAATATTTTGATTTTATTAAAATGAAAAAACAAATCAGAATAATTGATTATTATCCTTTAAACAATTCATGTAGCGTTGTTTACCAACCTTTTTTTGAATTTTAAAACTTAGAAATATAATGTCGCAGATTTCAAACAAATACAACCCATCGGAAACCGAACAGAAATGGTACGACTACTGGATGAAGAATAATTTTTTCCATTCCGAACCCAACGAAAAACCACCTTACACCATTGTAATTCCACCACCAAACGTAACGGGAATTTTGCATATGGGCCACATGCTTAACAATACCATTCAAGATGTTTTGGTAAGAAGAGCAAGAATGCGTGGCTTCAACGCTTGTTGGGTTCCCGGAACAGATCATGCGTCTATTGCTACAGAAGCAAAAGTTGTTGCCAAATTGAAATCTGAAGGCATCAGCAAATCCGATATTACACGCGAAGAATTCCTAAAACATGCTTGGGAATGGACGGATAAATACGGCGGAACCATTTTGGAACAGTTGAAAAAACTCGGTGCATCTTGCGATTGGGAACGTACACGCTTCACCATGGAACCGAAACTTTCGCAGCAAGTAATAAAATCTTTCGTGGATTTATACAACAAAGGATTAATTTATCGTGGTTACCGAATGGTAAATTGGGATCCTGAAGCCAAAACCAATATTTCCGATGAGGAAGTAATTTTTAAAGAACAAAACGGGAAATTATATTACTTAAAATACAAAATCGAAGGCACTGAAGAGTTCCTTACCGTTGCCACTACCCGTCCGGAAACAATTTTCGGAGATGTTGCGATATGTGTTAATCCGAACGATGAAAGATACCAACATCTGAAAGGCAAAAAAGTAATTGTTCCTATTGCAGATCGAGCCATTCCGGTAATTGAAGATGATTATGTAGACATTGAATTCGGAACCGGAGCGTTAAAAATTACGCCAGCACACGACACCAACGACTACGAAATCGGGCAAAGACACCAACTTCCAATGATTGACTCCTTGGATGACGATGCAAATCTTAACGAGCACGGAATGCATTATGCAGGCAAAAACCGTTTTGAAGTTCGTAAAGCCATCTCAAAAGAATTGCAAGAGAAAGATTTTTTACTTAAAGCAGAAGATTATGTAAACAAAGTAGGAACTTCAGAAAGAACTGGCGCCGTAATTGAACCTAAAATTTCGCAGCAATGGTTTTTAAAAATGTCTGAATTGGCAAAACCTGCGTCAGATGTAGTGATGAACGACGAGATTAAGTTTCACCCAGAAAAATTCAAGAATACCTATAAATATTGGATGGAAAACATCCGCGATTGGAATATTTCTCGACAATTATGGTGGGGACAACAAATTCCTGCGTATTACTACGGAAGCAACGAAAACGATTTCGTAGTAGCTGAAAACATTGAAGAAGCATTAGAACTTGCGAAAGAAAAGTCTCAAAATCCAAACCTTGAAGTTTCAAATCTTCGTCAGGATGAAGATGCGCTCGATACGTGGTTTTCTTCGTGGTTGTGGCCAATGTCCGTTTTCGATGGCCTTCTCGATCCTGAAAATAAAGATATTAATTATTACTATCCAACTTCGGATCTTGTAACTGGTCCAGATATTATTTTCTTTTGGGTTGCGAGAATGATTATGGCTGGCTTGGAATATCGTGAGCAAGTTCCGTTCAAAAATGTGTATTTCACAGGAATTGTTCGCGACAAACAAAGACGTAAAATGTCGAAATCGCTCGGTAATTCACCCGATCCATTAGAATTGATTGAGAAATATGGTGCCGATTCCGTTCGTGTTGGTATTTTGTTAAGTTCCGCTGCAGGAAACGATTTGCTTTTTGATGAAGAATTAATGGTTCAAGGTAGAAATTTTGCAACCAAAATTTGGAATGCCTTCCGTTTAATTCAAGGTTGGGAAAAAGAAAATAAACCTGCAGGAGAAGCAGAAAAACAAACCATTGCGTGGTTTGGAAATCAACTGAACAAAACCATTGCGGAAATTAATGATCAGTTTGAAAAATTCCGAATTTCCGATGCGCTCCACTTACTTTACAAATTAATTTGGGACGATTTCTGCTCATGGTATTTAGAAGCCATTAAACCGAATTATGGCGAAGCAATTTCTCAAGAAGTATATGATGCCACCATTCAATACTTTGAAGAATTGATGAAATTATTGCATCCATTTATGCCATTTTTAAGTGAAGAATTGTACCAAGCAATTGCGCCAAGAACCCAACAAGAAGCACTTATTATTGCACAACAAAAATCAGCTGAATCGTACGATGAACAACAATTGAAAGATTTCGATTTTGCGAAAGAACTCATTTCAGGGGTTCGAAACTATCGCCAAAGTAAAGGAATCTCACCAAGAGAAGCTGCAGAACTTTTCACAAACGCTTCCGCCTTCGAAAACAATGCGGTAATCAATAAACTCGCAAATGTTTCTGAGATTCACTTTGCAGAAAAAACAGACAAACCTAGTTTCACGTTCTTGGTTGGTGCAACAGAAGTTTCTATTCCACTTTCTGAAAACCTTGATTTAGAGGAAGAAAAAGAAAAAACAGAAAAAGAACTGCAGCATTTGAAAGGTTTTTTAGTTTCGGTAGAAAAGAAACTTTCCAACGAAAAATTTGTTGCCGGAGCTCCAGCACAAGTGGTTGAAATGGAACGTAAAAAACAAAAAGACGCGCAAGATAAAATTGCGATTCTGGAAGCAAAACTAAAAAGTTTATAAACTGTTAGAGGCTGTTTAAATTTTATTGCTAAAAATTTTTATAGTATTTTGAGATGGATTTTTTGCTTCATATTTGCAGATTTAGCGACCTAAACCAAAAATGGGAAGTAGAAAATGCGCTAAAAAGAGCATTAAAATTTAGCAAAGATGATTACCTGAGGCTATATAAAAAATTTCGGTAAAATTTTAAACAGGCTCTTAACTTCATACAATTCAGTTATAGGCAAATAAAACCTATCGTTGAAATACATCAAAAAAAAGTGGACATTACAATTTCACCACAGATTGTTTTGTCCACTTCTATCCTCTTTTCGAGGAAACCTGCTCAACATTTAAAATTTAAACATCATGCAGCATTTGGACAATATTAAAAAACTTTTTAGAAAAACTTTTATCGAACATCCTTTGATAGAAAGTTTTGAAGCAGGAAAAATCCATCTTCCTTCCGGAAAATTAGTCGCTTGCGATCCCTTAATTACCAACGATATGCTTCCTTTTGAAATCTCTTTTCCAAAAGGCGATTTCCCAATATTTGTTCATAAAGAACGAGAAAGCAACTGCATCGCTTATGTTGAAATTCAATTCTCCGAAAAAGCAGCTTCCGAATGGAAAATGGCAACAACAAAAGGGCAAAATATTAAAGATTTAAACGCTGAAGAAATCTTTGGTTATCCTGTTGAAAGTGGAATGGGTTGCTATATGGATGAAAAAACGCAAGAACAACTCAATCTTTTAGAACAGAAATTATTTCGTCGTAAAGCGGATGATTTTATGGGGATTTACGAAGAATTTTTCCACGATCACTTCTTTGATCACAATGGCGCAATCGACCAATATGCTTTTTTACAACCCAACGCTGAATTTCCTGGAAACATATCTGCTTTTGAAACTGGCTATGGTGAAGGGTTTTATGCCAGTTATATTGGTTTTGATCAAGAACAGAAACCCGTAAAAATGGTGACAGAATTTATTGAGGTTGCTGACGAATAATCTTTTATTTTAGTTTTCTTTGGTTTTAATTTTTAGTACATTTGAAAAAAGACAAAAAAGCATGAATCTTAGCTCTAATGTTCCGAAAATTCTTGTCGTAGGCAGCTCCACGATCGATTTGGTTTTAAAAACCGATCACATTCCAAATACCAACGAAACCATTATTGCTCAACATATCGAAACTTTTTTTGGAGGAAAAGGTGCCAATCAAGCGGTTGCCACTTCTAAATTAGGTGCAAGTGTATATTTTGTAAGCTGCGTTGGGATGGATCCTTACGGACAACAGGTTTTACGCAATCTTGTAGATCAAGGTGTAAATGTTGGTTATGTAGCTGAATCCGAAGAAACTTCAACAGGAACAGCGTATGTAACGTCTTCAGATAGTGGAAATTCCATTGTAGTCGTTCCTGCAGCCAATTATGAGCTTAGAAAATCGCATCTCGACGAAGCGGAAAGACTTTTCTATACGGCTAATCTTGTTCTCATTCAACTGGAAATTCCCATTGACGTTGTGGAACACTGTGTTGCTTTAGCTAAAAAACACGGAAAAAAAGTGGGCATTTACGCTTCTCCTGCACAAAGACTTTCACCTGAAATTATAGATTATGCTACATTTTTAGTGGTTAAAAGTAGCGAACTTTCAATTGTTTTTCATGAAGATTCTCGTGATGAAATTATGATGAAGCATCCCAACAAACTTTTTGTACGCGATGATGCCAACTCAACAATTTTCTACAACGGTTCCGAAATGAAATATTACCGAAACGATCATAACAGCAACCTTCATAAAATGGGTATGGGAGATGCGTTTACCTCTGGCTTTGCTATTGCGTACTGCCACGGTAACAGTATTAAAGATTGTGTAAAATTCGGGAATGAAGTTTCCCTAAAAGTTTCAGAAAAGCCTGGTTCACAAAGTAGTTTACCAAGCTTAAAAGATTTTTCTTTAGCGAAACTTTAAAGTGTTTCGCCCTATTCTAAAACCGGCAATTGTAGATTACAGATAACCGAGTAATTTTAAAACATCTTCAGGCTTTTGCTCTTCACGGAACACTTTGTAGGTAAAATTGCCTTCCTCATCCTTATCAATAAGAATGTGTTTTGGTTGCGGCATTAAACAGTGGTGCACACCGCCATATCCACTTATGGTTTCTTGATAAGCGCCTGTATGGAAAAAACCAATATACAAAGGCTTTGTTTCGTTAAAAACAGGCAAATAGATTGCATTGGTGTGTTGCTCGGAATTGTAATAATCATCCGAATCGCAGGTTAAACCTCCCAAAAATACTCTTTCATACGTATCATCCCAACGGTTAAGTGGTAACATGATAAAATGGCGAGAAATTGCCCAAGTGTCCGGAAGTGTCGTCATAAAAGAAGAATCGATCATATTCCATTTTTCTCTGTCGTTTTGACGTTTCTGAGAAATAACTTTAAACAAATGACCACCGCTTTCACCTACTGTAAAACTTCCGAATTCCGTATAAATATTGGGTTCTTCTACACCTTCTTCTTCACAGAATTTTTTAATTTGGGTAACAATTTCATTGACCATATATTGATAGTCGTAATCGAAATTTAAAGAAGTTTTAATCGGGAATCCACCACCAATATTCAAGCTATCAACTTCGGGCGCAATTTTTTTCAAACGAGCATAAACGCGCAAACATTTGTACAATTCATTCCAATAATACGATGTATCTTTAATTCCCGTATTAATGAAAAAGTGCAGCATTTTCAACCGTGCATTAGGATGTTCTGCAATTTTCTGACTGTAATAAGGGATAATATCTTTGTACCCAATCCCAAGACGTGATGTGTAAAATTCGAATTTTGGTTCTTCTTCAGAAGCAATTCTAATCCCGATATTAAACGTCGTATCAATACTTTCTGTAAGTTTATCGAGTTCTCTATAATTATCCAATATCGGCGTGATTCTTTCGAAACCACTATTAATCATATCGGAAATTTTCGTTAGATAATCATCGGTTTTAAAACCATTGCAAATTACTTCAATGGATTTATCCACTTTCCCTTTGTCAAATAACGCTTTTACAATATCCATATCGTATGCAGACGACGTTTCGATAGAGATATCATTCTTCAACGCTTCATCTAAAACAAAAGAAAAATGACTGGATTTTGTGCAGTAGCAATAACGATAATTTTTGGTGTATCCGGTTTTCTCGAATGCTTCTTTAAACCACGATTTCGCCTTCTGAATATTGGTTGAAATCTTTGGTAGATAATTGAATTTTAAAGGTGTACCGAACTGTTCGACGACTTCCATTAAAGGAATATCGTGGAATTTAAGTTGATTTTCTTCAACACCAAATTCTTCTGTTGGAAAATACAGGGTTTGATCGATGAGTTCGGAATACTTAATTTTCATTTTATCTCGGTAGATTTAAGACTGCAAAAATGAGAAAAAACTTTGATTATTCGATAGATTTTTTTTCACAAAATCAATGGTACTTTTCACCCAGAAAAAAAAGCAGCTCACCATTGGTAAATTCCACATTTACAACATCTTCTGATGCAAAATTACGCGTACCGATTCTCACAGTCATCGTAAGTTCTCCGTTAGAGAGTGGCCAGTTTAATCCGCTTGTGGTAATGTTTTCGGCAAAAGGGAAAGGAAATAAAGAAATCATTCTGCCCTTCACTCCAGAAATCTGATATTTTTTCGGAATAAAATAATACTCCGAATATTCATCTATAAAACGAATTTTTAGTTGATCTTTATACTTATATGCTACGGTCAAATTCCCAAGAAAATGATCCATTTCTCCTCCACTTCCACCATAAATATCAACGCTTGTAATTTCTCTTTCAAGAAGAATTTCAAGGGCTTTTTCGAAATCGGTTTTGTTTTGATCCGGAGTTTCAATAATCTGAATTTGATGGCTGTTCGCCAGTTGTTCAATTCGTTCATGTGCTCGAAAAGAATCGAAGTCACCAGATATAAAATCAAGACGATCTAAAGGAAATTTTAAATTTTCCAAATAATGAAAAGCCCCATCACTACAAGCAATTATTTGATAATGATTAAATGCAGGAAGTTTTTTTGGTGGTTTTCCGTTAATGAATAAAAGTGCGTTCAATGGTTTTATTTTTGTCGGTCGCGCGGATTCCAATATTCTTCTGGTTCATTTTGAAGTTTTGAAACATAACGCGCCAAAACGAAAAGATAGTCGGACAAGCGATTGAGATATTTGATCATTTCTGGACGTACTTCTTCCTCCTCTTGAAGAAGAATTAATCCACGTTCTGCTCTTCGGCAAACGGTTCTTGCAACATGAAGTGCGGTTGCGGCATTTCCACCACCGGGAAGAATAAAATACTGGAGCGGTTCCAAAGTTTCTTCCATTTGATCCATCCATTGCTCGAGTTCTTCAATTTCTGTTTCGGAAATTAGTAAAGGAAGCCTTGGTTGCCCGTTCGCCAACATCAATTTATCTGCTGGTGTCGCCGATTCTGAACCTAAGGTAAAAAGATCAAATTGTATTGTACGAAGTTGATCATTCACATTTTGATTTTCAATTTGGCTTTTGGCAACGCCTATAAAAGAATTCAATTCATCAATATTTCCGTAGCTTTCTACTCGCAATGAAGATTTTGAAACCCTTGTACCGCCATATAATGAGGTTTGTCCTTTATCGCCTGTTTTGGTATAAATTTTCATAGAGGGATTTTAGATTTCTAAAAATAAGGAAAACTTCTTCCTCCACCAATAAAATATTCATACCGCTATTTCCTACTCCTTAATCCGTGGGCCAAATTTTAGATTTTTTAAAATAACGAATGGTAAAGTAATATACCGCAAATACTAGTACAGATCCTATCGCAATGGTGTTACGAAGCGTTTCGTCGCCATGTGTAAGCTGTGGATATTTAAAAAGCAAGATAAGCGCAATACCGCAAAGCCAAATAAATTGAGTGTTATATTCTTTAACCAGCCAACGTTTCCACTTAAATTCCATTGAAGAAAAAGTTGCTCCCAAACCTGAAAAATTAGGAATCCAACGATTAACGGAATTGCAATAATCCACAAACTGTTGTCCAAATTTTCCACGAAGAAAATTCTCCTCAGCCAATACGATACATTGATAAATAAAGAGAAAAAGTGGCATCACAATAAAAGTATAATAAAGAGAATTGGCTAAAATCCCTACACCTAAAAGCATTAGAATATTACCAACGTAAAGCGGATTTCGAACGTGGGTAAAAATACCTTTGGTTACCAAATCGTCAGCATATACTTTTTTATCTTTTCCGCCACGAACAATATAATCCAAACCAATGGTTCCTCCACGAATAAGTTGTCCGGCAATAGTAACCACTAATCCTAAAATGATGGGATACCAATAATAATTGGGACCAAATGTTAATGCTCCAAAGAATGGTGGCGACGGAATAAAAAGTAATAAGTAGAGAAAAATAAACAGAAAGTTTCTGTATTTGAAAAAAAAGTTTCCGATTTGTATCATAATTTTTTTGCTATAATTCCGGTGAAATTGTACCATTTAAAAAACACTTCTGCTTCATCAAAACCGGCTTCTTTTAGCATTTCAATATTTTCACTGGTTTTATAGGGAATCAGCACATTTTCTAAAGCTTCCCTTTTTTGGGAAATTTCGAGTTCGCTGTATTGGTTTCTTCTTTTAAAATCGTAATAATAATCTATAAATTCACGATTAAACGATTTTTCTTCTGTAAGTATTTTTTCGATCAAAATAAAAACACCACCGGGATTGATTCCTTCTTGAATTTTACGAACGATTTCCAAACGATGTTTTGGTCGAATAAACTGTAACACCAAAACCATGGTAACTACCGATGCATTTTGTACAGGAACATCCTGTGTTAAATCGGCAACTTGAAGTTCAATTTCACGGTTAAGATTAAAATTATTAAGTTTTTCTTGGCATTTGATTACCATTTCTTCCGCATCATCAATTCCTACAAACGTAATATTAGGTTCCACAATTTTATCCATTAACAACATTGTAGTGCCTGTAGAACAGCCCAAATCGTACACTTGAGTACCTTGTTTTGCGTGCTGTGCTGCTAACTCGCTGGTCATCCTTTGCATTTCTTCGTAAAACGGAACGGAACGTGTTACCATATCATCGAAAACGCCCGCAACTTTACTATTGAATTCAAAATCTGAAGCGGTTTGGATTACCTCGCTGAAAACTTTATCAGCATTAGATTCATTCGACATCAAATTATTTTTTATACAAATATATTTGAATAACAAATACACAAGTGCTACACGTTAGAAAAATATTAAAATTTTAACAAAATTTAGTTTTTCAATTATTTTTCAACTTCAACAAAATGGAATACTTGATGGCTTTTTGGATTATAAATAAGGGTTGAATTATTTGGAAAGCGCTTTAATCGGTAAAACTCGGCAGAAGGATTATTGCGAATTTTATCCAGAAAACTGAGATCAATTGTATTTTCTGGGATGAATTTTTCGAGCAAAGAGATTTTATTCAAAAATTTCTGACCATCGATCTTTCTTGCCTTTGCATCAGATTTCGTTTCATCGGATGTTGTTTGGGCTTCTAGAAAAGGAAGTAAAATTTCGCGATCTGCTTTGTATTTAAAAACATAGGCGGTACTTCCGTTCGGAAGATTTACTTTTTTCCCTTTAAAATCAGAAATCATCGCAGCATCTGCATTCGGGAACATTTCATGAAAAACCGCATCTTGCGAATTAGTAATGGTATTGAATGTTTCCGAAACTGTTTTTTCAATGGTTTCTCGAGTTTTCTGTTCCGCGGTTCTTTGCGCTGTTTCTGTAGCTTTTGTAATGGTTTCGTTTATTTTTTCTTCCAATTGATTACACGAAAGAAGAACTGATGCAGTGGCAAACACGAAAAGGATTTTCTTCATATTTAAAAAATTTCCACAGATGGATTCAATAATACTGCCAAGATCGGAAAAAACCTTTTGACGAGAAATTTAATTTTTGTTAAAGAAAATATGCTATTTAAAGACTCTTAAGTTCCAATTCAATTGATTTACCAAAGAATTTTTTCGAAATTTTTTCGAAATTTTTCGTTAAATCCGAAAGGTAAAATTGATAATTGGCTTTGTGTGAACTGTCATTTAAAAGATGATGTTGCTCCAAAATAATTTTAAGTTGATTGGCAACAATATTTGGGGAATCGATTACGCGTACCCGATTTCCGTAATACTGCTTAATTTCGTCGATCAATAACGGATAATGTGTGCAACCTAAAATTAAAGTTTCAATATTCTTTAATTTATGATTACTCAGATAATTGTAAATAATTGCGTGTGTAATCGGATGATTTTTAAAACCTTCTTCAATTGCTGGAACCAATAAAGGCGTCGCCAACTCATCCACCTTAATGAATTTATTATGCTTGCGAATAGATTTTTTATACAATCCAGAATTTACGGTGGCTTTTGTAGCAATTACTCCCACGTTGTTATGGATTTCAAACGCAACTTTTTCGGCAACTGGATTAATAACATCAATAATAGGAACTTCGCCATTCACCAATTCTTCCACCTCTTTCAGCGCATTTGCTGTTGCTGTATTGCATGCAATAACGATTGCTTTACAATTTTGCTGCAGCAAAAATTGCGTAATTTTGGTGGTGTACTCAATAATGGCTTCTTTAGATTTTTCGCCGTATGGCAAATGTTTGGTATCGCCAAAGTAGATTAAATCTTCATTAGGGAGAAGTCTTTTAACCTCTTTTGCAACCGTTAAACCTCCCACTCCGGAATCGAAAATACCGATAGGTTGGTTGGCTTTTAAATGGGAAAAATCAATTTTCTTCTTTTTCAATGGGAAGTTTTAGATGATGATGCAAAAATAACCAAAGATTTTTGAAATCTGATTTTTGAATTTATTTTTTTAAATAATAAATAAATCGGAAGCAATACCATCTGCACGAAACCAATGTTCTTCAGGAATGCGTAAATACTGATCGGCAGTTTCTAAAATTCCAGATTCAATTTTTGGATGAATTTGTTTTTGAAAATGATGTAGAATTTTCTCTGAAAATTCAGTGTTTATTCGATGAAGATCCACTCCCCACATTGTGCGTAAACCAATCATGATCATTTCATTGAAACGTTCTTTTTCAGTTAATATTTCCGTTTCTAAAGACAACGTATTTTCGTTTATGCTTTTGATATACAAAGGATTATTCGCTACATTCCAACTTCTTATATCTTTTCCGTTGTAACTGTGCGCTGATGGACCAATTCCTAAATATTCTTGGTATTTCCAATACGCTGTGTTGTGTTTGGAATGATATCCTGGTTTTCCAAAGTTTGAGATTTCGTAGTGATCAAAACCTTTCTCTTTTAGAAATTCCGACATGTAAAGAAATTCTTCACTTTGAATTTCCTCATCGGGATTTTTAACTTTCCCTTTTTCTATCCAATGCTCCAAAGCGGTTTTAGGTTCCACGGTTAATGCGTAAGAGGAAATATGAGGAACCAATAAATCGGCAGCTTTTGCTAAATTATCCTTCCAAATTTGAAACCCAGAAGTTGGTGAACCATAAATAAGGTCGATACTAATGTTTTCAAATCCTGCATCTTGCGATCGCTTAATGGAATCTTCCGCTTGTGAGGCATTATGCGCGCGATTCATAAGTTTCAAATCTTCATCAAAAAAGCTTTGCGTTCCTATGGAAAGGCGATTAATTTCTGACTTGGAAAGTTCCTTTATCAAAGTCGCATTCAAATCATCAGGATTGGCTTCAAGCGTAATTTCAATATCTTTATGAAACGAAAAATGTTTTAAAACCTCATCAATTAAACCTCTAATTTCTTTAGCACTTAAAACAGAAGGCGTTCCTCCGCCAAAATAGAGAGAAGTAATTTCGGTATTCTGAAGTTCATTTTTGCGAAGGAAAATTTCTTTCTTTAACGCATCAAGCATTGCATCTTTGAGTTGCAAAGATGTAGAAAAATGAAAGTTGCAATAACTGCATTTTTGTTTGCAGAAAGGAATGTGGAAATAAATCATTCCAACGAAGATTTGCGATCTAAAATGTGAATGTAACGAATGAGCTGTTTACACAAACCTCACTCGCTTATGCTTTTAACGATAACGGAACCCTCGTGTGTTGATAAAATTATCGAACGTATAACCAATACTGATCATAAAGCTGTTCCCTGAATATTCCTGAATATCGGAAAGTAAAAAATTGTAGGTTCCTCCGAAAAAGAAATTTCCAGCATTTGCTTTAATAACAGGAGAAACACTTAAATTTTGGTTTCCATATTGATTTTTAATTCCACGGAAACTCAAACCTCCAGAAAAGTAGTTTTCGTCGCCTTTGGCCGTTGCCATAATATTAAGATCGAGCATTCTTGCGGAATTGGTGTTTAAATTCATCATTAAAGATGGAGTCACGAAAAAACCTTCACCAATATACCAATCGTATCCTGCATTAAGGTAAATTTTTGTTGGTTGCGGCTCGATGCCATTCTGGATCGCAACATCATTACTTAGCGGAATATCAACGACTGATACGCCAGCAAAGAAATCACGAAATGTAGCCGACATCCCAATATTGGAATACAGCATAAAAATATCGTTTTCGTTGTACAAATAAGGATCACTCGCGTCTTCAGGATTCAATTGAGCCCAATCCACACTCATGTTATAGAAGTTTAAACTTGTACCAAAAGAGAATTGATTTTTGCGTTCGCCATCATCATCAATAGGAATAAAATAAGATGCACCGACTGTAATTCCGTTTGCAGAAATCGGTCCGTTCTGATCTCTAAAAAAAGACACTCCCGCTCCTAAGCGATCCACAATATTCGCGTGCATACCTACCGATTGCACATTTGGCGATTCACTAAACTGTGAGAATTGCTTTTGATAATTAAGGTTCAACACCACTTTATCTGTTTTACCATACAAAGCCGGATTGAAAAGAAAATCCCCATCCAACAAATACTGTTGATACAAAGGAAGGGTTTCTTGGGCTTTAATAAAACCAAACGATACAATGGTAAAGAAAAATAAGAGAACTATTTTTCTCATAATCTATTTTATAAGTTAAAGTAAAACAAAAATAACAAAAAAGTTATCATATCAATTATTCTCCAGATACTTTCTCCATTTTTTAATGGCTTCGGACATATCTTCTGGCATTGCGCTCTCGAAATACATTTCTTCTTTTGTAGTAGGATGCACAAATCCCAACGTATGTGCATGTAGTGCGTGGCGCGGTAAAATCTCGAAAACATTGTTAATAAACTGCTTATATTTTGGCAGATTTATCCCTCGAAGTGCAACATGACCTTCGTAGCGTTCATCGTTAAATAAGGTATGACCAATATGTCGAAAATGAGCTCTGATTTGGTGTGTTCTTCCGGTCTCGAGTTTACATTCAACCCAAGTCATGTATCGAAATCTTTCTAACACTTTATAATGAGTTACTGCGTGCTTGCCATGACTTCCATCTTCATATACCGCCATTTGCATACGGTTTTTCTGATGTCTACCGATGTGCCCACGAATTGTACCTTCGTCTTCTGCTAGATTTCCCCAAACAAAAGCCCAATACAAACGCTTTGTTGTTCGGTTAAAAAATTGTTTCGCCAAATAACTTAAAGCATATTCAGTTTTAGCGACCACCAGAAGTCCAGAGGTATCTTTATCAATTCGATGGACTAAACCTACGCGATCAAGATCCGATTTTTTGCCATTTTGTTCAAAATGATACGCTAAAGCATTTACTAAAGTTCCATCCCAATTTCCATGACCAGGATGTACGACCATTCCTGCTTGTTTATCCACAACAACTAAATCATCGTCTTCATATACAATATTGATGGGTATATTTTGCGGAATAATGGTGTTGTCGCGCGGAGGACGAGTAAGCAAAACAGAAATTTCATCGCCTGGTTTTACGCGGTAATTTTGTTTAACAGGTTTACCATTTACAACCACATTTCCTGCTCGGCACGTTTGCGATATTTTGTTTCGGGAAGAATTTTGGCGATAAATGAGTAAATATTTATCAATCCGAAGTGTTTCTTGCCCCGGATCTACTTTAAGTTTTAGATGTTCATAAAGCCCACTATTTTCGTCACCAATTTCTTCGGAAACGTTAAATTCATCTTCTGAAAATTCGTAATCTTCTTGCATTATATATTAATAAAGGCCTCAACAATTGCTGAAGCCTTTCTTTTTATTATTCTACAATTACCTTCTTGGCTTTTGGTTTATCTACTGTTTTAGATGTCGTGGCGGGTTTGGTTTGCGAAGTCGCATTGCTTACTTTAACTGCCGTTGGTTTTACAGAAGTCGAAGTGTTGGTATTGCCCTTCTCCTGCGTAGTTTTCTCTTTCACATCAACAGTAGATTCTGTTACTTTGGGCTTTGGTGCCGGAGTAGTTGAAACGGGCTCTGGAGCTCGATACACAGGCACATCATCGTAATAAGAAGGCGGTGGCGTGGTGGTATCAATTTTTATTCGATAAACTGAATTAAGCTGCTCGATTTTACTACTCATTTCTGCAGGTGTACGCTTACTCGCCCAAAGGTCAATTTGCATTCCTTGATCACGCACATCATATGCTTCAGGATCTTGATAGTATACGATATCCGATTCATCATTACCACCATCTTCATGCTCAACCAATCCTACATCAAATAAATTCTGTGTAATAATTGCTTTCGCTTCCTTCACTGTTAAACCAACTAAATTAGGAATCGTAATATTTCTTTTAGGTCCAGCACCAATCACAATATCCAATATCGAAAAACGGGGAATAAGTGTTCCTGGTTTAATAATGCTGCCATTATACATCAAACGAATAACGGCATCTCTTTGAATGCTCGGTTCGTAAATGGTATCTCCAATCTTAAGTCCAACCTGTTCTAATTGACGAAAAGCCAATCCTTTATAACGGTCGAGAACATCTGGAACGGATACTTTTGCCCACGTTTTAGGATTTACTTTTAAGATGATTGATCTTCCTCCTTTTACCCTTGAACCTGGTGAAGGATACACCTGCAGCACTTGGAATGGTCGGTATCTTGGATCGTATTTAAAGCTATCTACTTCGTAGTCCAGACCAGAATCGTCTAAAACTTTAATGGCGTTATGTACCGTCATATTCATCACATTTGGAACAGGAATTTCCTGACCGTGATTTGTATGAAATTCCAACCAACGGAAAGTCAGCCAAATAAGCCCAACAAATACGCCTATCGCTAACAGAAAGTTGAGCAGAACTCTCCAGTTGAAAAAAGATTTCAGCATACGGATTAATGTTAAAATATACGGGCAAATATAACCAATAATTTGAAAAATACAGAAAAAGCGGGCACATGATTTTTTAATTTAACAATCGAAAAACGACATAAATCTTCATTTCAATTTCTTGTATTTGGTATATTTCTATTAATTTTGACGCCTTATTTTTAAACTCATTTTAACACTGTTAAAATAACCTTTACAGAAATAATAGTAATGAAAAACCTACGCATAACAATAGCCAGCTCAATTTTATTAGTAGCAGCTTCTTGTAAAACAGCACAGCCAAACGCAACAATAAATCCCAATTTACCTGCCTATCAGCATCTCGAAAATAGCGGAAAGATCTATGCAGCGTTCTATCAGCAACGTGCAGCGGAATATCAAGCACTCTGTTTGCAGGCATACAACATCGCAAAACTTAGATTAGATGAGGCGTTGCTACAAAAAACCGACAAGCCGTTAGCAATTGTTTCGGATATTGATGAAACTTTTCTCGACAATTCTTACTATGCCGTTCAGCAAGTTAAAGCTGGTAAATTTTACGATCAGAAAACGTGGGAAGAATGGACGGCAAAAGGATCCGCCACTCCACTTATGGGCGCACAAGAGTTTTATAATTATGCGGCCAGTAAAGGCGTGCAAGTATTTTATATTACCAACCGTATGCAAACGGAACGTGACGGCACATTGAAGAATCTTCGTCAATACAACTTTCCAATTCAAGATGAAAATCATTTGATCTTAAGAACAAACGAAAGCAGCAAAGAAAACAGAAGAAAAGACATTGAGAAAAACTACAATATCGTTCTACTGCTCGGGGATAGTTTAGGTGACTTTTCAAGTGATTTTGATAAAAAAAGTGAGACTGATCGCTCTAAAGCTGTAGTAACAAACGAAAGAGAATTTGGTAAAAAATTCATCGTACTTCCCAATGTGGGCTATGGCGATTGGGAATCTTCTTTCTACCAATACAAACACGACTATCCTGAAAATGTGAAAGATTCACTGATGTACAATGCCGTAAAATCGGCTCCATAATAGAATTGAAGCGTAATTAAAGATATGTTTACCATTTCAATATTTACCCCATTCAAAATGCGTACTTTTGCCTAAAATCTCTAAATAAAAAATGAACAAAAAAAACGTTGCAGTGGTAATGGGAGGCTATTCCGATGAATATAAAGTTTCCCTAAAAAGCGGACAGTTAATTTACGATTCGCTAAATCGCGATTTATATAACGTGTATAAAGTAATCATTCTTAAAGAGGAATGGTATTTTTTAGATGACCAAAACCAAAAATTACCCATTAATAAAGGGGATTTTTCTGTAACCCTACCAGAAGGAGCATCATTAAAGTTTGACGTTTGCTTTAATACCATCCACGGAAAACCCGGTGAAAACGGCGAATTACAAGCCTATTGGGATATGATTGGTCAAAAATACACTGGCTGTAATTTTTACCAAAGTGCCTTAACATTCAACAAGAAAGATACGCTGGCTGTTTTGGCAAAATACGGAATTCCATCTGCAAAAAGTGTTTATTTGAAAAAAGGAGAAGCTGTAAATGCAGAACAAATCATCGCCGAACTTGGCTTACCATTATTTGTAAAACCTAACCAGAGCGGTTCCTCACTAGGAATTTCAAAAGTTAAAGAATTAGAAGCTTTTCAAGATGCTTTGGATTTTGCATTTGCAGAAGACGACGAAATTTTAGTAGAAAGTTTTCTCGACGGAATGGAAGTTTCCGTAGGCGTAGTCGATTTTAACGGAAAAACTATTGTTTTGGGAATTACAGAAATTCTTCCTCAAAATGAATTTTTCGATTATGAAGCCAAATATGAAGGCGCTTCCGAAGAAATAACACCAGCCCGTATTGATCAAGAAACACAACAAAAAATAGAAGAAATCGCTATTAAAGCTTACGAATCTTTAGGAATGAGCGGCTTTTCACGAAGCGAATATATTATCATGAACGGCATTCCCTATATGTTGGAAATGAACACCAATCCAGGATTTTCACCAGCAAGTATCCTTCCGCAACAAGCGAAAATTTATGGAATTTCGATCGAAGATCTCTGCGGAAATGAAGTTGAAAAAGCGCTTTTGAAATAAAATAAAAACTTGAAACTTATGAAGATTGCTGTATTTCCTGGATCATTTGATCCAATTACTTTGGGCCACTACGATATTATTGAAAGAGCCGCGCCCTTGTTCGACAAATTAATTATTGCAATTGGACAAAATTCCCAGAAAAAATACATGTTTCCATTGGAAAAAAGAATGGAATTTATACGCAATGCAACGCAACATTTTAGCAACGTTGAGGTTGATCATTTTGATAGCTTAACGGTACATTATTGTTTAGAAAAAAATGCACAATATATTTTAAGAGGTCTTCGAAATCCCGCAGACTTTGAATTCGAAAAAGCAATTGCACACACCAACAGAACCTTGGCACATAAAAAGCTCGAAACGGTTTTTCTTCTAACATCTTCAGGAAAATCTTTTATCAGCAGCAGCATTGTGCGAGAAATTATTTCTCACGATGGCGAATACGAACTTTTAGTTCCAGATTCAGTTCGGGTTTAATTTTAAAAAAACCTTTAAGCGCTTTCATTGATTGTAATTACAAGATAAAATCAACGGTATATTAACTCTAAAATAATTCGAAAAATATTTTTTTACGATGAATTTACATGCGGTAAACGATCGTTAAAAATCAGCACTTGCGAAAATTTATCCCCTACCAAAACAAATGCACGAACAGTTTAATTTTATTATTGAATTCTTAGGAACCATCTCATTTTCCATGTCCGGAAGTTTTGCGGCCATGCAAAAACGTCTTGATCCTTTCGGCGTTTTAATTATTGCTTTCATCACCTCGGTTGGTGGCGGTACTGTGCGGGATTTACTGTTGGATGTTCCTGTATTTTGGATGCACGATATGCTAATGTGCAGTCTTATTTTTATTACTTCGATTTTGGCAATGATTTTTAAATCTATTGAAAAGAACTTTAGAGTTACCTTATTTTTATTTGATAGTTTTGGATTAGGATTATTCACCATTATCGGTATTCAGAAAGGATTAAATGCTGGTTTACACCCCATGATATGTATAACTTTAGGAACAATTACAGGTTGTTTTGGAGGTATTTTGCGTGATATCCTACTCAACAGAATTCCTTTAATATTTAGAAAGGAAATTTATGCTACAGCTTGTATTGTTGGAGGGTCCTTATTTATTTTAATGGCTCAATACACAGTACTTTCCTACACCTTTGTTCAAGTTTCCACCATACTTTTAATTGTAGCAATCCGTACATTATCGGTAAAATACCATTGGAAATTCCCTCAGTTTTATACTGCAGGAAACGACCATGAAATGTAGTTTCTTCAACATTGAAAACAAAAAAAATCCCGACTCACTGAATCGGGATTTTTTACTTTTTAAAAGAGAAATAATCTAGAAGAATTTCCCTCGCTGTCTCATATTTGGATTATGCATGTGCTTTTGCATTGAGGGCATTTTCAATTGATCTTTCATCATCTTAATTTGGTCCGTCATCATTCCTGAAGTATCCAAACGTTTCGCTTCTTCTAACAATTTCTGTCCCTCTTGTTTTCTACCTTTAGAAATAGCCACTGCTGCCAAATTAAGCGTTGCCATTGCTCGATCGTGCTTCATATTCAATCCATACTCCAAAGCTTTACGCATTAATGGTTCCACTTTCGTTGGATGATCTTGCGCAAGCGTAAGCCCTTGCAAGTAGTAAAAATACCCATATTGGGATTTATGCAACTGCTTTTTGTAATCGGTAATATTGGTTAGCCATTGTGCCGCTTTTACGGTATTCTGTTTTCTAAGTTGCCAAAAAGCCAAAAGAATGTATTCATTTTTGTAAAAAAGAAGAATCGGAAATGCAGCAAGCAAAAACACAACAATTCCCCAACCTAACTGACGGGTGAAAAACATCATGTAAATACCCAATGCCATCAAAACGATTGCTACAGCCCACTTTACGTATTTGTTCATTTTAAAGATAATTTAGGTGTAATTTAAAGGAATGCAAAGGTAATGATTTTGAAGTACAAACCATTACTCAGCATTTATTTTTTCAAAAGTTTGAAAACAGAAATCGTACGTATTATTTTCGTCTTTTTCAATACATCTTTCGGCAGTTTTATGCCATATTTTCGGATTGATTTTAGGAAAAAATGTATCCGCATTCAATTGCGCATTTACCTGTGTAATTTCTAATCGGTCGGCTTGCTCAATGGTTTGTTCATAAAGGGTCCCGCCACCAATCACAAAAACTTCTGGATCAATTTTTTTTGCAAATTTGAGTGCTTCTTTTAAACTTCCAACAATGAGAATCCCTTCTTCAAACCAATCTTTTTTTCTGGAAACAACAATATTGGTTCTATTAGGCAATGGCTTCCCGATACTTTCGTAGGTTTTTCTGCCCATCACAATTGGATGCCCAGAAGTTAGTTCTTTAAAATGCTTTAAATCTTTAGGAAGATGCCACAGCAATTGATTATTGAGACCAATTTCATTCTTCAAACCCATAGCCACCACGAGCGTAATCATATATTTTTTTCAATTTTTACAAAAGTAGTACATAATTTGTATATTTGGTTGACGAATATTTAAACAACTTTAAAATATAAACTATGAAAAACAGAGGTTGTATGAGCGCCGGAACCATCGGTATTGCTCTTATTGTAATTGCCGCATTGCTTTTCTTTTGGGGCAAAAATGGATACAATAATTTTGTTTCGAAAGAGCAAAATGTAAATACCAAATGGTCGAATGTAGAAACCGTTTATCAAAAAAGAGCCAACTTAATTCCAAACCTTGAACGAACTGTAAAATCATACTCTACTTTCGAGCAAGAAACATTAACTAAAGTTATTGAAGCACGATCCAAAGCAACATCGGTAACTATTGACCCTACGAATATGACGGAAGCCGACATTGCTAAATTTCAATCTGCACAAGGTGAACTTTCTGGCGCTTTAAGTCGATTAATGGCAGTTGTTGAGCAATACCCAAACTTGAAAGCAGATCAACAATACATTAATTTCCAAAGAGAATATACGGCGATCGAAAACAGCATACGTACGGAAACCGTTTACTACAACGAAGCTGCACAAGATTACAACACTTCTATTAAAACGTTCCCGAATAATATTCTCGCGAACTTCACCAATTTTAAAGAAAAACCTTACTTTAAAGCTGCTGCTGGAGCAGAAAAAGCACCTGAAGTATTTACAGAATAATGAACAGTTATCTTACAGAAAAAGAAATGGCTTCCCTTGTGGAAGCCATTCAATCCGCTGAAAATCATTCAACGGGCGAAATCCGTATTCATGTCGATTCTAACACCGAATCCGATAATGCAAAAAGAGCATTGGAGGTTTTTAAAACTTTAGGTATGGATCAAACAAGAGAACGAAATGCGGTACTTTTTCATGTAAATTTTGAACAACACTACTTAACCATTCTTGGCGACGAAGGCATTCACCAAAAAGTAAAACAAGATTTTTGGGATGCGCTTCATGATCGTACCACGCGTTTATTTGCCGAAGAAAAGTATTATTTAGGACTAAAAAATGCGGTTACCGAAACCGGACTGGAACTTAGAACGTATTTTCCGGTGAACGGTGAGAACCTCAATGAATTGCCAAATGAGATTACCTTCTCTTAAATTTTTCCTCGTATTATTAATAGCGTGTTTCCAATACGTTGGCGCGCAATATTCCATTCCTGCAAAACCTGCAGTTCTTTATCCTGTTTATGATGAAGCAAAATTGCTTTCCGATTCCGAAAAACAATTGCTGAACGATAAACTCATCAAATATGCAGATTCTACCTCTACCCAAATTGAAGTGATCATCATCCCTTCCACAAAAGGCGAAGATGTAAATTTTCTTGCCACAATGTTTGGCGAAAAATGGGGAATAGGAACAAAAGAAAAAGACAATGGCGTTATTTTTCTTATCGCCGTTGATGATCGCACAATGTCGATACAACAAGGGCGTGCTGTGGAGCAATATCTCACCGCATCTGTAGCAGGACAAATTATGGATTACATCGTTACGCCAAACTTTAGAAATGGCCAGTATTACGATGGAATTAATCGTGGAACATCTGCGATTATTGAAGCTCTGCAAGGGAAATTCAAGGCAGATCCTCTCAATCGAAATACGGGTGAAGTTAGTATAGCTAAAGTCATTCTCATCGCATTTATCATTTTGATCATACTTTCATTTTTCTTTAAAAACAACAATGGTGGAGGTCGAAATAATGACGACGATGACGATGTGATTATCTCCAGACGTGGCAGAAGATCGTATCCAGGAGGATTTTTCCCGTTCCCTGGCAGCTTTGGTGGTGGTGGCGGTTTTGGAGGAAGTTCTGGCGGCGGCGGATTCGGTGGCTTTGGTGGTGGCGGAAGCTTTGGCGGCGGAGGCGCATCAGGTGGTTGGTAATATCAAATTCAAAGCGTCAACTTTTCTATTTTCATTTTTAGATTCTTATAAAAAAAAGGAACATTTTCAAAATAAATTTCGGTGAAACATTCTTCGATAACTGCAATATCAAAAGTGCTAAAAATCTAATTTCCAATCTTTTACTCATCCCTATTCATTTTAAAACAATAAAAAAGTAATCTTCCTTTTTTATGGAATTATCAAAATATTGACATTTTTTAAAGGATAAATATTTTATTTTGCTTTAAAATTCCGTATTTTTACGAAAAAGCCTTCATTTGAAAAAAACGCTCGTTCTATTTGCACATCCATTCTTAGAGTTTTCCAGCAATAATAAAGAGCTGACCAATTTTTACGAACGCCATCAACATTTTAATTTTAGGGATTTATACGAGGAATATCCCGATTTTCACGTGGCTGCATTTAAAGAGCGTAAAAATATTTATCAATACGAAAGATTTATTTTTCATTTTCCGATTATTTGGTTTGGAATGCCACCTTTACTTCGCTTATGGATTGATGAAGTTGTGGATACTAAATGGCTTAATGAAGACGAAGTGAATCCGTTCGAAAACAAGGAAGTTTACTTTTTAATCACAACCCGAAGCAAAGAAAGATCATTCGGTCCCAATGGAAAACACCATTTTACAATTAAAGAACTTATCAGTGGAATTTTAATCACCTTGAAAATCTTCAAAGCCAATATTAAAAATATTTACATTGTATACGACTCCGAAAATCTTTCAAGAAAAGAAATCGTATTGCATAAACAAAAATTTGTAGAAATTTTAAACCAATAAACTATGGACTCTCCCATTGCAATGAAAGCACTCATATTTTTAGGTGCTGCGATTATTATGGTTCCGCTGGTTCGCCGAATCGGACTGAGTTCTGTGATTGGCTACATTTTAGGTGGGATTATTATTGGCCCTTTTGTATTAAAACTTACCGGACAAGATACTGAAGACATCATGCACGCTTCGGAATTTGGCGTAATTATGCTACTTTTTATGGTAGGATTAGAATTGGAGCCGAAAAAATTCTGGTCGATGCGAAAAGGAATTGTAGGATTCGGGTTATCGCAAATGCTGCTGACAATTGGGATTTTATTTGGTGTGCTAATGCTGGCCAAATGGGAATTTAATGAAGCATTAACAGTAGCAATGTGTTTTGCCATGTCCTCCACGGCGATTGTACTGCAAACGCTGCAAGAGAAAAACCTCTTCCGAACGGTTGCCGGAGAAGCATCGTTTATGACGTTGCTCTTTCAAGATATTGCGGTTATTCCGATACTTGCTATTCTTCCCGTTTTGGCAGGCTATACTTTAACGGCGCAAAATGAAACCCACATCGTCATTCAATTATTACCCGATTGGTTACAGCCATTTGTGGTTTTGATTGGGGTTGGCGTTTTGATTCTTCTCGGAAAATTTATTTTTGTACCTTTTTTACGCTATGTTTCCAAATCGGGAATGCCAGAACTTCTTACCGCAACTTCCCTTTTCTTGGTTATTGGAGTTTCGGAATTGATGGAAATGTCCGGACTTTCCGCTGCGTTGGGAGCGTTTTTAGCGGGAGTAATGCTTGCCAATTCCGAATTTAGTCACGAATTGGAAGCGCAAATTGACCCTTTTAAAGGTTTACTATTGGCTGTCTTTTTTGTAAGTGTTGGCTCAACGATAAACTTTCATATTATCGCAAATGATCCTGTATTCATTTTCAGTATGGTGGTTTTGGTTATTGCAGTAAAATTCGGGGTGCTTTTTGCGATTGGAAAATTTTTCAAAATCGAAAATTCTCAAAATTATTTTTATGCTTTCGCTTTAAGTCAAGTTGGAGAATTTGCTTTTGTACTATTAAGTTATTCCCAAAAACTATACTTACTTAGTCCAGAATTGAACTCGCAAATGTTGGCCGTAACCGCAACATCAATGTGTGTTACCCCAATTCTATTAATTATTCATGAAAAAATTATTTCCAAGAAAATCAATTTTCTCAACAATCCATCACAGTTTAATATCTTGGATTCTGAACGTCCACAGAAAAAAATTATTATCGTAGGATTTGGGCACTTCGGAAGTACCGTTGGGCGATTATTACGCGCCAATAAAATTTCCGCTACCGTTTTAGATCATGATTCTGATAGAGTTAAATTATTGCGAAGCTACGGTTTTAAAGTATTTTATGGTGATGCAACAAGAATTCAAACGTTGCGTGCTGCAGGAATTGATGAAGCGCAACTGCTGGTTTTATGTATGGATGAACCCGAAGATAATAAACGGATTTCCGAAATGGTGCGGGAACAATATCCTGAAATTAAAATTTTTGTACGCGCCAAAAATCGAAATGATGCATACTATTACATCAACCACGGCATTGAAAATATTTACCGCGAAACATTAGGAACAGCCGTAAATATGGCCGTTGACATTCTACACGAAACAGGAATGCGAAAATACGCTGCAAGACGATTAGCTAAACGTTTTACTTTGATCGATAAAAACTCGGTTAAAAAACTTGCAAAATCTGCCAATTCCGAAGGCGAATTTAGATTTAGCTTTAAAGAAGCCATGCAACGCGAAGAGGAACTATTAGCGTTTGATAATATGAATTTCGAATCCCACGATTGGATCGATGATGATGACGATGATGACGATTTAACCAATAAAGGAACATGAAAAAAAATTTCATGTTCCTTACACTTTCAATAGTAATTCTATAAAATAAAGAACGATAAATGCTAATGTATTGTTACACTTCCACCGCTGCTTTCGTTTTTAGAAACATTTGTAAGGGTGCCGTTTTTAAAAACATCAATTGAACCACCTGAACTCGAACGGGCATTCAATTGATCAGCAACAGAAAGTTCAATCGATCCGGAACTGGAAGCCCCCAAATCTGCCAAATCCGCATTAACGCTTTTTGCATCGATACTACCAGAAGATGAAGCCGACATTTTAGCAGTTTTCGTTTTACCAGAAATGGCAACATCACCTGCCGAAGAAGCTTCAGCTTCAAGATTTACCGCCCAAACTTTTCCGCTATAACTTCCGCTACTGGACACCTCAATTTCCAAATCATTTGCCTCCAAATTTCCGTAAACGGAACCCGCGCTGGACACTTTAATCGTGGTTCTATCTTGTGTAAACGTATCCAAAATTTTTACATCTGCAGAAGAACTTACCTCTATTTTTGAGAAATCCTTTGCATAAATTTTAGCTTTTACACGGTTCGCTGAAATGTTAATACCAGGCTTAAAATGGATATACACTCTATTTCCAGAGGTTTCCACCAACACATCATCAATAATATCAGAAGGCGCGGAAATCACCACTTTTTCTGTATTGGATTTTATAATTTCAGCGTTAATCGATTGCGCCACTTTTATCTCATCAAAATCCGACTTCACTTCTTTCTCAGTAATCGGTCCTTTTCCTTCTTTGGAAATCATATCGAAAATTTTACTTCCTTCTCCTTTCGAAGAACATGAAGAGCAAATGCTGATTGCAGCAAATAAAAATACGGTTGCAGTTTTCATTATTAAAGTTTTTGAGGTTGCAAAAAGTTGCTTAAATTTAGTGATTCTATTATTGATAACAATTTATGTATGAAAAATATTACATCGGCGGTTTTGGTCGCCGCACTATTTCTCCAATCTTGTTCCACAGCTGTGAAACCAACTATTGAAAATCAGAAAGATATGATTGCCATTGATGATGTACTTGCGCAGAATCCTTTTATGAAGAAAAGCACACTGCAATATGAAGCACCTGAATTCGATAAAATTAAAAACGAACATTATAAACCTGCATTTGAATATGGTTTAAAACAGCACGAAGCTGAAATTAATGCCATTGCCAACAATCCTGAACCTGCAACTTTTGAAAATACTTTAGTTGCTTTGGAAAAAAGTGGTGAAGTTTTAAAACGCGCACAAACCGTTTTTTACAATCTTACAAGCTCAGATACCAATCCTACGCTTCAAGCATTGGAAGAAGAATACGCTCCAATTTTCGCAGCGCATTCGGATAAAATATTTTTGAATTCTAAACTTTACCAAAGGGTAAAATCCATTAAACCCGAAGGATTAGATTCAGAAAGTAAAAGATTATTGGAACTCTACACCCAAAACTTCGAAATTGCAGGAGCCGCTTTATCGGATGAGAAAAAAGTGGAATTGAAACAAGTAAATCAAGAGCTTGCTAGTTTATCGACTCAGTTTTCAAGTAAATTATTAGAAGCCAGAAAGCAAGGAGCACTTTTAGTCTCCGACGCAGAACTTCTTAATGGTTTATCCGCTGATAATCTTGCAGCCGCAAAAGCAGATGCGAAAGCTGCAGGAAAGGATGGACAATATCTTTTAGCGCTTCAAAACACAACGCAGCAACCGTTGCTTCAAAACTTAACGAATCGCGAAACAAGAGAAAAATTATTTAAAACCTCTTGGTACAGAGCCGAAAAAGGAGATGAGAACGACACTCGTGAAATCATCCAAAAATTGGCAAAAACCAGACTTAAAAAAGCGCAGATTTTAGGGAAAAAGAATTTTGCAGAATGGAAGCTACAAGACCAAATGGCAAAAACCCCTGAAGCAGCAATGAATTTAATGAAACAATTGGCAAAACCCGCTGTGGAAACAGCAAAACAAGAAGAAGCTGACATTCAAAAACTCATCAATGCGCAAAAGGGTGGCTTTACAGTAGAACCTTGGGATTGGAATTTTTATTCTGAACAAGTACGTAAAGAAAAATACAATTTGGACGATAGCCAAATTAAACCGTACTTCGAAATTACAACCGTTTTGGAAAAGGGCGTTTTTTACGCTGCAGAAAAATTCTACGGAATTACCTTCAAAAAAAGAACGGACTTACCAGTATACAATCCCGATGTGGTTGCATATGAAGTATTCGACCAAAATGGAAAATCAATTGCGTTGTATTACCTTGATTTTTACACCAGAGATTCGAAAAGTGGTGGTGCGTGGATGAGCAATTTTGTTGAACAATCCTATCTTCTTGGCACGAAACCCGTTATTGTAAATTGCTATAACTATCAAAAACCTGCAGCAGGAAAAGCATCACTTATTAGTTTTGATGATGTAGAAACGATGTTCCATGAATTTGGTCACTCTATTCACGGAATGTTTGCCAGTCAAAAATACCCTTCACTTTCGGGAACAAATGTGCCGAGAGATTTTGTGGAATTTCCATCACAAATTAATGAACATTTTGCTTTAGTTCCTGAAATTTTAAAAAATTACGCTGTTCATTTCGAAACCAAAAAGCCTATTCCACAAGAATTGGTAGATAAAATTAAAAAAGCCGATACTTTTAATCAAGGTTATATGACGACTGAATTGGTTTCGGCAGCAATGAACGATATGGAATGGCACACCATTACGGATGAAACTCAACTGCTACCCGTATTGGAATTTGAACAACAAGCACTTGCTAAAAACGGATTCAATGTAAAAGCAGTTCCGCCAAGATATCATGCGCCGTACTTTGCGCACATTTGGGGAGGCGGTTATTCTGCCGGATATTACGCCTACATTTGGTCCGAAACTATGGATCAAGATGCTTGGAAATGGATTGAAGACAACGGCGGTTTAACCCGTGAAAATGGAGATCGTTTCCGCAAATATATTTTATCTGTAGGAAATTCGGTAGACCTTAATCAAGCGTATCGCGATTTCACAGGAAGAAATCCTGATATTAAACCATTGCTTCAAAGCAGAGGTTTTGTAAAGTAATGGTTACTATAAAAAGCAAAAATAAAAGGTTAGAACAATCAAGCGTTCTAACCTTTTATTTTTGCATATAAGAGTAAAGAATTTTAAATACAAAGAGCTAAGAAAAACTCTTTCAAGTTCCAATCTATTTCACAATTGGTGCTACTTTTTCGCCAAAAAGTTCAATCGACTTCATCATAATAGTATGCTCTGGATCCCCCACATCCATGTGCCCAATAAATCGTGTAAGTCCGAACATTTCTTTCACATATAAAATTTTATCAGCAACTTCCTGCGCATTCCCAATGAATAATGCACCCTCTTTGCTTCTACCACCTTCATATTGCATTTTGGTGTAGGGCGACCAACCTCTCGTAGATCCTATACGATCCATTTGGGCTTTATAGTTTTCAAAATACGCATCAATTACCTCTGGATCTTCACTAACAAACGTGTGAGAATGAATTGCAATTTGCATTTTAGATTCGTCGTGACCTGCTTTTCGGTATTCTTGTTTGTAAAATTCAATTAAGTTTCTGAATTGTGATGGCATTCCACCAATAATTGCAACAACTAAAGGCAATCCTAATTGAGCAGCTCGAAGCACTGATTGTGGCGTACCCCCAACTGCAATCCAAATCGGAATTTCACCATTTCGGGTAGCACGTGGGTAAACCGTTTGATTTTCCATTGGTGCACGAAGCGTTCCTTTCCAACTTACATTTTCTTCTTTATTAATTTTCAGAAGGAGATCTAATTTCTCCTCAAAAAGCAGTTCGTAATCTTGCAGTGAGTATCCGTATAACGGAAAAGATTCAATAAAGCTGCCTCTTCCTACGAATATTTCTGCACGACCATTGGAAATTAAATCAAGTGTCGCGAAATCTTCGTACACTTTTACAGGTTCCGCTGAACTAAGGACGGTAACGCCGCTGGCTAATTTTATATTTTTAGTAATGCTCGCCGCAGCTGCCAAAAGAATTTCTGGCGAAGAAACAGAGTAATCCGCACGATGATGTTCTCCCATTCCGAAAACATCAATCCCCACCTCATCCATTCGCTTCACTTGTTGAAGGATTTCTTGAATTTTGGTCTGGGCATTTCTGTACGTTCCGGTGTTTGGATCAATACGCAAATCACCGAACATTCCAATTCCTAATTCCATTGTAATCTCATTTTTAGAAAACAAAGATACAACGTTAGAATAGAAATGGAATTGATGTAGGTTAAGTAGTGGTTTAGAAAGCGTTTTTCCAAGCGTCTAACATCTCGGAAATCTTTGTATGATCGAATGTTTTGTTTCGAATTTTCTTCACCGGGAAAATCCCTTTTTCGTCCGAAATCATTAGGATTTCTTCGGCTTTCTGACTTTCAAAAGCGATCATTTCAGAAGGTTCTACTTCGGCAAGATTATTTTTATGAATGTACGTAATAAAATGTTCCATTAAAGGCGAAATATACGCACCTTCAGTTTGCTTCGGTACTTTGAGCTTTTTGCCTTCTAAAAAAAGTAAATTCCCAAAAATGCTTCGCGCAATTCTTTTATTCGGATTTAACAGAATTACATCATCTAAATCATTCTCGCGGGCATAAATTTCAGCGTACACATTTTCCGCGCAATGCACTCTGATATTGCTTAAAAGATTGGTATTAACATTAATTTCTTTAATAAGATCCATCTCAATCGGAGCATGAACATCCAAAATATCCTGCTCAATACTTGAAAACCAATACGAAACTTCAGATTTTTGCAAAGGCTGATCTCCTGAATTTCGATAGGCCATAAACGTGATAATCCCATTTTGAGCGTTGCTTTCTGTAATTTTTTCTTGAAATAAATTCTGAAAAAACTCTAATGTGTACGAAAGTGGAATATTCATTCTCATTTTACGCATCGAAGCCATCAAATAAAAATAGACTTCTTCTGCTAAAATAAGTTGTTGATTTCTGAAATAAAAGAACACTTTAACCGCATCACCATTTAAAAAAGCTCGGTTTACGGAAAGATTTTCGGTTGATTGTGATGAAAAATTCAAAATACTAAAGTTTAAAAAAAATGAACGAAAAAATCGTTCATTATTGTTTATGCTGCTCCCAATTTAATCTGGAGGTTTTCAATAAGATTTTCCCAGTATAAGCGGTTTTCGTTTTCGTCGCCCAATTCGCAAAAATCGGTGATGTGTAAGGCAAGATCTTCCGTAATGTCGTCGATTACGATCGTCATCTCGAAATAATTTTTGGTTCCTTCATCCTCTTCCCAACGGAATCGAACAAAACTTTCCGGCTTATAACGAATCAGGGTTGCTTTTTCGGCAGGACCTCCTCCCCAACTGAAATAAAAATCATCGCCTTTTTCCACGACCTCTTCTGCAAACCATTCGGAAAGACCTTCTGCACTTGCAAGGTATTCATATAAAATCTCTGAAAGACAATGCATTGGAAATTCGTACTGCACTTTCTGCTTCGCCATATGTACTCTAAATTTAAACTCACGCAATATATAAATTAATTTCTGAAAAACACGAGTACGGAAAACTAATTTTTTGCCAATTACGATTTAAAAATGCGCTGTAATTTAAATTTAAATGTCTGTTTCGTTTAATGCCTTGAGAATAATTGCACAACCTTCTCTAATTTCCTCCTCAGAAATATTTAAAGGTGGAGAAATTCTCATATATTCGTTTCTGTACAACTGCCAAAATACGATTAATCCATTCTTCATACACTCTGCTGCTACTTTTAAGGTGTACTCTGGAGATCCTAAATTAACGGCAAGCATCAAACCTTTGCCATTGATGTTTTTAATTTTTGGGTGAACGAGTAATGATCTGAAAAGCTGTTCTTTTTTGGCCATTTCTTCCATAATTCCACTTTGCAAAACTTCTGACAAAGTAGCAAATGATGAAGCTGCAATTAAAGGATTTCCGCCAAATGTAGTGATATGCCCTAGTTTCGGTGAGAAAGAAAGCGTTTCCATAATGACGCGCGAACTCATGAATGCACCCACGGGAACGCCACCGCCTAAACCTTTCCCCATGACCAAAATATCGGGAACCATTCCGTAATGCTCAAAAGCGAAAAGTTTACCTGTTCGCCCCATTCCAGGTTGAATTTCGTCCAGAATTAAAAGCGCTCCAACCTCTTCACACCTTTCTTTTAATTTTTTGAAATAATCTTCGTCGGGCATTAAGAACCCAGCTGCACCTTGAATTGTTTCCGCAATAACGCAAGCTGTTTTCTCGGTAATTTTCGAGAATTCCTTTTGATTATTGAACTCAATAAAATCGACCAAAGGCAATAAAGGTCGGAATTCTCTTTTGCGTTCTTCATTTCCAGATACCGAAAGCGCACCATGCGTATTTCCATGGTAAGAATCTTTCATCGAAATGATTTGTTCTCGACCGGTATAGCGTTTTGCCAATTTCAATGCGCCATCAATCGCCTCTGCTCCAGAATTTACGAGATAAGTAACTTCCAATGGTTCGGGAGTGGACTCGGAAAGAAGTTTGCACAATGCCACAGGCTTGTCTTGTGCATATTCACCGTACACCATTACGTGCAAATATTGGTCTGCTTGCTCCTTAATTGCATTTACAATTTTGGGGTGAGAATGCCCCAAAGTATTCGCAGAAACCCCTGCAACAAAGTCCAAATACTTTTTTCCATCTTTACCATAGATGTAGCTTCCTTGTGCTTTTTCCACTTCAAATCCGGATGCATATGGTGTGGTTTTCGCCTGATATTTAAAAAAATCGGTTTTCATATTTTTAAGCATGAGCTTTTTTTGAATTTCTAATGCAAATTTAAAAAAGATAGCGCTCCTCCGGAGTGGATTTTATAATTTTTCACTCACAAAAATCAAATGAGATTTATGTAATTTTCTTTGATTTTTATTTTTGACGTATTGTCATAATCAAAATCAGAAAGTTCATCGAGTTCATTTTTTATTTTCTGCTGCCAAAACTTCAGTTGCTCCAAATCGTTTCCGTGATTGGTTTCTTTATCCATTATCATTTGAACTCTTATAAAATCAGAAGAAATCTGATTAAGAATCAGATTTGCATAATCAAATCCTTTCCAAAGTTTATTTTTATTAATCAGCAATTCCCTCCTCATTTTTCGGGCGTAGATTTCCGCCAGATCGAAATTCGTCTGTTGATATTCCAAAAGAAAATCAATACCATGGGCTTCAGGATTAATTGCGGATGAATTACCGAAAAATTTATTCTGAACGTTTTGATTAAAATTTTTATTGAAAACGCTAAATCCAGCCAGCTGCCATGAAAAATTTATGGATGACCTTATGGTTATATCTTTATCATAGACTATAATTTTATAATCTTCTTTTTTTAGTTTTCTACTTTTATTCCATAGAAATTCATCAGGCTGCAAATTTTGACCAAACACAAAAACAGGAATAAAAAATAAAATTAACCACCAGTTTCTCATCACTATTTTCTGACTCTTTTGGGTTTCTTCGCGTCTTCTTTTGCTTTTGCATCTTGAATTGCCTTTTGAGCTTGATTGTATAATGAATCGTCGGATTCATACTTTTTTTCTGGATAGTTTGGTGTATCGAGATAAACATCGTCCCATTTTCTTGGTCGATCCTTGGTATTCCAATTAAAATCAGGAAAAAAACGTTCTTCTTTCTTGATTTTACTCATCGGATAGGTATCGATATTTGCAGCAATATTGCATTCCAAAATTTGAACCTGACGTTCTTCAAAAAGAGCAGAAATAATCCCACACGTTGACAATGAAATCCCTAAACGTTCGGTTTGTTTTGTTTTTTCATTTTGATCATCCGCGTACGTAATAGCTTGTGCGTTGCCAATTACTTTTGCAATATTGATGTCGTTATTTTTATAATAAACCGTCATTAATCGGCCTTTTACTTGATTGAACTCATCTTTCAAGTTTAAGGAATCTGCTTTGCTGATTGCAAATGCATTTCCGATAACTTTTAAGGAATCGATATATTCGTTTTGGGTATCAAAATACGCTTCCACTTTATCGCCTGTTACTTGTTTTTCACCGCTCCATAAATACGGCTTTCCGAAGAGATGAAGAACGCCATCTGTTTCGTTAAAACTAATAGAATCGGCTCTTGCCTGCGCATTCGATTTGTACATTCTGGCTTGATGAAATGCGCGAAGAAAACTTTTTTTAACGTTTACATCTGAAGAATCAGGTTTTTGATAGGAAAGAATTTTATGCGCCGAAAAATACATAGAATCTTTCTCCAAGATTTTCACCGCTAAAGGTTTTTCGGTAATTACCGCTGAATCTTTCTTTTCATAAATTTCGCCATAACCACCACTGATATAACGTTTTTCTGCAGGATCTCGAAGCAGTACATTTCCCTTTGCCGTACCAAAACCCGTTATTTGGTTGAAGTACATTTTATCTCCGGTAAGAATTTTACCGTTATAGTGAATTCGTGAGTTTTCGTTTAAGTAGACTTCTTTAGAATTCATATTATACGTACCGTTTTCCGTAAAAATATAATTGGCAGAATTCTTTTTATTGGTAATTGTTGTAGGGCCGTTAAACGTTGCGGTATTGGTATTTTGATTTTGCTTTATATTAACGCCTTGCACGATATAATCGGGATTATCAATTTTAACATCACCCGTAAAATCAATCATTTTTGTAGCAATATCGTATGTTGCCGATTTTGTGTACATGATGTTTTGTCCATCCGAGATGGTTCCTCCTGTATTGAAATACGCAAGATTGGTATTTCTATCGTAATAAAGCGTTTCTGTTTTAATGGTTTGTTTTGGATCGGTTAAAACCACTTTTTTTCTGGCGATACCTCTTTGGGTATTTCCATCATACTCCATTTCTTCTGCCGTAATTACAGAACCATCTGCATTTTGAAGTCTGGCATTTCCGTACGCTTTTACAAAATTTTCTTTTTGGTACACCACTACTTCATCCGCAGTAAGTATAGAACCTTGATGCGAAAACTTTACATTTCCCGAAAAATAGAAATTTCCATTGTATTTTTGTGGATTTACACCAGACGAATCCGAGTGCAATAACTTCACTTTTTCTGTTGTTGGCGCTTTTTTCGAAGGGGCGCTAAAATAGGGATCCTTAACTAAAGGATCTTTTGGAGTAATGGTAACCTGCGCTGAAAACGGAAGCCATAGAATGATGAAAAGAAAAAGAAAAAACCGCATTAGTTCTTTTTAGTTCCATAAAAATAAAGGGAGTGGGAATCTATATTTACTCCAAAAGCGTTTTCAATTGCTTCTTTAATTCCTTGAATTCTAGGATCACAAAACTCGATAATTTCTTCAATTTCTTTATCGGAATTATCTTTGTAAATCACCAAATGATCGTGTTGTTTGTCGAAATATGATTTTTCGTAAGATGATGATGTAAGGGTTTTTTCGCCAAACTGATGTTTACGAATTAAACCTGCATCTAGAAAAATTTCAATGGTGTTATAAATGGTCGCTTTAGAAACGTGATATTTTTTTTGCATCATCAACAGATACAAATCATCCACATTAAAATGGTGATCCATATTATAAATTTC
Source organism: Bacteroidota bacterium (assembly GCA_023422635.1). Classification (GTDB taxonomy): domain Bacteria; phylum Bacteroidota; class Bacteroidia; order Flavobacteriales; family Weeksellaceae; genus JAFAGO01. The sequence goes on from JAFAGO010000030.1 coordinate 47,254, forward strand.
CTCAAGAATGGTGTAGCGTTCTGGTGTATTTCGAAAGCCTTTTTCTTGAAGATACTGTTTTAGTACATCTTTAATTACAAGTATATTTTTCTCTTTTTGCGTGGTATCCATCTGCAGAATTTATATACAAATTTATTGAATTTTATTCAATTGAAAAGAATAGAAATAGTGTTGCGACCAATTTCCGAATTATCCTGGCGGATTTACTTGCTCAATTTTTTGGGTAACAATGTTTAAATCGAGCAAAGGCGCAGATTCCACCACCACATTGTGAGGAGAAACGCCCCAGGCTTTAAAATCGTCGCTACCGATATATTTTACAAAGTTATAAATGTTCAGCGTCATTTTTTCTTTAACGGTGAGCAATTTATCGTTAATGTAGGTGTTATCGATAATCACGTACTTTAAATCTGGTGGAATATTGTGAACTCGTAACGATGGGTGACTGCTTCGAGATGGAATTATTTCTTCATCCATCATATCATTTAAAACTTGATCAAAATAATCGTTCACTCTTCGGTCGATTTTGAAACCCAACAAAAAATTTATTCGGTAAATGGTTCCCGGCATTAATTCATCAATATAATATTTGAAGGTATACGGTTCTTCTTGATTGATGATATTTAGAATAAAATAATGATCGGCTCGCTTAGGTTGCTTGCGAATAATGGAATAAATAATTTTGGATTCGATTTCATCTTCCCGCTTCGCTCTACTTAAATACGCGAGATTAGTGGCATACTTCGGAATGGTTTCATCCAACTTCATATCCTTAATAATCGGAACATATTTATCGAATTTTACAAATTTTACAAATTTCGCTTTGATCAATCGACCATTATACCAAGCATACATACATACTGCGATAAATCCGCCTAAAACTATCGTAAGCCAACCCCCTTCAAAAAATTTAATTACGTTGGCATAAAAGAAGCCAAGCTCTATTGAGAGGTAGACCAATGCGAAAATAGCAACCCAAATTTTGCTCACTCGCGATTTTAAAAACCAAAAAATTAATAATAAAGTGGTCATTAACATCGTAATGGTAATGGTTAAACCATAGGCAGCTTCCATTTTATCGGAACGTTGAAAAAACAAAACCACAACAAAACAGAAAAACATTAATCCCCAATTAATTCGTGGAATATAAACCTGACCTTTAACTCCAGAAGGATAATGAATTTGCTGATTAGGCCAAAAGGAAATCGACATTGCTTCTGTAAACATCGTGAAAGATCCCGTAATAACTGCCTGACTGGCAATAATCGCCGCCATTGTTGCTAAAAGTACTCCAGGAAAAACTGCCCATTCTGGCATAATTCCATAAAAAGGGTTAATCCCTTGGGTTTGCACCAAATTATGATTATCCAACAACCAAGCGCCTTGCCCCAAATAATTGAGAATCAACATCGTTTTAACAAAAATCCAGCTGACTTGAATGTTTTTCTTACCGCAATGTCCAAGATCAGAGTACAATGCTTCCGCTCCTGTTGTACAAAGAAAAACCGCTCCCATAATTATGATAGCACTCGGAGAGTGTGTAATTAAATTAAAAGCGTATACGGGGTTAAATGCTTTCAGAATATCAATATGATCAAAAATATGAAGCGATCCAAAAACGCCCAAAGCCAAAAACCAAATGATCATTACTGGACCAAAAAACTTTCCTATTTTGCTGGTTCCGAATTGTTGCACAAAGAAAACGACAAAAAGAATGAGGCACGTATAAAAAACGACGGGTGTATTGGGATTGTATATTTTTAAACCTTCTATAGCAGACATTACGGTAAGCGAAGGCGTAATTACACTATCGGCCACCAAAGTAGACGCACCAAGAATAGCGATAAGATACAACCACCTTTTTTTGAGTCTTTTCACCAAGGAATATAAAGATAGAATTCCTCCTTCACCTTTGTTATCAGCCCGAAGCGCAATAATTACATATTTAACCGTGGTTTGCAGTGTAAGTGTCCAAATGATGCATGAAAGCGCACCTTCGATATATTCATCAAAAGGCATGAGAGCGCCTTGAGAGCGTGCATTTACAATAGCTTTCATTACGTAAAGCGGAGATGTTCCAATATCGCCAAAAACGATTCCCATCGAAACCAACACGCCTAACCATGAAAGCTTCTTTAAATCAAAATGTTGGTTTGCTTGTGCCATATTTTAAGTATGCGCAAATTTATATTTAATTTGAATATAACAAAAGAAAAATCGTTTAGCGCTGTTTTTATTGATTGATGACTCTTCGCCGATTCTATCAATTCACACTTTAACGAAAATTCAGCCACAAAAAAAGAACGAAACATTAAGTTCGTTCTTTTTTATCGTTGTATCAAGATTTAAAACTAAGCTTTGATGTACAATGCTTTTTTCAACTCTTCTTTTACTTTTTCTAGTTTTGGGAACCACTCTGCAAACAAAGCTGCGGAATAAGGTGCCGGAGTATCTGGAGTAGTAATTCTTTTTACTGGTGCATCTAAATAGTCGAATGCTTTTTGTTGAACCATGTAGGTAATTTCTGAAGCAACTGAAGCAAAAGGCCAAGCTTCTTCCAAAACTACAAGGCGATTTGTTTTTTTCACAGAGGCAAGAACTGTATCATAATCCAATGGACGAACCGTTCTTAAATCGATCACTTCAACAGAGATTCCTTCTTTTTCTAAATCTTCTGCTGCTTGCATCGCCAATTTCATAATTTTACCGAAAGAAACCAATGTAACATCTTTTCCTTCTTTTTTAATGTCCGCTTTTCCGATTGGAATGTAATATTCCTCTTCAGGAATTTCCATTTTATCACCATACATTTGTTCCGATTCCATAAAGATTACCGGATCATTATCTTGAATTGCGGTTTTTAAAAGTCCTTTTGCATCGTAAGGATTTGAAGGCACAACCACTTTTAAACCAGGACAGTTGGCATACCAGCTTTCCAAAGCTTGCGAGTGGGTTGCTCCTAATTGTCCTGCAGACCCGGTTGGTCCACGGAAAACAATTGGGCAGTTCCATTGTCCACCAGTCATTTGGCGGATTTTTGCTGCATTATTGATAATCTGATCGATACCAACAAGAGAGAAGTTGAACGTCATAAACTCTACAATCGGGCGGTTACCATTCATTGCGGCACCAACAGAAATACCACTAAATCCTAATTCTGCAATTGGAGTATCGATAATTCTTTTAGGCCCAAATTCAGCCAACATTCCTTTTGAAGCTTTATAGGCTCCGTTATATTCTGCAACTTCTTCACCCATTAAATAAATAGATTCGTCTTTGCGCATTTCTTCGCTCATTGCTTGGGCAATGACTTCACGAAAAGTATATTCTGCCATAGTTCTGAAAATTAGAACACAAAAGTAGGAATTTTTTTAGTCTTAAACACATAAAAAAAGCACTTCGTACTTGAAGTGCTGTATGATAATTTTCAGTTAACGGCGGTTAATCCACTTTATGCCAAGTTTGTGTTTTTACTGCGATCCCCAAAACAATTGCTTTTACTTTTAGGGTATTGCCCTCGCGCACTACTTCTGTTTTGTAGCTTTTACCATCTTTCGGGTTGGTAATGGTACCGCCGGTAAATTCATTTCCACTTTTGGAAAGACCTCTGATAATTTCTAAACCTAATAATGGTTTATTTTTACGATCATCTTTACATTTATTGCACGTGTTATTTGCCGGTTTTTGAAGCAATTGGTTAATTTTACCATAATACTTGCCATCTTTTTTCTTATAGATTTCCACAATCGACTTTGCTTGCCCGGTTTCATCATCAATCGTTTTCCATTTTCCTTCAATCTGTGCAAAGGTGAAAACACCTACAAGCGAAAAGATAAAGGTAAATAATAATTTTTTCATTGTTCTAAATTTTAAATTTCAAATTAAGGGAATAAAGAATGGAATATTCTTTGGCTAAAAATATAAATTAATTTTAAACAACCAAAACTTTTTATTATCCTTCACATATATAAAGGTATTTGGAAGCGTGTTCAAAAATTAAACACCTGTTGAACATTCTTCTTCTAGCTTTAAACCTTTTAGTTCAAAAGCAATTCCAAATAAAGAAACCAAAGCGGTTAGAAACGAGAAAATCATCGCGGTAGACACCGATACACCCGTGTTGAAATTAAAAAAGTGAGAAGCCTGCATGAATAACCATTCGCGAACACCAATTCCAGAAAACGAAATGATGCTGAGGACTGAACTCATAAGAAATACCGACCAATAAATCCACACTTCTTGAACCGTAGAAAAAGAGCGTAAGATAAAGTAAATACACACCAACTGCATGGTTTGCACAGCAAGGGAAAGTAAAATTGTTTTAAAATAAATACTTTTATAAGTGGGGAAAATTTTTGCAAAAATAAACCGCGCAGCAACTATCGTCACAATGATCGCAGGTAGAATAAGCAACTTCCAAAAACCATCAAAAATAGTAATACTTAAAACTTCTAACAAAAGAACAATCGCTAACAATCCTGAAAACCGATCGCATAACACCGCTGAAGAAAGCTTTTTAATATTCCATCCGAAACGCTTATTGAGCAAATACACCTTATAAGCATCTCCACCAATTCCGCCAGGAATGAAAAAATTATAAAACATTCCTACCAAATAAAGTTTGAAATTATGAACACTTTTCAGCTGAAAATGATGCGCAAAAAAATAAAAAAGCAAACGCTGAGAGGATAGTATTTGTGAAATTATAAATGCAAACAACGCTAAGAGTAAAAAGAATAGATTGCTTTTTTTAATAAGCTCCCAAACCTCAGCAAAAGGCACTTTCCGAAAGACCAAATACAGAAGCAATACACTTACGCCAACTTTTACAATGGTGCTAAAAACTTTTTTGAACTTTTTCAAAAAGCAGTAATTTTTCGAATATTGAACGGACGTTTCTTTTGCGATTCGTAGTAGGTTTTCATTAAAAGATCAATGATAATTCCTGTTGTGAAGAACTGAATTCCTACGAAGATTAGCAAAATCCCTAAAATTAACAACGGTCTTCCACCAATGGATTGTCCCATTAATTTTACAATCAACAAATACAGATTAACAAGCATTCCCAATGCAAAAGCGAGAATCCCAATATTCCCAAAAAAGTAAATAGGTTTTTGCAGGTACTTTTGATTAAAAAGCAGGAGAAGTAAATCGTTGATTACTTTTGTTGTTCGGCCAATTCCATATTTCGAAACTCCGAATTTTCGAGCATGATGCTTCACGGGAACTTCAGCAATTCTGGCACCGTTCATGTGTGCATGAAGTGTAATAAAACGATGCGATTCGCCATAGAGATCAAGCTGTTTTGCAGTTTCTTTATTAAAAACTTTCAATGCGCAACCGTGATCTTTTACATTTAATTTTGTGGTTCTTCTGATGATAAAGTTCGCCACTTTTGATGGAAATGTTCTCAACAAATTATCTTGGCGCTTCTGCCGTTGCCCTACCACCAAATCATAATCACCAGAATCCATTTTCTCCACCATCATCGGGATATCCGAAGGATCATTTTGCATATCGCCATCCATCGTGATAATGTAATCTCCTTTAGCATAATCAATTCCCGCCATTAATGCTGAACTTTGACCGTAATTTTTCTTCAATTCAATTAACACAACGTGAGGATGATGCATGTCTTTCACCACTTTTACCGTTCTATCCGTCGAAAAATCATCTACCAAAATTAATTCGTACTGATAATTTTTGAGAACGTGATCAATAGCTTCAATTAAAATCGGTGCATTTTCTTCTTCATTATAAAGAGGAACCACAACGGAATACATACGGTCTGAATTCATATTTCTGGATAAACTGCTGCAAAGATAGCTGAAATTTAAGTTTATGCGCAGATTCTTCTAACAGAAGTTTCTGATGTAATATATTTGCAAAAACTTCGGAATGAAAAATAGAAATACCCTACTGTACATTCTTCTTGCAATAAGCGCAGTTTTACTCTTCGCACATTTGGGAAAATTGTATGTGGATATTATGGAGGCGCGAAATTTTGTTTCCGCTCGCGAAATGGCAGATGAAGGCCATTGGATTTTCACTACCATGAACGACCAACCGAGATACGAAAAACCACCTTTACCTACTTGGCTCACCGCTTGGTTTGGAGAGCTCTTTAGCTTTAATAATATTGGTGCTTTGCGTTTTCCCGCAGCGCTTTCTTGTTTACTTGCGGTGGCGTATTTCTACAAAATTGTAGAATTTCTTACCCGAAATAAAAAACTTGCTTTTCTTTCTGGATTAGTATTTACGAGTGGTTTTTTGGTTGTATATGTTGGGAGAAGAGCCAACTGGGATATTTACAGCTACAGCTTTATGGTAATCGGAATTTATTACTTTCTGTTAGCGATTAAAAATATTAAAACCTATCCTAATTTTTTGCTCGCAGGCGTTTTATTTGGATTATCGGTGCTCAGTAAAGGACCAACGGGTCCGTATGTATTGTTAATTCCTTTTTATCTTGCGTACATCATCACATATGGATGGCCAAAATGGAAAGAGATATGGGGGATTGCTTTTTGTGCTTTCATAACGGTATTGATTGGATTTTCTTGGTATTTATACATTTACGCGGCTGACTCCGAAACTTTTTTAGCAATTATGGAAAAGGAAGCAATGGCACGCGGAAATCGCGATGTTAAGCCTTTCACACGCTACCTAAGCTTCCCCGTTCAAACTGGAATTTGGTTATTTTACACCGTTATTGGACTTTTATTTCCACTTTTGAAAAAACGAACAAACGAACCTAAAATTTATATGTTGTTTTTTTGGTGGAGTATTTTTGCTTTGTTTTTTCTTTCATTAGTTCCGTCTAAAAAAGAGCGCTACTTATTTCCAATGATGGTTCCTCTTGCCGCAACTACAGCGTTTTACTTGTATTATCTTTGTCAGAATTACTACCTAAGAAAGTGGGAATTGAGAATGAACAAAACTATATTTGGAATTCTATCGCTGGTATCGCTGGTAATTGCAGTTGGAATTTATTTTCTTCCCGTGAAATTTACAGGATATACTCTTTTCTTTTCTTTGTCGGCATTGGCAAGCGCTGTAGGTTTGATTTATTTTACTTTTGGAAAAAGAAATTTCGAAAAAGCCATCTACACATTAATCTTCCTGATGTTTTCCACTTCGCTATTTGGAATTCCTGTATTGGATAAAATGTTGAGCAATAATAAAGATTTCAAAAGTATTGTGGATTTAAAATCCGAGGTAGAAAATCAAAACACGAAAATATACACGTACGCTTCGTATTCGCCAGAAGTTTGGTTTCGGTACAAAGCAATTATGCCTGAAATTCTTTCAGAAGATCCCACTACTTTTCCTAAAGAAAATATCTTTTACGTGGCAACAAACGATGCTTCAGAAAAAAACCTTACTGCGTTAAAGAAATTGGGTTGGAAACTTACTTTTATAGGAAAATTCGATGATAACGAAGAAGGCTTACCATCTAAAAACTACGTGGGAAGAAAAGTTCATTACGTGTACAAAGTACAAAAATAAAAACCGGAGAAATCCGGTTTTGTTTCATTTATTTCGCAGTAAAAATATCTTTGGAGTTCCAAGGATTGTACACAATTAGGAACATAATTAATGCAAAAGCATATTCCCAAATTTCCCATTTTTTATGGTAATCAATCGGAATTAAAATCAACAAGGTAATTAACACAAAAACAATAATATGAACTGGCCTTGCAACTGAAATTCCAAATCGATTGATCAGTGTCCGTAACGCAGGAACCTTTTTCCAAATTGGTGGCAATAGTAAAAAATAGATCCCAAAACAGATCGACATTAAATTCGAGAAAATCAGTTTATTCAACTTCACATCGCCCACGACTAAATTGTGCAAATTGGTTTCTTCCTGAGAATTGTGCGCTTTAAAATAATCAGAGGATTGAATATTAAAAATTCTTTGTCCCCAAGAAATTTCCTCGCCTGCACCAAAAAACATCGCAACAGCCATCAATAAAATTCCTAGCTTCCATGTCCAAGAATAGTATTTTTGATATTTAGAAAACTTCACCAATAAAAGGATCGAAGTAAGCAAAAGAAATAGCGAGGTTAAATTCTCGTAAAAACTATCCTCCTGAACCATTGCTTCGAAAACAGGCATATCAGTATAATATTTATACAAACCAAAAAGTACAGTGAGCACCAAAAAAGCAATCACTAATTTTTCAAACAATCTTAAATCTTTCATATTGCAAATATAGCGCATTATCTAAAAATCTATTCTTACTTTTGTAGGAATGAATTTCCTTAGAAACAATCTTGCCAATTTCTTTACCCTTGGGAATCTTTTTTCCGGAAGTATTGGCGCTATACAGCTTATTCGCGGCGATTATCAAACCACAGCCATCTGCATTTTAGTCTCGCTAATTTTAGATTTTTTTGATGGATTTGTTGCCAGAGCGATGAAATCCGACTCGAATTTGGGCGCACAATTAGATTCTTTAGCAGATATGGTAAGTTTCGGGTTAATTCCTGGTTTAGCCGTTTATCTTGCTTTGGAACCTTACGGAAATGAAATTTTAGGAATCTATCTTCCTTTCGAATTAAAATATTTTGGATTGTTGATCACCTTGTTTTCAGCACTACGTTTGGCCATTTTTAATTTGGATGAAGATCAGAAATACTATTTCAAAGGATTAAATACCCCTTCCAACACCATTCTTATTTTTGGAATTTATGCATTCTTCCAAAAAGGAATGGAATTTTTCCCATCACTATTTGGCGATTTAAAATTGATGTTTACGCTCGGTCCTATTTTTTGGACGATAATTGCGTTTTTAAATTCATGGCTTTTGGTGAGTCCAATTAAGATGATTGCCATGAAATTCAAATCGAAAAAACTTTCAGACAATATGCCGAAGCTTGTTTTGTTGATAGGCAGCATTTTGATTTTGCTGCTCTTAGGACAATTTGGAATTCCTTTAGTAATTGTATATTACATATTAATTTCGCTGATTTTCCAGAAGCAACTTAAATAAAATTTCTTCATTTTTTTAGAATTAAATATAAACGATAATGAATTTAAAACTTCATAAACCACTTTGTATCTTCGATTTAGAAACCACAGGAACGAATGTGGGAAAAGATAGAATTGTAGAAATCTGTATTATGAAGGTAAATCCGGATAGCTCCAAAGAAAGCAAAACATGGCGCGTAAATCCAGAGATGCCCATTCCTGAAGCTTCGAGTTTAGTTCATGGAATATACGATCAAGATGTAGCAAATGCTCCTACTTTCAAGGAAATCGCTGCAAAAATCAATGAAATGATTGCCGGAACAGATTTGGGAGGATACAACTCCAACCGTTTCGATGTGCCACTTTTAGCAGAAGAAATGTTGCGCGCAGGATTCGATTTCGATTTAACGAAATTTAAACTTGTGGATGCGCAAACGGTATTCTTTAAAATGGAACCGAGAAATCTTAGTGCAGCTTATAAATTTTATTGTGGGAAATCTTTGGAAAATGCCCATTCAGCAGAAGCAGATGTGATGGCAACTTTTGAAGTTTTAGATGCGCAAGTGGGACATTACGATGAAGTTCCGGCAACGATTGCCGAACTGAGCGAATTTAGCTTTCAAAATAAATTTGCAGATTTAGCAGGATTTATTGGTTTCGACGATAAAAATGTTGAGATCTTTACTTTTGGTAAATATAAAGGGCAACGCGTGAAAGATGTTTTTACTAAAGATTTGGGCTACTATGGCTGGATTCAAAATGCTGATTTTCCTTTATATACCAAAAAAGTTTTAACGGCCATTCAGCTCAAAAGTAAATTTTAATTCCCACAATCAATAAAAATTTTACACGATGAAAATTATTTGCATTGGAAGAAATTACGGAAAACATGCTTTAGAACTCGGAAATGAAATTCCGAAAGAACCCGTTATTTTCATTAAACCCGACACCGCGGTATTAAAAGGCAACGATTTTTATCTGCCAGAATTCTCCAAAGAAATCCACTACGAGCTTGAGGTTGCCGTAAAAATATCAAAAGGCGGAAAATACATTCAGAAAGAAAATGCACACAAGCATTACGAAGAAATTGGCTTGGGAATCGATTTTACTGCGCGAGATCTTCAAACCCAACTAAAAGCGAAAGGTTTGCCTTGGGAAATCGCAAAAGGTTTTGATGGTTCTGCTGCAATAAGCTCTTTTCATCCGAAGGAAAACTTCAATTTGCAACACTTGCATTTTTCTCTTTTAAAAAATAAAGCTAAGGTTCAAGACGGCAACAGCGAAGACATGATTTTTGATATTGATTCCATTATTGCGTACGCATCACAGTTTTTTACGCTTCGCGTTGGCGACATTATTTTTACAGGAACTCCTGATGGTGTTGGTGCAGTGGCAGAAAATGATATCTTCGAGGGCTATTTAGAAGATCGAAAGCTTCTGGATATCAGAATTATGTAGAGTGTTAAAATGATTTAAAATACAAGATTAATTAACCACAAAACGAAAAGTTTTATTAACTTTAGTGAAGTAATAGAACCTTTAAAAATTATTGTAATGACGAATATTGTAGTACCTGTAGATTTTGGCGAAACTACAGACAAACTTTTGGATGAATCCATAAAATTCGCTCAAGAAATAAATGGTAAAATCTGCCTTATACACGTTGCACCCGCAGATATTGGTTTTGCGATTGGTGATATGGGATTTCAATACTTCCCCGAAGTGGAACAAAATGAAATCCGCCAAGAATTGGTTCGGCTTAATAATTTACAGCAAAGAGTAACTGCACAAAATATAGAATGCGAGCATTTGTTGAAACAAGGAATTGCTGGAGATATAATTATTGATTACGCAGCAGAAAAAAACGCAGGATATATTGTTATTGGTTCCCACGGAAGAAGCGGAATTTATGATGTATTTGTAGGCAGTTTAACCAAAGAACTTACCAGAAGATCCAGAATTCCGGTATTGGTAATTCCTGTTCAAGAAGTTTAGAATAACGTCAAATAAAAAATAAAACCCTGAAAATTCAGGGTTTTATTTTTTATACATATCAATTATTAACCTTTCTTATTTTTTCTTGTAAATTTCAGGATCATAATAAGGACGAACCTTTTTCGACGGAGATACATAATCTTTATCTTTATCGCCACCTAAAGGACCAACCAACTCCCAGCACCAGTATACAAAAAGTACACATGCCACGATAAAGAGGATCCAGTTCAATACGTTCCCAAAGATGTCGTAAAATTCAAAAGACCATTTGAAAACCGAACCTAAGAATAGCCAGAAAGACGTCATTATTTTCCTTTTTTAAATTAACTTTGCACAAATTTAAAAAAAATGTTCAAATTACTTTCAAAAGAAAGCAATATTTTTTCAATCCCTGTTTATTTAGGCTTTCTTCTCGTTATCGTCATTTTTTTTAACATCTTTCATTTCAACACGTTAAGCGGTATTTCTGCGGCAATTACGTTTATTGGAATTTCTTTGGGATACTTGCTTTTCAACAAAATCAACCTTACCTATCAAACTCACCTTCCGCTTTTTCTGTATACGTTTATTGTTTTTGCGTTATATCCTGGATATTTAGATATCGGAATTTCGGTTTCATTGCTTACCAATTCATTTTTATTATTGATTTTAACGAGCGACGATACCGCTACCAAAAACAGCAGTTACCTTCTAATAGGATCCATTTTGGCAATTAATTATATCTTCTTGCCTACAACATATCCCATGATCTTTTTTGTACTGCTGCACATCATTAGTACGTCCGACCGGATTTTCCTGAATATCTTCCGATTATTTTTTGGAATGTTTCTCATTGCACTCTCTTATTTTTCTTTTGCGTATTTTATGCATTGGAACGGTTGGGATCCAAATTATCTTCCGATTGTGGATTTAGAACCTGTAAAAAACTTCTATCCCCTTTATTTTTTAACCCCAATTGTTTTGTTTTTGGTTTATGCCGTTGCAGATCATTTTAAACATTTTAACGAGAAAAGTCCGACCAGCAGATTTAAATATTCCTTTCTACTCATTTATTCGTTAGCACAGCTGATTACGATATTTTTATACATGGGAAAAAGCTATGAATATTTAATTTTGATGGCATTTCCTGCGAGTATAATTTTAAGTAGAATGCTTCGTTTCTTGCCAAAATATTGGATGAAAGAGCTTTGTTTTTGGATCATCATCGCATCGTTAATCACCTTTAAAATCACAAATTACATGAATTAATTTGTGTAATTTTGCAGCATGATAGAAATTGGCGATAAATTGATTTCTGAGGATCTTTTTTCTGAAGAATTTGTATGTAATTTAACGAAGTGTAAAGGTGCATGTTGTGTGGAAGGCGATATTGGCGCTCCGCTTGAAAGAGCTGAAGCCGAAATTCTTGATCGTTTGTATCCAAAATTTAAACCTTATTTAACGGAAGCGGGAATTAAAGCCATTGAAGAACAAGGAACGTGGGAAGTAGACCCGAGCGATGGCGAATATGTAACGCCAATGGTAGAAAATCGCGAGTGTGTATATGTTACTTTTGATGAAAAAGGCATTACGAAATGTGGAATTGAAAAGGCATATGAGGATGGAGCAATCGATTGGCAAAAGCCAATATCTTGTCACTTATACCCGATTCGTATTACCGAATACCGTACGTTTTCTGCACTTAATTATCACGAATGGCCGATTTGTAGCGATGCTTGTACATTAGGAAAAGAGCTTCAAGTTCCAGTGTATAAATTCCTTAAAACGCCAATTATTCGTAAATATGGTGAAGCGTTTTACACCATTCTATCGGAAGCAGCTGATGAATGGAAAAAAGAATTTGGCCAATAACAAATCCAAATTCTTTACCGAGATAAAAAATAAGTGGCGAACCTTTTGGCTCGCCACTTATTTTTATTATGATCTGAAATTATTTTTTCAGTTCTTCTAAAAATTCATCGTGTGAGATGGATTTTTCATCTTTCTTCGCTTTTTCCAAGATTACATCTTTCAACTTCGTCATTGCAACTTCGGATGAAATTTGGCGTACTTGCTCTTGATCTTTCAACATTTCCACCGCATATTTTTGAATTTCTTCATCAGAAAGGTGGTGAATTCCGTACATCGCCAATTGGTTTCTTACCAATTGTTCTGCTTGAGCAAGAACATCAGCATAATCAATTTTCACCTCATAATCATTAAGAAGTTTACCTTCAATAATTTGGTATTTCAATTGATTTTTCTCTGCTTCAAGAATTTCTTTTGCTTGCTCATCCGATTGAATATTTTCGTTAGAGAATTGCAACCATTTTACCAAGAATGCTTCAGGAAGTTCTACTTGCTCTTGTGTAGTTACTTGTTCTAAAATTTTATTTACAAAGTGAACATCAGAGTTTTGTTGAAAATATTCATCCAACTCTGTTTTTACTCTTTCTTTAAGTTCTTCTTCAGATTTAATATTGTCTTTTCCATACACTTTATCGAAAAGCTCTTGGTTCAATTCATGAAGATCTAAACCGTAAATATCTTTTACTGTTACTTCAACTTCATCGTGGTGCAAATGTTCTAATTCTTCAGCACTAAAAGCCAATTGTTTTGCCAATTCTTCATTAGCTTGAAGATCAGCTTTAGAAACTTTTACAGATTCGTCTTTCTTTAATTTCTTCACCAAATCATAACCTTCTTTTTGATCTTTAGCAACGGTTACATTTTTCGGTTGATGGTGATGTTCACCTTCTGCACCTTCTTCAACAACTTGTGCTACTTCTAAAGCAACATAAGAATCTTTACCAATTTTATCTTGTTCTACGCGATCAGCAAAACGCTTTTGCATATTTTCAATCGATTGGTTGATCTCTTTGTCGGATGATTCTACTTTATAATAAGGAGCTTCGTATTTTGCCAAATCAATGGTAAAATCAGGCTCGTATCCTACTTCAAAACTTACAGAAAGTTGTTCTGCATTGTGATTAAAATCGTCTACTGGTTGTGGTACAGGTTGCCCTACCAAACGCAATTTGTTTTCAGTAACGTAATTGTTAATTGCTTCGGAAACCTGTTTGTTAATTTCTTCGAAAGCCAATCCCGCTTCGTACTGTCTTCTTACCATGCCCATAGGTACTTTCCCTTTTCTAAATCCAGGAACCTGAGCATTTTTTGCATAGTTATGCAATTGTTTTTCTACTTTATCTTTGTAATCAGACTTATCAATTGTAACGGTAAGCAAAGCGCTTACATCATCATGGTTTTGTGCAGTAACGTTCATTCATTGAAAATTTTAGGTTGCAAAAATAGGGATTTTTCTTGATATATTTCATGATGAAACCGTTTAAAATTTTTATTCAATTCGATTATTGAATGTGCTGATGCCAATTTCATAAAAACGATTGATTATGAGTCTTTCACAAAAAACGTAAAAGCCGTAAAATAGAAAAGAGTTGAAACCGAAATCCCAACTCTTTTTAAACACTTCTTTGAAATATTACTGAATGCCAATTGTCGCGTTAACATCGGTTTCCCCGCCAGTTGTTTTTCCTTGCTGATTTTCGGCGGAAGGAAAGTTCATATCAACTGAAGTTGCTGCGTGGTGCAATTTGATTTGAACATTCGCATCCATTGGAGCAGAATTTATCTTCCAAGTGGAAAGAATTCCGATTCGTGTACCATCTGCCCTAGTAATATCTTCTGCATTTCGAAGCACATTGGTTTGTACACCTGCAAATTCAAAAGTAATAAAATGCTCTTCTTTTTCTTCTTCAATTTCATCGAGCGCACTATGATAATGATCGTCGTGTTTTACCTGAAAATCAAGTGCTACCGAATATTCTTTCCCCATCTCCAAATGTATTTTTTGGTCTGCAACGCCACCAATGTACGTGATGGTTTGTACATGGTCTAAATTTCCGACTTCTGTTAACGTAAGTTCCATTTTTTCGATTTCTTCGTGCTCATGAATATCTTCTGGAATATCATCGGTATTTCTGCAAGAAAATGCCAAAAACGACAACAAAAGCAATGCTAAAATTCTACCTATATTTTTCATAATGATTGTAAATTTGAATATTAAAAGTTTAAAAAAAATTAAAATTTGAATTGTAAAGTAGCCACGAAATTTCTGCCCGGCTCCGGCATAAAATAGCGTAATCGATTCAGATATTCTCGATATTCGGTATTGAAAACATTGTTTAACCGAAAATTGAAATTCAGGTTTTTCAAAACGTCCACACCCAATGCTACATTAAAAATTGAATAACCCGACGGCGGAGTACTATAGTCCAATTCTTGAGAAACCAATGTTCCATTTTCTATAAAATCAACGTTAAGATTTCGAAGAGGAAATCTATTTTGATGAAGGGAAGTTTCATTTTCGATCAGGATATAAAAGCCATTATCCTTTTTTGAATTGAATTCTATTCCATTTCGAAAATTGGTGGGCATCATTAAAATGAGTGGTTCATTGTGGGTAAAATCATCACCTTTCAACACACTAAAAGATCCTTTCCATTTCAAATAATCTGTAAAATGAAGCTGCGCATCTACATCAATTCCCAAAATTCTCGCCTTGATCTGCTGAAATTCCCAAACCGGAAAAACGCCACGATTGGTGGAACGAACGCCCGTTGGAACTTGATTAATAAAATTGTGAGAAAACATTGCATAAGGATTCACTTGCAATGAAAAACCTTCTAAAAATGAAAGTTCTGTTGTAAGAGAAAGCGTTGCATGATAAAGCGTTTCTTTCTTGATTTCCAAATTTCCAGCTTCAATAATGGCCGCGGAATGATGAAGACCATCCGCAAAAAGTTCGGCAGGATTAGGAGTTCGATCCGCTTTTGAAAGATTCAATTTTACAGCAAACGCTTTGCTCTTGGAATAATCCAAACCAATATTTCCCGAAGTATTATGAAAATCCAATATCGGTCTGGTGAGAATGCGACTATCATTTTCGGAGACAAAAAAGTTGGGGAAAATTCCCGCATATTTTAATCCCCACTCGGATGCATCATAATATTTATACGCATCGTATCGGCTAAAATCGTATCGTAATCCAGCTTCTAAATGAAAATGTGAATTAAATCGGTAATGAAAAACCGAATACGCTCCAGCATCATAACGATAATAATCTGGGATAAGTCGGCGCGCTTTCGTTTCTGGATTTGGATAATTATCTTGAAAACTCGTAGAAATTCCACTTTCCAATTGCCAATTCGGACGTTCAATTACATGATTAAGACTTGCAGAATGGGTTATCAATCGCAAATCCATTGAAGGCAATTTGCTTAATTCCTCACCTCTTCGTATATCGAATTCTTTTCTTCTGTTAAGCTGAAAAGCATATTGAAAGCTTAATTTTCCAAAATTCTGAAAACGTTTATAGGTAGAAACTTTCGCGATGTAATGATTTACTTCCTGTTTAGGATTATGAATATCGAAAGAAAAATCGTCCATATAAAAAGGTTGGCCAAAATTGATGGCTTGATAAAAATCTTCTGGACTTCCCAAATGTGCCCCTTTAAAAATACCGAAGCTTTGTTGAATTCCCGAATACGAAATTTCTAAACCTTCAGAAAAACTCCTTTTACCGAAAGCAAAATTAAAACTTCCCACTTCCGCACCTGTATTCTGCAATGTGTGATGCGGAACGTATTGATCGCCAAGTTTTTTATACCTTCCACCGGAGGTTACAAACCATTGATTCTTCCACGATTGCGCCAATTTCGCAGACCATTCAGCACCCCGTCCATTGGAGATCCCAGAGAAAGAAACGTTTCCCATTAACGTATCTTTTTTCGGTAAAATTTGCGGTTCCAAAATAACAACACCGCCAACGGCATCATTTCCATACTTTAATGCAGAAGCCCCCTTCACTACATCAATATGTTCGAAAGCACCCGGATCAACATTTGGTGCGTGCTCCACACCCCATTCCTGCTCTGCCATTTTCACCCCATTATTAAGAATAGAAATACGACTTCCGTATAAACCATGAATTACGGGTTTAGCAATGTTGTTACCGGTTTTTAAAGTTGTTACACCGGAAATTCCCGTTAAAAGATTGCCCAGATTTTCAGTAGACTTTCTTTGCAAATCCTCGTCGCTTATCGTAGAAATAATTACCGAAGATTTTTTTTGATGCGCGCCGTGTAAAGTAACCGATTCAATATTCCCCTCATGATGCTCAAGATATACGGTGAGAAAAATAGTTTCGTTGAGTTGAATACTTTCTACGAAAGTATCGCAATCAGGATGTGTAACAGACAATGTATAATTCCCGGCTTGTTTATTTTGAATTAGGAACTTTCCATTTTGATCTGAAAGCAATTCGACATTTCCAAATTGCACTTTTGCGTTAGACAACGGTGTTTTATCGTGTGAATCGAGAACAATTCCGGAAACCGAAAACCCAGTTTGTGCGTTGAATAATGTGCATCCAAAAAAGATGAACATTAATTGTAATAAAAACTTCATTAGTGAATTAATTTATAAATCATCAGTTCTAAAAATTCAAGATTTCTACATGAATTTTCTAAAACTAAATACCATTAAGAATGAAACCCGAAATATTCGATAACTATAAATCATCTTCATTTCTCCTTCCGATGAAAGTGAATAATGTTCAAATAATTGAAAACTATAAACAAATGAGAAACAGAGATTTGGTTATCTTGATAAATTCGGATAATTACCTTGTTGGAAAAAAAATATTGTAAACGATGTAAAACCAAATTATTACAAATAGCAAAACCGTTGCAATCATACAATAAGTATCATTACGATTGTTTCATATTCCAATTCGCTATTCCAAAATGAGATAAAACATTCACTATTCTACCGAATAAGAATTCACCTCTTTCGAAACTAGCAAATCTTTACAATTAGACTTTACAACAAGATTTAAGAAAAAACAAAAACTGGAGGTCCGCGAGGATTTAAAGAAGATTTCCAATGTAAAAGAATTTCAGAAACATACGTAATCGAATGCGGATGCGAATCTTGCATAAATGGAGTTGCAATCTCCACAACATCTGGAATCTGAAAATAATTGGTACTGTTAAAGTGACAAACAGGACAATCTTTCGAAGATGAACTAACATCTGATGAAAAATGAACTTCCTTCGAACCCTTTAGCGTAATAGAACTAAGAATACTATCACTATGCTGATGAAAATTCGCAGAGAAAACAATCGCAAACGCATACAAGCCTGATAAAAAGTAGGCCATATACCGCTGGATATTTTTATTGCGAAACATTTCGCTAATTTACGCATTTTCCTGCGAATAGTCATATTCAATATGTTCTTAAAATAAAAGTTTATTTTGTATTTTTGTAGTGAAAATTTTGTGTATGAAAGAGAGCGCAGTAAAAAAGATTGCAGTCTTTACTTCCGGAGGAGACGCCCCGGGAATGAATGCGGCACTAAGAGCCGTAGTGAGAACAGCAAGCCACTTCAAATTGGAGTGCTATGGAGTAAGAGAAGGATATAATGGACTTATTAATGATGATTTCACGAAAATGGGTCCACGTTCTGTAAAAAATATTATTACTCAAGGAGGAACCATCTTGAAATCAGCCCGTTCATTGGAGTTTAAAACTCCTGAAGGAAGAAAAAAAGCATACGAAAATTGTAAAAAATACGGTATTGATGCTTTGGTTTGTATTGGTGGAGATGGTAGCTTTACTGGAGCAAAAATATTTAACGAAGAATTTCCAGATATTCGAGTTATCGGAATCCCAGGAACAATCGATAACGATATCTTCGGAACTGATAATACCATAGGTTACGATACAGCACTGAATACCGCAATGGAAGCAATTGATAAAATTCGCGACACTGCTACTTCACACAACCGTGTTTTCTTTGTAGAAGTAATGGGTAGAGATGCTGGTTTTATCGCACTGAACAGTGGAATCGCTACAGGAGCTTTAGACATCCTAATTCCAGAAAGAAAAGATTCTATCCAAGAACTCATCAATACATTTAAATACGCAGAAAAAGTTGGAAAAACTTCGAGCATCGTAGTGGTTGCTGAAGGCGAAAAACTTGGCAATGTGTACGACCTTGCAAAAGCAACAAAACTTCATTTCCCAGATTACGATATTCGAGTAACCGTTCTTGGACACATTCAAAGAGGTGGTTCGCCAAGCTGCGCAGATCGCGTATTAGCAAGCAAATTAGGTTATGGTTCAATTACAGGACTTATTGAAGGGAAAAACAAAGTAATGGTTGGTTTACAATCCAATAAAATTACCTATACCCCAATCGAGGAAGCAATTAAAAAACACAACGAAATTGATAAAGATCTTCTTCATATCGCAGAAATTTTATCAATGTAATTACATCTAAAAAAACAATTTTTAAACAACAAATAAAAATTTTATTATGTCAACAATTAAAGTAGGAATTAACGGCTTCGGGAGAATCGGACGTTTGGTTTTCAGAGCAATGACTGAAAGAGACAACATTGAAGTTGTAGGAATTAACGACCTGATTGATGCTGAATATATGGCTTACATGCTGAAATACGATTCAGTACACGGAAAATTCAAAGGAGAAGTTTCTGTTGAAGGTAATAACCTAATTGTTAATGGAAAAAAAATCCGCGTTACTGCTGAAAAAGATCCAAATAACTTAAAATGGAACGAAGTTGGTGCTGAATATGTTGTTGAATCAACAGGTTTATTCCTTACCAAAGAAAAAGCGCAAGCGCACATTAATGCTGGTGCAAAAAAAGTAGTTCTTTCTGCTCCATCTAAAGATGATACCCCAATGTTTGTAATGGGAGTTAACCACAAAGATCTTACAGACGATATTAGCATTTTCTCTAACGCATCTTGTACAACCAACTGTTTAGCTCCATTAGCGAAAGTTGTTCACGATAACTTCGGTATTGCTGAAGGTTTAATGACAACTGTACACGCAACTACAGCTACACAAAAAACAGTTGATGGACCATCCCTTAAAGACTGGAGAGGTGGTAGAGCTGCTTTAACCAACATTATTCCATCTTCAACAGGTGCTGCAAAAGCAGTTGGTAAAGTAATTCCTTCTTTGAACGGAAAACTTACCGGTATGTCTTTCAGAGTTCCAACAGCAGATGTTTCTGTAGTAGACTTAACTGTACGTTTGGAAAAACCAGCTTCTTACGATGAAATCGCTGCAGCAATTAAAGCGGCTTCTGAAGGTGAATTGAAAGGAATCTTAGGTTATACTGAAGATGCTGTAGTTTCTCAAGATTTCGTATCTGATGCTAGAACTTCAATTTTTGATAAAGAAGCAGGTATTATGCTTTCTCCAACTTTTGTAAAATTAGTTTCTTGGTACGATAACGAATGGGGATACTCCAACAAATTGGTTGACCTTTTGGTACATTCTTCTACCTTGTAATTCCATTTCATTTACAATAACGAACCTCCCATTTTGGGAGGTTTTTTTATGGCTTAAAATAAAAAAAATGCCTTCATTTTTCAGAAGACATTTTTATTGAGCAAATGGTAAAACGTACTTTTATTTAACCATCATTTTTAAAGTAGAATTTCCGTTATCCGATTTCAGTTGTACAATATAAACACCCGATTTCAGTCCATTTAATGCGATTTCTTGTTCACCTTCCGATGATGAAGTTCGTACATTTTTTATCAATTTTCCAGTAACATCAAATACGGAAATTACACCATTATTAGCATTTTTGAAGCGAAATTTTGCAATACCATTTTTAACTGGATTGTCTAAAAGCTCAAAATTTGCTTTTGTAAGCGATGCTTCTGAAGTAGCCAAAGTTACATCTCTAACAAAATTAGAACTAGTCGCATCCCAAACATACCATTTATCTTCTGTAACATCTGTAATATCGCCCGTTTGCGTAACACCCAAAGTTCCTGTCGGATTTCCATCTCTAAACAAGAAGCTTACTTTAATAACTCCAGGAAAAGTATATTTAAACCACCCCGGATTTTCGGAATCTGCACTCATTGCAATTGGGTCATTCCAATTTGCTGCTGGTAAAGCATTTGCTGGTTCGTAATTCCAATAATGAATTTTTGGTGAAGGCCAATTAGGAGTTGTGGTTGGGGGTTTAAAACGAATTACAATATCAGAAGGCGTTATAAAATTATAATTTCTTTCCGCAACACCCGAAGATAGATTTTGATTGTCAAAAGCAACCGCTTTAACAGTTGTGGTATTGCTCACCGAAAAAGCCCCTGAATATTTTGTAGAAGATATTGTGGGCTCCGTACCATCAGTGGTATAATAAATCGTTGGCGCAACTCCACTATCGTCTGTAGCTGTAATGGTTACCGATTGTGGCGAACCATTCGCGTAAGAGCCGCTTGGCAATACAATATTAATTACAGGTGCTACATTTACCGCAGCTTTAGACCAAACTGAATAATCTGACCCGGAAACAATAAGATTCCATCCTGTACCTGTTGGCGTCCAAGAATAACTTCCTATTTTCATCGCCACAACTGGTTCTGCATCGCTTGCTCTTTTTTTAATGTAAGCACTATACAAGCCAGGAGATGCACTAGCAATTGTTACCGAACTATATGCATCAATGCCGTTTGTTTTTCTTACTGCCATTAATTTGTTAATTAATGCAGAATTATTAGAATAGGTTCTCGAAACACCATCTTTACTATAAGTACCACCATAATAATGTGGTGCCCAAACGCAAGGAATTCCAGGATGTGTTAAAATATATGCATACGCTTTTGGAATACTACTTCCCAAAATTGCACTTGAAGCGTTGAAGGTATCGTGATTATCAACAAAAGTAACAGCTTTTTCGCTATAGCCATATTTCCCTACCAAACCTGGCATTGCGGATGAATTATTTAGTGTTGCAAAAGAATTCGCCGCTAAGGCAGAAGACAAAGTATAATATAAAGGAAAGTCGAATGCACCAGAAATATTTGCACCACCAGAATACGTTCCGTCGACCCAGCTTTTTACCAAATCGAGATTTCCATCCCAATATTCACCGACGGAATAATAGGGCTGACTATCTTGGATATAATTTCCAAAATAAGTAGAAGAAAATCCTTTCGCCACATCCCAACGCCAACCTTTAAAACCTTTACTTTTTAATATTGAAAGATATTCCTTTACCCCATTTTGAACTGTGGAATTCGTGTGATCCAAATCTCGAGATCCATCAAATCCAATTCCGGTATCGGCAGCTCCCGAAGGTCGACACCCTTCATACGTTGCAGAAGATGCTTCATCATCTATACAAATGGTTTCGCATCCCCAGTCTGGATTAGTAAAATCTGTCCAGCCCGTAGTTCCACTTCGATGATTCACCACAATATCTGCGATAGGATAAATTCCTCTGGAATTCATATTCGAAAGCATTTTTGTCATTTGCGCTTCCGAGCCCCAAGAGGTTTGAGAAAAATTGTGGAGTTGCGTAGGAAAATAACCAACACCACCGGTAGACACACTTGGCGGTGGCGTCCAAACCATATCAAATCCTAACGCCTTTAAATTACCGGCTCTAGAACCCAAAAATTCATAAAGTCCACCTTCGGATGAAACACGGGATTGCGCATATTCATCCCAACCGAACGACTGCAGCATAATATCATCAAGATACTCTTGAGATTTTAAAGGCACCGAAAATGCCCAAGCACACACCAAAAAAAGTATTTGTTTCTTCATTATAAGGGATTTTTTAGTTCTTAAAAATATTAATTTTTAAGGAATTCTAAAAATATTTCCCCATTTAATGCGATACCAGAATCCATCGAATATAGATCAAAGCGAGATAATAGAAATCTCAATTTTGGAGTTGAAAAAATTATCCAAAAACGCGATGAACAAAGAAAAATTAATAGTTTCTAACGGTGATATGAAAACAAGATTGCTGCTTTTCTTTTATATAATAGATGCGACCTAATTTGCGATAATGTTCCAAAACACTTTCTAACTTTTTCAAAAGTTTTTCATTATGTGCCATCTTTCCATTAAATCGGATGTACGAAATATCGAAAGAATTTCCGTAATTGTGTGAACTAATCCCTGACGAGGCATTTCGATTTACTTTTCGCAATTGGCATTGATCTTCTAACGTTCGCGTAAGTGAAGTTACCGTAAAATAACTTCCTTTGGTATCTTCATAAAATCTACTCCCGATACGCTCGAGTGTTTTTCTGGTTTTAAAATTCAAATATTCTCTGCTGTGCGTCAATTTTTGCAAACGATAGCCCGTAGAAGACTTTTTCACCTTATGCAAACGTTTCATATTTACATATTGCGTAAAGGTTTTATTATTTTTTAAAAGGGCAACCGTAAATTTTTTAGAAGCATCCAAATGCACCTGATACAAAGGAGTCGGCTTCACTTTCAAAACCTCATCTAAATCATAACAATTGCTTTTCGAGGATTTTTGCGCACTATAATTTTGGAATAATAAAAAAACAGATCCTAAAGTAATCGATCTCAACACTATTTTACTCATACATTCTTTAAACGAATAATTTCAAGAAACGTTATACTAAATCGCGATTTTCATAGCCAATTCTCTTGTTACTTTCGGAAATGGCGGAAGGATTTTCCAATGAGAATTGTTTACTTTCCAATAGTTCTGTTAACAAAGTTTTCATTTGTTCTTCGGCAATTTTGGGTAAATGCGATTTTTTTGCGGCTTCAATAACTTGTTTTTTACCGTTTTGCTGAATTTTTGCTAAATCTTCTTTAGAAAAAAGATTAAAAAAATGCTCTTCAATATTGTAATACTTATAATTGGTTTCCGTGGAGAGAATTTCTGGTGCAGGAAAATCAAGCAACTTCACCTTTCGGTTAACTTCATCAATTTCCCATTTAAATTTCTCAAAATCGTATCCTACTAAAATTTTAGCTTCAACAATCACCAGCGCTCTTTTTTTAGAGGGAATAAAATTAAAAATCTTCGAGGTTTCTTCGTAATTGTAAATTTCATTAAAATGACCTTCAGCAGTTACCACTTTAAAAACTTTACGCATACTTTCCACAATTATATGCGAACTTTCAGTAACAACCGGCGGCACTGATTTTAAATTTTTAGATGCCAAAAAAGCAATAACGCCACCCAAAAGCAACCCTAAAAGCAACATAAAAACAATGCTCATTATTTGTGCCGATTGGGTTTGCGACATTTGATAAACGAAAACACCCAAAAGCACAATCATAAGAATGCCAATAATCCAAAGAATAGATTTAAATTTTCCAATATTCATAAGTAGGAGTTTACAACCAAAGATAAGAAATCTAACAAATTGCAGTTGATGCAAATACCATACAATTCAATTCATGAAATTAAAAAATTTTCAATTTTACTTGGCGTCTATTAGAATTATCATAAATGTGATTTGTTCTAAAATTTAAACACAATGACAAAAAAATTATTTGCTGAATTTTTCGGCACCTTTTGGCTGGTTTTCGGCGGATGTGGAAGTGCAATATTTACATCCCAAATTGCACCTGCAGCCAGCGGACAAATAGGAATTTTACTCTTAGGCGTTGCGCTTGCATTTGGACTTACTGTTTTAACGATGGCGTATGCGGTTGGGCATATTTCTGGCGGCCATTTTAATCCTGCTGTATCTTTCGGTTTACTGGCTGGAGGCCGTTTTCCTGCTAAAGATTTGCTCCCGTACGTGGTTTCTCAATGTTTGGGCGCGATTGCTGCTGCAGCGTGTTTGTATTTTATTTTATCAGGTTCTGGAAACCCTGATTTTTCGAAACCGGGCGCTTTCGCTACCAATTTTTATGGAGAAGCGGTATATTTCGATAAAGCCTATTCCGTTGGAGCTGCATTTTTGCAGAGTTTCTGTTAACCGCATTTTTCCTGATTGTAATTATGGGTGCTACCGATAAATTTGCGAATAGAAAATTTGCAGGAATCGCAATCGGATTATGTTTAACCTTAATCCACTTAATTTCAATACCGATTACAAATACTTCCGTAAATCCAGCGAGATCACTTTCGCAAGCTGTTTTTGTAGGCGGTTTGGCAATTCAGCAACTTTGGGTATTTTGGGTAGCCCCAATTTTAGGCGCAGTTGTGGGTGGATTGATTTACAAATTCTTACTTCAAAAACCTCAAGATGAAGTTGTAATTGTTGTTGAAGATTAATTACATTTCAATTGAATATAGAGAAAATCCTGTTCTACATGAGAGCAGGATTTTTTTATTTTTGCTGAAGATCGAAAGTACTTTTGAAAATTAATTCTTCATGCTTTCCTTTAATTTCCATTTTTTTGTAGAGCAAATTCAAAGCGATTTTCCGTAGAAATGCATCTTTATCGTTTAGTTTCCAATACGATGTTTCGTGGATCATTTTAGGTGTACGAACGTGGTAAAAAGTAGTTTCCCAGTTATCTGTATCGTGATAAAATTCAATAATTCCGCAATGCTCAGGAATAAGGGAATGTTCAATTAATCCCATCGGAATGAGAAAACTAAATTGGTTGCAAACGTAATCTCCACAACAAATTTTGTCGTGTTTCAGAAATTTTTCACCTGTAGATTTTCGGATATACGATTTTTTGAAATCATTTTTGAAATCGGATTTAGAACGTTTGATTTCGATTTCATGGCTAACACCTTCGCTGTTCACCACCAAAATATCAGCTTCCCAATCACCATGAAAATGGTTGGTTAAAACCAGATCTTTTTCAAAATTACAGTTCTGATTAATGAAAGCGTGAACGAGTTCTTCGATTTTCAACATCCTGCAAAGTTACGAAACCAACAAACTGCAACCGCGAATATCGGAATGATCAATTCTTCCCAAAACCTGAAATTTGCGATTTTGTGAAGTGTTGTAATCACTCTTAGATTCCGGATTTTTATAATTAGATTCTCCAATGTTATGCTGGCCTTTAAGGCAATTCGGGTCTTGAATGCCATGCTGAGGTTCTCGAAGAATCACATCATCATTACTTGCTTCGCGAGGAATTTCATTTACAATTTTCCCTAAATCCTGCGTTGCAATAAACGAACATGAATGTCGGTTCGCCAGATCAATAATATTAATCGCACCAGTTTTTCCTTCTTCTACATATGAAAACGGATCTTCTGTATTTCTGATTAAAATGCGCATCCAATTCGGACAATCATACCTATTTTCACCCAAAGAATACGCTTGTGAAAGCAGTTCCGTCATTGAATATTCTGAATAAATGTGCTCCGTTTTAAAACCACTTTTAAAAATGGTTAACAACTCGTCTTTGGTCATTTCTGCTTTTCGACCTTTCATACCACCAGTTTCGATGATTGAAAGTCCGGAAGTCTGAAAGTCCGGAAGTCCGGAAGTATTTTCTTTCAAAAAATCAAGGAAATCCAAAAGGGCAAAAGAAACCCCGAAAAGAATTACTTTTTTATCCTTTAAACCATGAAGCAGATCAAAAAGTTCCGCGTGATTGTATAAGAAATAGCCATTCTCTTTTTTACCCGATTTCTTCATCAAATAATCCACCATATAAATTAATGATGAATGTTGATTTTCGGAATAATTCGGAAGCAAACCCAAGAAAATGAAATCTTCTGGTTTTCCGATAAATTGCTCAAAACTTTTGTAAATGCTTTCTTCGTACAAAGAAAAATCAGCGATAAAATGTTTAGATCTCACCGTCATTTGTGTTGTTCCCGAACTTTGAAAATAATATTCGGCAGTAGAATTTTTGTCGAGCACCAAATGGTTTTTGAACATTTCTATCGGTAGAAAAGGAATTTTTTCAATTTCTTGAATTTCGTTTGGATCGATATTTAAATAATCGACAAATTTCCGATAGACCTCAACATTTTCATATTGATAACGGAAGGTTTCCAGGCAAGATATTAAAAAATCTTGTTCATTTTTTATATTGAAAATATCACGTTCCATTGTATTCTAAAATTATCATCCTGAGATTTCCGAAGCACCTCAATAAACAGGAGTTTCTATACACTTCGAGTTATTAAGAATGATCTAACTATTAAATAAATTCTTTCAATTCGAAATCTTTTCCATCAAAAACACCGTACGTAAAATACGAAATCCAATCACCAAGATTTACATATTTTGAATTTCCTCCGAGATCGAGAATCATTGGCAAGTGGCGATGCCCGTAGACAAAGAAGTCGAAATGCTCTTGTTTCAGTTTTTCCTTCGAATATACAATTAGAAATTCTTTATCTTCCCCCAGAAATTTCTTATCCTCCTCACCAGAAATCAATTTATTTTTGGTAGACATGTACACCGCAATACGCATGGCAATGTCCGGATGAAGCCACTTGAACGACCATTGCGCCACTGGATTGGTAAAAAGTTTTTTCATTCTTTTATAACCTTTGTCGCCAGGTCCTAATCCATCTCCGTGAGCGAGAAAAAACTTTTTGTCGGCAATCTCGTAGGTTCTTTTTTCAAAATAAACCGGAATTCCGAGTTCTTCTTCGAAATAATTTTTCATCCACAGATCGTGGTTTCCAACGAAAAAATAAATATCAATTCCAGAATCTTTTAGTTCTGCAATTTTTCCCAAAACACGGATGTAACCTTTCGGAACCACGTAGTTCCACTCGTGCCAAAAATCGAATAAATCGCCCATTAAAAACAACACTTGGGCATCCTTTTTAATTTCATCCAACCAACGGATAAATCGCTCTTCTCGCGGTTTGCTTTCCGCAGGAGTTGGCGCTCCGAAATGCTGATCGGAAGCGAAATAGATTTTTTTATTGGTTTGAAGGGTTATTTTGTTCAATTTTTTGAAATTGTTTTTTTGTAATATCGATCATCCTTCGAGAACCTCAGGATGACAAACTATTCTTGCTACACTACCTTGCTTTTTTTATTGTCCATCCTTTGAGAACCTCAGGATGACAATCTTTACTCTTGGTTCTTGGTTCTTAAATCTTTATTCCTGGCTCTTGCGCTATGCAATCAATTTTCCTCCGCTAACCATTCTCCGTAGGAATTTTCGGTTTCGTGAAGTTTTAGATATGCCAGCTGAACATGATTGGGAAGTTTTGCTTTTATTTTCGAAGCGATTTCGTAAAGCATATTTTCGCATGTTGGCTGAAAATTGCATAAGATCACTTTATGTCCTTGCTTTTCAAGATCGGTACCTAAATTTCGGTGCGGAGAATCGCCATTCACCAAAACAGCGTGATCCCAACGATCAACAATTTCTTCGTTTACAATTTTCTTAATATCTCCGAAATCTACCACCATTCCATTTTTAGGATTATCGATATCGTTGATGGGATTTCCTTTTACAGTTACAAATAGTTTATAGGAATGACCGTGCATATTTTTGCATTTTCCGTCGTAATTATACAGAACATGAGCGGTTTCGAAAGTGAAAATTTTAGTAATGCGAATCATGCCGCAAAGATAAGGATTTTGATTGATGGTTGAAATTTGATGGTTATGGGGTTTATTGTCGAAAATTTCGTATTTAAAATTTTACTAACCTACGAACAAATCAAAGCGAGAAAAAGTAAATTTAAAACTATTCGACGCCTATGGAGCCCCACCATTGCATAAAACCATAGCGCTATAAAAATCTAAAACCTTCGGATTCTTCACATCCATTTTATCCAATATTTTTGTTAGAAGGAACAACAATTCTCGCGTGAGCGATGGTAGCGGAAATCCCGCAGAGCAGTGGCGCGAGCGAAGCGAGCGTCGATGATCGAGGAATTGCAGCGAACGTAGCGACCCGATGCGATGGGAACTTTTCCAAAGTTTGAAACTTTGGAAAAGTTCAGCTTTGGAGAAGGGACACGCCCAAAAAGAAAAAAAACCTCCCCGAAAATTCAGGAAGGTTCTTCTAATTAAAAACTACGGACATTACTGTCTAACAATTATAAAGAGTTTATTAATGGAACTGTTCTTCTTCGGTGGAACCTGCCAACGCGGTTGTAGAAGCGTTACCCGCAGTAACAACGGTTTGGATGGTATCGAAATATCCGGTTCCCACGAAAGATTGATGTTTCACGGCGCGGAAACCTTTGCTTTGTAGTGCAAATTCACGTTCCTGAAGTTCGCTGTAACCTGCCATTCCTCTTTCTTTGTAAGCAGACGCCAGCTCGAACATGGCGGTATTTAGAGCGTGGAATCCAGCCAAAGTAATGAACTGGAATTTATAGCCCATTTTCGCTAATTCTTCGCGGAAGGTTTCCATTTCAGCAACAGAAAGTTTTGCGGCCCAGTTGAACGAAGGTGAACAGTTGTACGCCAGCATTTTCCCTGGGAATTTCGCATGAATTCCTTCAGCAAATCTTCTTGCATATTCCAAGTCAGGATTCGAGGTTTCCATCCAAATTAAATCAGCATATGGCGCATAAGAAAGTCCTCTTGCAATGCCTTGTTCTACTCCATTATTCACTTTGAAGAAACCTTCGGACGTTCTTTCCCCCGGAACGACAAACGCATGATCTCTTTCGTCGATATCGGACGTCAGCAAATCCGCTGCATCAGCATCGGTTCTTGCAACCAAAACGGTAGGAACACCGCAAACATCAGCGGCTAATCGCGCAGCAATTAACTTATTAATCGCTTCTTGCGTTGGAACCAAAACCTTTCCGCCCAAGTGACCACATTTTTTGGCAGAAGACAATTGATCTTCGAAGTGAACTCCTGCAGCGCCGGCTTCAATCATTTGTTTCATCAGTTCAAATGCGTTCAGGTTTCCTCCAAATCCAGCTTCGGCATCTGCAACAATAGGAACGAGATAATTTTTTCGGTTTACTTCATCTACATTGCTTACAGACTGAATCTGATCGGCTCTCAGCAAAGCATTATTGATTCTTTTTACTACGGAAGGAACGGAATTCGCAGGGTACAAACTTTGATCCGGATACATTTCTCCAGATAGGTTGGCATCTGCCGCCACTTGCCATCCGGAAAGATAAATGGCTTCCAAACCGGCATCCACTTCCTGAACCGCCTGGTTTCCGGTAAGCGCGCCAAGTCCGGCAACGTAATCTCTGGTGGTTAATTTATTCCAGAGTGTTTTGGACATTTCTGTCGCAATGGTATAATCAATTTTGTAGCTTCCGCGAAGTTTCAAAACATCTTCTGCGGTGTATGGTCTTTTAATCCCATTCCATCTTGGGTTTTCTAACCAATCTTTTTCTAACTGTTGGATTTGTTCTTTTGTGCTCATTGTATTTGGATTTTAAATTATTTTAAAGTTTGTGTTTGGTGTTTGGTGTCTAGTGTTTTGTATCTAAATGCTATTAATTAAAAATTTATAAAAACAAAAAAGCAAACACTAAAAACTAAATAAACGGATATGCTTTCAATGTCAGGAATTCCTCGAAGTTTTCATCGAAAACGAGTTCATTGAAAAGTTGTGTAGCGAGTTCGAATTTCCCGTTTTGGTAGCGTTCATCGCCAACATAGGTTCGAATTTTCTCAAGTTCTTCTTGCTGATATTCTAAAACCAGATCTTTCGTTAATATTTTTCCATTGTCAAGTTTTGCTTTATTTTTCAGCCATTGCCATACTTGAGTCCTGGAAATCTCTGCGGTAGCAGCGTCTTCCATCAGATTATAAATTGCCGCTGCGCCAACGCTCATTAACCAAGATTCGATGTACAAAATTCCGACATTGATGTTTTTGCGTACTCCATTTTCGGTAATCGTGCCTTTCGGAATCTCAAGAAGTTGATCTTCTTTTATTTGATAATCAAATTGTTTCTCGATTTGATTGGGAGTAGGCATAAACGCATCGAAAATATCTTTTGCGACTTTCACCAAAGCGGGGTGTGCTACCCATGTTCCGTCGTGTCCGTTTTTCACTTCCCGTTCTTTGTCGGCACGAACTTTTTTGTAGGCATTTTCGTTTTCTTCCTCATTGTTTTTCACGGGAATTTGCGCTGCCATTCCGCCCATGGCAAAAACGCCTCTTTTGTGACAGGTTTCGATCACTCGTTTGGAATACGCCGCCATAAACGGTGAAGTCATGGTTACTTGATCACGATCTGGAACCAAAAATTCCGGTTGGTTTCTAAACCTTTTGATGTAAGAAAAAATATAATCCCAGCGTCCGCAGTTCAAACCTTTGGAATGGTCTTTCAATTCGTACAGAATTTCATCCAATTGAAACGAAGCGGTGATAGTTTCTATAAGAACGGTTGCTTTAATAGTGCCTTTAGGAACACCAATATAGTTTTGCGCAAACATAAAAACTTGATTCCACCAACGTGCTTCTTTGTAATGCTCTAATTTTGGTAGATAGAAATAAGGTCGAGTTCCATTTTTCAACAATTGTTTTGCATTACGGAAGAAATACGTTCCAAAATCGATCAGCGAACCAGACGCTTCCTCTCCGTTTATTAAAATATTTTTTTCGTTGAGATGAAGGCCTCGCGGGCGAACAAAAAGAACAGCAGTTTCATCATTTAAAGTGTACTTTTTGCCTTTCTCGTTTTCAAAGGAAATGGTTTTGTTAATGGCATCGGTCAGGTTGACTTGCCCTTCCAGATTATTTTCCCAGGTTGGCGAATTACTATCTTCAAAATCGGCCATAAAACAATTTGCGCCAGAATTTAGAGCATTGATAATCATTTTTCGATCCACTGGCCCGGTAATTTCTACCCTGCGATCCAGAATATCTTCCGGAAGCGGAGCGCATTTCCAATCGCCAGTTCGAATACTTTCTGTTTCTTTTGGAAAAACAGGAAAAATCCCATTATCGAAATCTTTTTGAACGTTCTTTCGATTCTCCAAAAGTTCTATTCTTTTAGAATTAAAATTCTCGTGAAGCACCGTTAAAAATTCAGTTAATTCTTCAGTAAAAACGTCAGTGTACTGATTTTCGGGCAGAATCTTAAGTTTAGTCAGCGTTACCATAAAAAGTATATTTTGCGAGGTTGTTGCAGCAAATATATAAAAAGTTTTTTCACTTTTAGCGAACGTTCGCTAATTTAAAATAAACAAAAAATTATGTATAAAATAATAAATAACAAGAAATATAGGATTCATCGTATTTTCCTGATTTTAAATTTATTATATACAATTAAAACTTTAACATTTTTTATTATTTAAAATTTTATCGTTCGCTGAAATTAATTTAGCGAAATAGTTGTACTTTTGATTTTTACCATCAAAATGATTGCAGATAGCGACTATATAAAAACGGTTTTCGGATTAAAACTCAAACAACAGCGCCAGAAAAAAAACTGGTCGCTGCAAGATCTCGCAGATAAAACAGGACTTTCAAAATCCTATTTGAATGAGATTGAGAATGGAAAGAAATATCCTAAACACGATAAAATACTACACCTTTCCGAAGTTTTAGACACGAAATTTGATGAATTGGTTTCCACAAAACTAGACAAATCACTTTCGCCGGTTTCGGAAATCCTGAAGTCGGACTTCTTCAAAGAAATTCCGCTGGAACTCTTCGGTATCAACCGTAATTCGCTCATTAACATCATCAGCGAAGCGCCGAAAAAAGTAACTGCATTTATTAATACTTTAATTGAAATTTCGCAGAATTATAATTTAGGAAAAGAACGTTTCTATTTTGCTGTTGTACGGAGTTTCCAAGAGATGTACGACAATCACTTTCCTGAAATCGAAGAAAAAGCAGGGGATTTTTCAACGAAATACAAAGTGGGTTTCGGAAAAAAAATTGACGTAAACAAGCTTGAAAAAATCCTGACCGAAAAATTTAGTTACGAAATTCTTCATGAAGACTTTTCCACTTATGGCGTTTTAGAAAATCTACGTTCACTTTTTATCCCAGAAAAAAAACAATTATTATTAAATCATTTGTTGGATGAAAATCAAATTATTTTCATCCTTGCGAAAGAAATCGGCTTCAATGTTTTGGAACTTGCACCACGACCCAACACGTATTCATGGATTGATTTCAGTAGTTTTGAAGAGCTCTTGAATAATTTTTTCGCCTCCTATTTCGCTGGATGTTTACTAATTCCTAAAGAAGAAATTGTAGAAAAATTTTCAGATTTTATGAGCGAGAAAAAATGGAATCCCAAAGCATTTGACGAAATGCTAACCCACTTTACCAACTCGCCAGAAACTTTTTACTACCGCTTAACCAATATTTTACCTGCGGAACTAGGAATAAAAGATCTCTTTTACTTGTGCTTCACCAAGAAGAAAGAATCTGATAAAATATTGATGATGAAGGAATTGCACCTCAATCAACAGCAAGCTCCACACGCTAAAGCGACAAACGAGCATTATTGCAGACGCTGGGTTGCCGTTAAAAATCTAATTCATTTAAAAGAAAACGAAAAACTTACCGACGCACAAATTTCGCATTATAAAGATTCCGGGCTCAGCTATTTGGTGATTTCAACGTCGCAAAAAAATCCGTTTTCCGATGGTACTAACCGAAGTTATTGCTTGGGCATTTTACTGAATACAAATTCTTTAAAGAAAATAAAATTCGCAAAAAGCGACAGCATTATTACTGAAAATGTGGGCGTTACCTGCGAAACATGCAGCATTTCTGACTGTGATGTTCGACAAGCGCCGCCCATTAGAATTGAAAAGGAAACCTTTAACGAAAACATGAAAAAAGCAGTTGCAAAATTCAGGAAAGAAACATTGCAAAGTTGATCACATTTTCACTAACATCGAAAAATACTTTTGAATAAAACACTTATATTTAAGCATTTATAACCATGAACGATGATTTTAGATTTACTTTTCCCAAACCGCTGTTTGCAGTGCAACCGAATAATTGGTGCGCAAGATTTGGTTTGTGAGATTTGTTTTTCTCAAATTCATTTTACGCATTTTGATTATCATCAAGACAATGCACTTACGGAACGTTGCCGACTTTTATTCCCAACCGTACACGCTTTCGCTTTGATGCAGTTTGAAAAAGAAAGTTTGAGCAGAAAGATAATTCATACTTTAAAATACGGACAACGTGAGAAGGCAGCAATTCCGTTAGCAAAATGGACGATCGAACGACTTGATTTTAAAGATGAAAAGCCGGATCTACTCGTTTCCATTCCTTTACATCAAGAAAAGTTAAGAAATCGTGGTTACAATCAACTTCATTTATTTACAGAAAAGTTATCGAAGCACTATCAAATACCATTCGACCACACCGTTCTAAAGCGGACGAAAAATTCAAAAGCACAGGCAAAAAAAAGCCGAAATGAAAGACAAAATTCCGAAAAGAAATTCGTTTTAAACAAAGAAATTTTAGGAAAGCATATTCTACTGATAGATGATGTGTTTACCACAGGAAACACGATTTCCGATGCTGTTTGGGAACTTTTAAAAGAACCGAACAACACCATTTCAATTTTAGTGATGGCAATTGATTAAACCTTCTAAAAAATAGAAGATATCCGGATTTCTAGCGTTGTAATTTTTCTCCGTAAGACAAATCTCCCGCATCTCCCAAACCTGGCGTAATATAACCTTTGGAAGTAAGATTTTCATCCAACGCACCAATCCAAATATTTGCTTCAGGATACGCATTTTGCAAAGTTTCAACGCCTTGTTGTGCCGCAATTGCAGCAACAATATGCAGTTGCGTTGGTTTACCGTGATTAAGTAAATCTTTCAATGCCTCGATTAAACTCGCACCAGTCGCCAACATAGGATCTGCCACAATTAAAGGTCTACCATCAATATTCGGGCACGTTAAATAATCCTGCTTAATTGAAAAATAATCATTAGCATCATGTTTTCGATACGCAGCAACAAATCCGCAATCCGCTTTATCGAAATAATTCAAAACCCCTTGAAACAAAGGAACTCCGGCTCTTAAAATCGTTGTAATTACTGGCTGAACAGCAATTTCTTTTACTTTTATTTGTGCAAGGGGAGTGGTAATTTCAACTTCTTTCTGTTCAAGACCTTTAGAAATTTCAAAGGCAGCAATTTCACCAATTCGTTCCAAATTTCTACGGAATTTCATTCGATCGGTTTGAACCTCAGTATTTCTTAAATCGTTAATCCAGGAATTGACAAGAGAAAAATTGTCGGATAGTATCGTTACCATTTTTGAATTTGAATATTTCGCTAATTTCTATATTTTAAAGATGGCTTCAAAATCTTTTAACAGAGAATTGAAGCCAATCGTTTTTATTACACTCGTACGTTTATTTTTGACGGAAATACACTTCAATAGGAACTCCGGTGAAACCGAACTCTTTTCGTAGTTGATTTTCAGCAAAACGTTTGTACGGTTCTTTTACATATTGCGGAAGATTACAGAAGAACACAAATTGCGGACTTGGCGTTGGAAGTTGAACGCAATATTTAATTTTAATGTATTTTCCTTTTATTGCTGGTGGTGGTGTATTTTCAAAAATCGGAAGCATTACTTCGTTAAGTTTTGAAGTTTTGATTTTCTTTTTCCGGTTTTCGTACACTTCCATTGCCAAATCAACGGCTTTTAGAATTCTTTGTTTGGTTAAAGCAGAAACAAAGAGAATTGGCACATCCGAAAACTGTCCAATTTTATGTCGAATCGCAGCTTCAAACTCTTTAACAGTATTGGTTTTTTTATCTTCTACCAAATCCCATTTATTTACTAGAATTACAATGCCTTTACGATTTCGCTGCGCAATTCCAAAGATGCTCATATCTTGTGCTTCCCAACCCAAAGTCGCATCTACCATAATAATTACCACATCCGAATTTTCGATAGCACGCACAGAACGCATTACAGAATAAAACTCCAAATCTTCGTTTACGCGGTTTTTCTTTCTCATCCCCGCAGTATCCACCAACACGAATTCGTGACCGAATTTATTGTATAAACTTTGGATTGAATCTCTTGTAGTACCCGCAACATTGGTAACAATATTTCTTTCGTTATCCAACAATGCATTTGTAAGTGTAGATTTTCCTACGTTTGGTCGACCAGCGATTGTGATTTTTGGCAATCCTTCGAAAGGATCTTTATATTCTGTTGTTGGGAAATCAGCTACAATATCATCCAACAAATCTCCTGTTCCAGATCCTGTTGCAGAAGATAAGGTATAATATTTATCAATTCCCAACTGATAGAATTCAGTTGCAGCCAATTCTTCTTTAGCAGAATCGACTTTATTCACCACGATGTAGATTTTTTTATTGGCTCTACGAAGCATTTCGTATATTTCATAGTCGGTTTCCGTTAGGCCTTCTTCCACATTCAGCATAAAAATTACCGACGTTGCTTCATCGATTGCCAACTGAACTTGCTTAGAAATTTCCTCCTGAAAAACATCATCGTTATTTACATCATAACCACCGGTATCAATTACCGTAAATTCTACTCCATTCCAATCGGATTTACCGTAATGGCGATCACGCGTAACGCCAGCAGTAGAATCAACAATAGCTTCTCTTCTTTCTAATAAACGATTAAACAGGGTGGATTTTCCAACGTTGGGGCGCCCAACAATAGCGACTAAATTGCTCATAAATTTTGTTTCCAAAAAAAGATTAAAAGATTGGATCTTAAAGGATTGTGCTTTTCAACAACACACGTCCAAAATTTTAAATCTCGAATTAAAGAATGGGTTTCCCGGTCTTTCCGAGCCCAAAAAATTTTTGCAAAAGTATGAAAATCAATCGACATATCACGAATATCGCTTGCAGGGTAAGATTAAAATCATTCTAAATTCAACAATTAAGAAGTGGTTTTGCGGAAAAAAGTTTTACTTTTAAAAAAGATTACCTCTAAAACACTTAAAAAACAAAACGATGAAGAAAATATTTTATGTACTTGTAGTGGCATTCATTCTCCTTCAGTTTTTTCAAATTGATAAAACCAACGAACCTGTGAATAAAGGAATGGATTTCCTGATTATTAAGAATATACCACAACCAATGGCCAAGCAAATTCGCGCATCTTGTTACGACTGCCACTCCAACGAAACCCAATACCCTTGGTATTCGTACATTCAACCTTTTGGCTGGTTTTTGAAAGATCATATTGAGGAAGGCCGAAAAAAACTTAATTTTTCCACCTTTGCTACGTATGAAAATAAAAGACAAGCACACAAATTGTATGAAGCTGGAGATTTAGTGGCTCACGGCGCAATGCCACTGGAAAGCTATTTGTTAATCCACACCAACGCGAAGTTAAGCGATGCTCAAAAAACAGAAATGGCGCAATATTTCAAGGATGTTGAATCTGAAATTAGAACTACCAACAATATTCCCGCCGAATCACCAAAACCTCAGCAACCATAGTTAAAATGGACATTAATAAATATTATGTTTTTTACGATGGCGACTGTGGATTTTGCAATTACTGGGTACAGTGGATTTTGAAAAACGATACGCACGACCAGTTTTTATTTTCGGCACTGCAATCTGAATTTGGACAAGAATTTTTGAAGGAACGTGGTTTAAAAACCAATAACTTCAACACTATTTACTTTTGGAAACCAGAGAAATTTTACCTCATCAAATCCCAAGCGATTTTTAAAATTGCCAAAATTTTGGGCGGAAAATACAAGATGCTTTCCTATTGTAATATCCTTCCTAAATCTATCTCAGATTTGATCTACGATGAAATTTCAAAAAGAAGAATGAAATTTGCAGCACAAAAATGCTTCGTTCCTACTTCAGAAGAAAAAACAAAATTTATTTCAGAAATTATTTAAATAGAAAAACAATCGTAAAAGTACTTCCTACTCCTGTTTTGGAGGTCAGCTGAATGGTTCCGTTGTGCAGTTTCACAATTTGTTCAACAATGGACAACCCTACTCCATTTCCTTTATTATAGCTTTTATTTTCGCCCCGATAAAAAAGTTTAAAAATATTTTGCTGATCTTCTTCAGAAATCCCAACTCCGTGATCAATAAAATCCAACTGAATTCCATTTTCAATCGCATTTAAATCGACAATACAATTGTGATCCGCGGAATACTTACACGCATTCTCCATCAAGTTACCAAAAGCGACTTGTAAAAGATGCGCATTCCCCATCATAATCATGGATTCGGGACTAAGTTGTGCCGCTTCCGAATAACTAATCTTGATACTGAAGTTTGGATTTGTATTCAAAAGACTCATTTTCGAGTCGATAATTACCTCATCAACCCGAACCGGCTCTATTGTGATTTGAGAACGATCATAATTGGCACGCGCAAAATTGAGCAACGCGGAAGACAATTCAGATGCTCGATTTGCATCTTCCAGCGCATTATCGATAGATTTACGATAATCTTCAACGGTTTGATTAAGCTCTTTTGCCAACTGAAGTTCCGTAATCATAATCGAAAGTGGTGTTCGAAATTCGTGAGAAATGGCGGTTACAAAGTTCTTCTGATTATTGAACGATTTTTCCAGTCGGTTTACCGTTGTATTAAACACCTTTACAAGTTCGTACAATTCATCTTTCGCTTTCGGCGCTACAATTCTGGAATGTAAATTATGCTCTGAAATATCTTTGGTTTGTTGAATGATTTCCTTTAAAGGTTTGAAGGTGTAATACGAAAATATAAAGCCGATAAACACAATAAAAAACACCGAAATCATATAGAGTGTAATCAACTTATTTTTGAAAATTTCCACGTGTAGAAATCCCGTAACATCGAAAGCACGACCAATAAGGATGAAGTCTTGACCATTAAAATGATAGGTGGTTCCAAGAAATTGAAGATCATTATCAGACCAACGCACTTTGCCTTTTTCTTTTATTTTTTGAAGTAAATCTCGATCCCCAAAAGGCGGCATATTATCCGTATAAACCAAATTAAACTCCGAGTCGTAAAC
This sequence comes from Bacteroidota bacterium, assembly GCA_023422635.1. GTDB lineage: Bacteria > Bacteroidota > Bacteroidia > Flavobacteriales > Weeksellaceae > JAFAGO01. Next base: position 85,913 of record JAFAGO010000030.1, read on the forward strand.
AGAAATTTCGGCTTCGTTTAACAAGTGTTTATTCTGCTCATGAAGTCGTTTAATCGAAACAGAATCTTGCTTGGCATCAAATATAAATTCTGCTCTCCAAGTTACTTTGTAATCCAAACGATCGAAAAACTCTTCCGTTCTGTTTTCTTCAGCAATATCGTAAACAATAAAGGAAAACAAACCTAAAATTGCAGCGGTAATCAATGCGTATGCTAAAGCTGTTCTTGTCGCTATTTTCATAATTTATCGCTCAAGATAAATCCCATTCCCGATTTGGTATGAATGAGTTTATGTTCGAAATTTTTATCAATTTTCTTCCGTAAATACGCGATATAAACATCGATATAATTGGTTCCCGTATCGAAGTTGTTTCCCCAAACATTTTCGGCGATTTCTTCTTTTGAAAGCACCACTTCAGGGTTCGACATCATGTAATAAAGTAACCGAAATTCTTTTGGCGTAAGATCAATCGCTTGTCCATTTCTTTTAACCGTTTTAGAAGAATCGTTGATGAGCAAATCCGAATACGCAATTTCGGTATTGGGTTTTTTCGTTGCGCTGCTTCTTTGGATTAAAGCATTTATTCGTGCATACAGTTCACGAATTTCGAACGGCTTCACCAAATAATCATCGGCTCCTGCTTCAAAACCGCCAATTTTTTCATCAACATTTCCTAACGCGGTAAGCATAATAATCGGAATCGGATTGCCTTCTGACCGAAGCTTTTTCACCAAAGTAATTCCATCCATTTTAGGCAACATTACATCGGTAATCATTAAATCCAAAGGAATTTTTTCGATAATCGGTACGGCATCCTCTGCATCTTCAGAGATATAAATTCTGTACCCTTTACTTTCTAAGCCCCTTTTTAGCAGCTCAGAAACTCTTGGATTATCCTCTACTATTAAAATATTCATCCTTTTTCCTCTTTTAAACGAAAACAAAAGTACAATAATTATCCACTTATAAATTGCCACCATTAAAACAGTAAGAATCCCAAAAATCAATTAAAATACTCATTTTCAATCATATACAGAAAAAAAACATTATAGAAATCTGTTTTTCTAATGATTTTCTAAAAATTTTCTAATTCCAGTCTAATACCGCTGCGCTGAAAGTCGATTTACCTTTGCCCCATCAAAAAACAACGACTAAACAGAAGTTAAAATAAAGATTATGAGCAAAAAAATTGTACAGATTGGAATGTTAAGTTTGCTTTGCGTTGGAAGCTTCTCCAACCTTGCGGCACAAACAACAAAAGACAATCCAACTGAAGAGAAAAAAGAAACGAAAACCGATAAAAATAAATCGCTTTCTTTTAGTGGGTACACTGAAATTTGGGCAAGATACAGTCAACTAAACCCTGGTAGCACCGTAAATGGTGAAGCGCAAAATTCAGTTTCGGATTTATCTTTAAGAAGAGTTCGTGCAAAGGTTACTTATCAACCTACCGACAAATTAATGTTTGTTTTACAAGGAGGATCAACAAATGTGAATGTTGCTTCAAAAACCAATCCTAGTTTTGAATTATTAGATGCGTATGCTGAATACAAATTCAACGATGCAATTGCAATTGGTGGTGGTAGATCCACTTGGAGAGGACTTTCGCGTTTTACAACTGGACCATTAAATACGCTTTTGTTTGATCTTCCTGCTTATGCAACATCCAATACAGGAATTACCGATGAAGTTGTTCGTGAATTAAGCGTTTACGCAAAAGGTAAAATCGGAAGATTGGATTACCGTGTAGTACTGGCTGATCCTTATAAAAATGTTACTGCTGACCCACAATACAATGTAGCAGTATACAGCAAAAAAGGCCAAAACAAAGAAGTTTCCGGATATTTCAAATACGACTTTTTAGATAAAGAATCAAACGCCACCCCATTTAACAACGGTACATACGTTGGAAAGAAAAAGGTGTTAGCATTGGGTGCTGGATTTGATTTTCTACACGATGCACTTTGGCATAAAGACGCCGATGCTAACGTAATTAATGATGATTACCAAAGCTTCGCGGTTGATTTATTTTACGACACGCCAATTAATAAAGAAAACGGAACCTCTTTTAGTGCTTACGCCATGGCAATGAAAAATGATTACGGTCCCAACTATGTTCGCTACGTGGGAACCAACAATCCTGCAAACGGTGTTGATGCAAGTTTAGCTTCACTTAACGGTTCAGGAAATGCAATGCCAATTGTTGGAACAGGAAATACCTTCTTTTTACAAGTAGGAGGAACTTTACCATACTTCAACAAATCGAAAAGCACCTTGCAATTGCAACCTGCAGCAAGCATTCAAGTGAGTGATTTAGATGGTTTGAAAGACAAATCTTTCATCTACGATGCCGGAGTTTCTTTGCTACTTAACGGCATGGGATCTCGCTTAACATTCGATGCACAAAACCGCCCAATTTATACTACAGACGCAGCTAACGACGCTGTTGTAACAGATAGAAAATGGCAATTTGTACTTAAATACAGAATCGATTTTAAATAAAATATAGAATGAAGATTATCACAAAAACATTGCTTATCGTAGTCGCGCTGTTTCTTTCAGCCAATATGTTTGCGCAAACAAAGCAGAATAAAAAACACCAAAACCATCACAAAATGGAAGCAAAAACCACACAATTTCATAGTTTGTTTTTCTGGTTAGATCCTTCTTTATCACCAGAAGAAGTGAAAGAATTTCAGCAATTCTTTGTAGGATTATCAAAACTTCCTTACCAAAAGAATTTACACTTTGGAGTGCCCGCAAAATCATCGCCTCGTACTGTTTTAGATCAAACTTACACCTACAATTGTACAATGGAATTTGATTCTTTGGAAGATCTTGAAGCATACGGAAAACTTCCTGAACATCTTGCTCTTGTAGCAAAATACAAACCTTTCTTTGTAAAAATGAAAGTATACGATACCGCTTACATTCAATAAAATAATATTAAAATTTACCTCATTCAAAATGAAAAAAATCATTACCGCAGCAGTTCTTGGAGCAACTCTTTTTACTGCTGGAAATCTTAGCGCACAAACTTCAAAACACAATGTTCAAGTAAAAACTGTTGAAAGCGAAGATCGCATTCCAGCTGTTCGTTTAATCAGCAATCCTGATGGTACCAGCAGTTTTGAAAGAGGATTTATTCCAACTTTAAAGCACATGAACACAACCACCTTCTGGATAAGCAATAAAACAGAAGAATGGGAGAAAAACAAACATAAAGCGCCAAGAAGACAATATGTAATTACACTTAAAGGCGAAATTAAATTTAAAGTTAGCGACGGATCAACCTTTATTATTGAACCTGGCGTAGTACTTTTAGCTGAAGATACCACCGGAGAAGGACACTCTTGGGATATGGTGAAAGCAGACGGATGGGAAAGACTTTACGTTCCTATTTCAGAAAACGCAGACGATCTTTTCGTAAAAGCGAACTAAATTAATCGTTTCTCATAATAATTTTTTCATAATTGTAAATGCAGTTGCCTTAACGCGACTGCATTTTTTTTGTTTACAAACGAGATACAAAGCGCTCAAATTAAAGCTCTTGAATTCTTTATTCGAATTTCTCAATTATTGTTCTTCTTAAATTAATTCTTTACCCTATCACAAACAAGACAAAACGAATGATTTTACTCACTAAAAGTCCTTTGATAACGACTTATCATTAAATTGTTGATACTTTTTAATCCATAACAACATCAATAATTATCCGTAAACATATTTTAATTGTATAATTAATATAAAATATGTTAATTTTTTTGAAATAACAAAAACATATTACATCTTGAAGATTTATATCATATCAAAAAACTAGGCTTCTTTTTTATCGAATTCTATCTTTGTACTGTAATAAAAGATAATAGTTGTATTTCTCCTATTTTCCAGTTTAATATCAATGAAAGCACAGGAGAATTTTCTTCAGATCAACGGCAGCACCAACATTAACAATTTTAAATGCATCAACAAAACTTTTAAAACACCATCTGGAAACTCCTTCAACGGTAAACTTCCGAGTTATAACGTACAAGTAAACGAGTTTGATTGTTTTAATAAGATAATGACTAAAGATTTTCAGAAAACCCTTTCTTCAGACAAATATCCCTACCTCAGTATAAAGATTCTGAAATTTACAAAAAGTCTAAATGCATACAACGCCGTCGTTGAAGTTCTTATGATGAACAGAAGCAAAAACTACAATGTAATTTTTACGCTGGAAAACGGAAAATATGTAGGAAAAAAGAATGTTAAATTCAGCGAATTCAACATTCAACCACCAAAAAAAATGGGCGGGATGATTGTCGTGAGGGACGATTTAAACCTCACTTTCTCACTCGCAGCAAAGTAATATCCCTAATGTGAAAAACAACTCGAAAAACGTTAATCCTTTATATCAAATTTTTCTAGTTAATTCATCAAATACACGCAGTAATGCGGTGAGAGTTGTTTTTTCTGAACCTGCAGATTCATTCTGCAGGTTCTTTTTTTACCACGAAATCGGCGCCTGACCTTTGGAAACCAAATAATTATTAATTTTTGAAAAAGGCTTGCTTCCGAAAAATCCACGGTAAGAGGATAACGGAGATGGATGCGGAGATTTAATAATAAAGTGCTTCTTTTGATCAATCAATTGCAATTTCTTTTGTGCAAAACTTCCCCACAGCACAAAAACCACTCCTTCTCTTTTTTGCGAAATCTGATCAATAACATAATCTGTAAAAGTTTGCCAACCCAAATTCTGATGAGAATTGGCAGCATGCGCCTGAACGGTAAGCGTTGCATTCAGCAATAAAACGCCTTGTTTAGCCCAATCATCCAATTCCTTCGATTTACGATCAATTCCCAAATCCTCTTTCAATTCTTTAAAAATATTTTGAAGTGAAGGCGGCGCTTGAACCTTCTCAGAAACCGAAAAACACAACCCATTTGCTTGTCCATCATTATGATAGGGATCTTGCCCAATAATCACGACTTTTACCTCCTCAAAAGGCGTCAATTCCAAAGCACGAAAAATCTGATTCTTTGGTGGAAAGCATTTCGTTTTTGCGTATTCGCTTTTCACTGTTGCCCACAGATTCACGAAATAATCCGATTCTTTAATGGGCGCAAGAACTTCATTCCAATTCATAATTCACAATTTTATCCTGCAAATTAACGATTTCTTTTTCGGCAAAATAACGATTTTAACTCCCGAAATTTCTGGAGGATTGATCATCTATACTTTCCATTTTTTTTCTTTTAAAAAACTTGATTATATTAAAATACATGAAAATATTCTCCTTTATAAAAATAATTCCTTCCAAAATTTCAAATCCGTAAATTTGCAAAGTGAATATTCAAAAAGATGATTTAAACGAACTGGAATTTCCGCAGTTGCTTGCCGAAATTTCACCCTTTGCGTTTTCTCCAAAGACAGCAGAAAAAATTGAACAACTTCGTCCAATTTCAATCGACGAAGCTGAACTTTCATTAAAAAAAACATCCGAATTTCTTAGCAGCTTCGAAAGTGCCAACGCAATTCCTTTTCATGAATATGAAGATATTGAGCAGGAATTAAAATTAATGCACATTGAAAATTTTAGACTTGAGAATTCGGCATTTTCAAAAATTAAAAATATCACCGAACAAATTGGGAAACTTCAGAAGTTTTTTCCCCAACTTTCCGAAACCTTTCCTACCCTTTTGGATGAAGTGAAGGATTTGGATTTTCGTAAAGAAATAATTGAAAAAATAGATAAAGTTTTCAATCGTTTTGGAGAAGTAAAAGTAGATGCTTCATCGCAATTAAAACTATTGAGAACCGAAATTCAGCACGCCAAAAAAACCATCGACGAGAACTTCAACAGAGCGCTAACTTCTCAAGCAGATTTCTTGGAAGATATTCGCGAAAGCATCATCGAAGACCAACGGGTTTTGGCGGTAAAATCTGCATTCAAGAAAAGAGTTTCAGGCCGTGTTTTAGGAATTTCAAAAACAGGTTCTATTACTTTTATTCAACCCGAAAGTGTAGTAAAACATTACTTTAAACTTCGAGAAAACCAAGAGGAAGAGCAAAAAGAAATCGATAAAATTCTTCGAAAATTAACTGCAGAAATTGCTGAATTTCAACCACAGCTTTCGGAATATCAAGCGTACATTTTCGACTTGGATTTAATTCGTGCGAAAGCAAAATTTGCAGAAAAAATTAATGGCGTTCTCCCGAAAATCAATCACCACCAAACGCTTCGACTTAAAGATGCATACCACCCTTTACTCTGGATTAAAAATAAAGCGCAACATAAAGAGATTTTCCCACAAACATTAACCTTAACAGAACACAAGCGCATTATTTGTATTTCTGGACCAAATGCCGGAGGAAAATCAATAACATTGAAAACAGTAGGATTGTTGCAATTGATGATCCAGAGCGGAATTCTCGTTCCCGTTCATCCAAAATCGGAAATGTTTTTCTTTGAAAAAATACTAACCGATATTGGCGATAACCAATCGATTGAAAACCATCTTTCCACCTACTCTTCACGACTTAAAAAAATGTCGGGAATGATTCGGGAATCAGACGAAAAATCGCTTTTACTGATTGATGAATTCGGAACAGGTTCTGATCCTGAACTTGGTGGCGCATTGGCGGAAAGTTTTCTAGAATTTTTCTACCAAAAGAAAAGTTTTGCCATTATTACAACGCACTATACCAATATAAAATTGGTTGTTGAGCAATTACCTGCCGCGCAAAATGCGGCGATGCTTTTCGACGAAAATTCTCTAGAACCGCTGTATAAATTAGAAATCGGACAAGCAGGAAGCTCCTTTACATTTGAGGTTGCCGAGAAAAACAGAATCCCAAGATTCATCATCAATTCTGCAAAGAAGAAAGTGGAACACGATATTGTAAACCTCGACAAAACAATTGTGAAACTGCAGCAGGAAAAATTTGAAGTTGAAAAATTAAAATCCGATCTCTCGGAAAAGCGAGATTCCGTTGAGGATAAACGCGATAATTTGCAAAAATTGAATCAACAATTGGAGCAAAAGCTTTTCAATTTTCAAAAGTTGTACGAGGAAGAACATCGAAAACTTCAGTTTGGGAATAAAATTGAAACCTTCATCGATTCTTACACAAAAGGAAAATCGAGAAAGGAAGTTGTGAAAGATTTTGTGAAACTTTTAGAAACCGAAAAATACAGAAAAATTGGTTCGGATAAAGATGAAAGCAAAAGACTTCAAGTGGTGAAACGCAAAATTACACAGCAATTAAAAAGAGTTGAAGTAAAAGAGAAAATCGCAGAAACCAACGAAAAACTGGAGGAAAAGCGAAAAGAAGAACGCGCCTTATGGTTGAAAATCGGACAACGCGTACGGATTAAAGGTTCAACTTCAGTGGGAACAATTGAAGAGGTGAAAAAAAATAAAGTAACCGTTAATTACGGAACTTTTAAAACCACAATTGATGCAGATGAGTTGGAACGTATTTAAGTTCATCACCATTAAAAAACAAAACAGGATTTCAATTTGATTTCCTGTTTTTTTATTCCTTTCCTCCCGACATATTTGATGAATATTTAATTGTAAAGTCAATATAATTTGTAAAACATCTACACTCACTCCAAAAATTTCTAAAAAAATAATTTTATAATTCATTAATATACAATACTTTAAAATAAAATATTAAAATTTAATACTACTTTGTATTGCATAATACCATTTTAATTACATATCTTTGCCATGTAAAGTTAGAGGTATAACATTTTTATTAGTGCCAACAGCCAATAACTTTCAACAGAATCGTGAAAAAAAATGTAAAACTTTCAACCTAAAATATGAATACAGAAAATACAAAAGCGCAAATGCGCAAGGGAATTCTGGAATTCTGTATTTTGAGTCTCATCAACGAAAAAGAAATGTATGTTTCGGATTTAATTGATGAGCTGAAAAAAGGAAAACTAGATGTTGTGGAAGGAACCCTTTATCCTCTGCTCACAAGATTGAAAAATGGAGAATTCTTAACCTATCGTTGGGAAGAATCCACAAGCGGACCGCCAAGAAAATACTATCAAATTACAGAAAAAGGTAAAAAATTTCTTGCCGAACTGCAAAACACCTGGAACGATCTTACAGAATCGGTTAACAGAATCACCAAAACCAATAACCAACAAAACGGGTTTCAATAAATCCAAAAGAACCAACTAAAACTAAGAAAATGAACAAGACACTCTCTATAGGACTCGCAGGTTTCTCCTTCACAATCGAGGAACATGCCTACATTAAACTGAGCGATTATCTTTCTGCGCTTAGAAATTCTTTGGATGCAGACGAGGCAGAAGAAGTGATGCACGATATTGAAATTCGTATGGTGGAAATCTTCAGAGATTCCCTTGGGAAAAGGGAAGTTATTAATGACGATGATGTAGAAAAAGTAATCGCACAAATAGGAACTCCGGAAGCTATTGAACAACAAGAAGAAGCGTATTATTCGGATTCCAATACAAAAAAACAAAATCCATTTTCAGGAAACAAATACAGCCAAAAAGAACTTTTCAGAGATCCTGAGAAAGCGAAGTTAGGCGGCGTTTGTGCAGGATTAGCACATTACACAGGAATGGAAATTACGTGGATGCGCGTGATTTGGGTGCTTTTGTTTTTTGCAATGATCCCGATTCCCGGAAGTCCACTTTTAGTAGTGCTCATTTACATTATTTTATGGGCAATTCTTCCTAAAGCACAATCTACCTCAGATTTTTTGAAAATGAAGGGAAAGCCCGTTAACTTCGATACAATTAAAGAAGAATCCGGCAAGATTGTACAATTCACGAATGAAGCAGGACAAAAAGTGGGCGAAATGTACAACGAAAGCAAACCCATCATCAACTCTGCAGGTAGCGGAATTTGGAACGTTTTCAGATTCTTGATTGGTGGACTTCTCGCATTCATTTCCTTCCTCTTTTTAATGAGTTCTTTGTTTGGATTTGGAATTTTTGCCAACACCGATTTCTCTCCAATTCAATCAATGGATTTCTATTTTGATGGTGGAAATATGACGTATATTCTAAGTTTGATGATCGTTATTGCAGGTTTAATTCCAGCAATTCTATTTGGACTTTTAGCAGCAAAACTTATTTCACCGAGCACCAAACTGAAAAATATCGGTTGGGTAATTTTGGGATTATTTTTTATCCTGATCGGACTTTCAACGTATTTTGGATTTAATATGGCGAAAAAAGATCTTTTCTTAAAAGGTGACAAAGAAGACACCGAAGAAATTTCCATCAACACCAATTCCGACACACTGTATGTGGATTTAAAACAAGTAACCATTCCACAAAACTTCAAAGGTTATGAAGACGATATCTATTCTGACAAAAAAAACGTGTACGAAAAGGATTACAGCTATGTAAACGTAACAAGAAGAGTTGATGTTAAAACCCCTTACCTGATCATTAAAAAAGAAGCGAAAGGCTACAACCTTCCTCTGCAAGTTACCGTGCCAGTAGATATTTCAGGCAACAAAATCTCGCTACCCAATTTTATTAAATATCCTTACGATCACCGTTTCAGAGATTACAGCATAAATTACGAATTGGTGGTTCCACAAAACACCATTGTAATTCCGTTAAAAAAAGAGCAGATGAGATTTGATGGCGATTTAAATGCTAATGGAACAACCGATGATGAGGAAGACGACGATTATGATTACAACGATCACTCACAAGGCATTAGCATTGAGAAAAATAAAATTACAATCAACGGAAAAACCATCGAATACGATTCCCGAGATAGCGATAGCATAATTATCAACGGTAAAAAAGTTTCCAAAGATAAAGCCGACAAAGTGATGGATTCCCTTGACCTTGATTTTAAAAAGGTAAAAGATGTCGACATTAAAATTAAAGACGGAAAAAAAGAAATATCCATTAAAACCAACAAATAAAATACACGTTGGGAATCATGAATAGAAAGTACAACAACTTATCACATCAAATTCCCAACATTTTTACAACTTAAGAAGTAGATCTAAACTTAATTCGCATCTAAAAAAGTGGGTTAAGAAAAAAAATAGAATAATTTTAACATTATTTTAAATCATAATTTTCTAAAGAATACGTACTTTCGTACATATTTTGGAATTCAATAAAAATTTTAACCTCAAAATTTCAACAAAATGATCCAAGTAGTTATCGAAATTGTAATGAAAGTTATGGATTTCGTCATTAGTTTATTTTAGTGTTTTAGAGCGATAATATTTCGATATATTTGTAGAGTATAACCTTTGGTTGTACTCTTCTGTTTTATAAAAGCAACAGAATTTTACCAAGAAATTTAGATTATGAAAAAAATCATCGGCAAACTGATGTTAAAACTTTTAGGTTGGAAAGTCGTCCTTCAAGGCGATGTAAACAACCTTGACCGCTGTATTTTAGTGGTTGCTCCACATACACACAACAGCGAATATATGTTGGGAAATTTTGCGTATTGGTCTTTAGGCAAACCCATTAAAATTATCATTAAAGATGCGCACACAAAAGCTTGGTACGGTGGAATCGTAAAGGCGCTTGGCGGAATTGGCATCGATAGAAGTCAAAAAAATGATTTGGTGAACTTTGTAAAAAATCAATTTGCAAAAGACGATTTCAGTTTGGTGATTACGCCAGAAGGTACAAGAAGTTGGGTTCCCAAATGGAGAAAAGGTTTTTATTACATGGCGCTTGCCGCAAAAGTTCCAATTGTTGTGGCAGCGGGAGATTTCAAAAGAAAAACCATCTATCTGGGCTATCAAATTCCTTATGAAAAAATCGCTTCAGAATCCTATGAAGATTTGATGAAGGAAATTCAAGATTATTACATCAAATACGATATCCAACCGAAAATTCCAGAAAACTGGAATCCCCAAATTTATTAACATCGAAACAAAAAACGCAATGGAAATAGAAAGAAAAAAGGAAATTCTAGAAAAACTAAACAACCGAGATCAAGAAACCCTTAACGGAAATCTTGATATCGTTTTTACAGATATTACTGAAGATTCATTAACCGCAACAATGCCTGTAACCGCAAAAGTTCATCAACCTTACGGCATTATGCATGGCGGTGCAAGTTGCGTATTAGCCGAAACTTTGGGTTCTTGCCTTTCGGTGGTCAACGTTGATCTTACCAAAGAAGTTCCTGTAGGAACCAACATCAACTCTAATCATTTACGAGCAAAGCGAGATGGAATGGTTACCGGCACTGCAACTTTTATTCGTAAAGGAAACACGATGCACGTTTCGCAAATCGAGATCCGCGATGAAAAAGGCCATTTAATCAATCACACCACCATGACCAACAACATTGTTCCACTGGAAAAAATTCGTTAATACACAATCATGCTCCTTTTTCGCTTGCCTTTTGGCGCAACATTTTACACCACAAATTCCGATAAAACCGTTTCTGCAGTAAGTTTTACCTCGTTTGATTGTCTTGAAAAAATATCGATTCCTGGGGCATTGGTAGAAATCCAGGATTCGGAGTTGGAAAATCTGCATTTTAATCTTCAAGAAAAATCGAATTTCGAAGGCGATGAAACCCAAGAACATTATCTTGAAAAAATTGAAAATGCAATTTCGATTATCAAAGAAAATAAGTTGCCAAAATTGGTGATTGCAAGGAAGAAAACCGTTAACGTAAACATTGATCTTATCGCCACTTTTCGAAATCTCTGCAAAGCCTATCCTTCTGCATTCGTGTATATTTTTGAACAAGATGGAATTTCATGGATCGGCGCATTTTCTGAACTTTTAGGGAAATTTGATAAGAAGAATTCCATTTTCACCACAATGAGTTTGGCTGGAACGCTGCCCATAGATGAGGAATGGACGGAAAAAGAATTAGAGGAACAAAAACCCGTAACACAGTATATTGCTTCAATTTTATCCAAATATTCGAACAGCGTACAACAATCCGAAACCTATGATCATCTTTCGGGGAACATCAAACATTTACGCACTGATTTTCAAATAAACATTGAAGATGATCAATTGAAAAACGTAATTGAAGAATTGCATCCAACGCCTGCTGTTTGTGGAATTCCGAAAAAATTCTGTATAGAAAAAATCCTACAACTTGAAAATTTTCCGCGTGAGTTGTACGGTGGATATTCCTCGATAGAAACCGAAGACTATCGCTATTTCTTCGTTAATTTAAGATGCGGAAAAGTTTGGCAAAATGCAATAGAATTATTTGCTGGCGGCGGAATTACCGCACTTAGCGATCCACAAAAAGAATGGAAGGAAACCGAACTAAAAATGCAAGCGCTTGAAAAAAATATAGCTACTTTTTAACGGATAACTTACTCCAAGTATTCAATACGAAAACCAATATTAAACCGATAATTCCTGCAGCCAAAGAAAGCACGAATTTTGAGTTTTCTTCATGCATAAATCCTAAATTCCAATCGATTGCATACAAGCTAAAGCCGATAAAAATAACGAATAGCACAAGAAAAACTTTATAAAAGGTTTGCATAATAGACGAATTTAAAATTTCACGTATGTTGAAAATAGTTGTGCAAAGTTAGCAGTAAATAATTTAATAGAGATTGCTAAAAGAATAATTCCGAAAACTTTTTTTAGCACTTGAAGCGTTCCATCGCCCAAAACTTTTTCCAACCAATTTGCAGATCTTAATACCAAATAAACCAAAATGGTATTCAGAATAATCCCAAAAATAATGTTAATATCGTGATATTCAGCTTTTAAAGAAAGTGTGGTGGTTAATGTTCCCGCACCTGCGATAAGCGGAAAAGCTATCGGAACAATTGATGCCGATTTGGCTTCTGTATTTTTTTGAATTTCGATTCCCAAGATCATTTCGATAGCGATGATAAAAATTACGAACGCTCCCGCAATCGCAAATGAATTCACATCCACGCCTAAAAGTTTAAGAATATTATTCCCGATAAACAAAAAAGCAATCATTAAAACACCAGCAACAATAGATGCTTTTTCAGCTTCTATTTTACCAAATTTTTGCTTTAAACTTACAATAATGGGAATGGACCCGATGATATCAATCACCGCAAACAATACCATTGAAGAGGAAAACATTTCTTTAAAATTGAAGTCTTGAAATACGCTCATAGATTTTAATAATTTCGCAAAAATAAGCGTTTTTTTTAATTATTTGCTAATTTTTGAAAATAATATTCTAATATCACTATAAAGTTCATCCAAATCCTCATCCGAAAGCAATGGAGAATACTTATCGATGCTAATTTTATTGCTCAACTTGCGATAATTTTCAGATTCTTGATTTCCGAATTCTTTTTCAAAAAACTGAGGTACAGATTGATAAACGCCTTTAACAAAATGATTATCGAGATCTTTAAGCATTTCATCATACACGCTAAAAAATCCTTTAGCATTGCGATCAAACCTCATTTTTTCTAAATACTGCAAATGATCTTCGATTGAAAAACGTTGTGTTTCACGGAGAATTCGTTCGGTTTCAGCGATGGTTTGTATGGGCTTGCCTACAATTTCGGGTTTTACCAATTTCTTTTTTTTCTGCGATTTCTTTAGATAAAAAAGCAAAAATGCCAACCCACTGAAAAGGGTGATATTTAAAATAATGGTGTTCCAATTAATGCCATCCTTCTCTTTTATTTGAAGAACATTTGTACCAATAATTGGCGTATTAACGGTCTCTAAAATATCGTTTGTATAATCGTTTACTTTTTCAATAGTCGATTTTGAAGCAAGCATATCTTCATGACTCAACACATTTAAGTTGATCATTCTTGCACCTTCATCGATGTATTTTTTATCCTTTGGATCGAAGTAAGCAAACCCTTCGGTTTCGATTGATATTTTTCCAGGTTTTATGGGAACAACAACATAATGCGCGGTTACTTCACCTTTCACTCCATCATTTCCTGTAACTAACTGTTTTGAAATTTTGGGAGGATAAACTTTATACCGTTCATTGGGTACAATCGTAGGAATTTTAGCATTTTGAAGATTGCCTTCACCATTAAGTCTTACAATGACATTCAATGGTTTATTCACTTCAAATTTTCCATCAAATTCTTGATTATCCGCAGATTTTTCTACATTCATTTTAAAAGTACCAACGGCATTTTTAAAATCTGCAGGCGATCCGGAAGGAAGTTTTTTAACGTTAAGGTTTACTTTATTTGAGTAAATTTTTTTGTCTTTAATTTTCGCGGAAACGGGTTTAACATCAATTTTACCCGATTCGGTAGGAAATATCATAAACACCGCAATAACTTGCGACGCTGCTTCGCCTTTACCTCGATGCTCAATATCAGATTTTGTAAGACTAACGGTTCGAATATTAAGATTGTTCTGGTCGGGAACTTCAATATCGCTCACCTTTCTGAAGTTGTTAAAATCTTTACTATAAGCTCGCAAAACGGCAATCGTAGGTTGATTGGTGTACACTTCACGTTTCTTCACTTCCATATTAAGATAAAGATCGTGTTGATTGGCTGCGGCGATATCGGTATTGGGAGTCGTTTTACGCTCCGCGTCGCCTACATAAAAGTCAATAGGTTCGGTTTTATACATTCGCCCGTTCACTTGAACGAGTGCAGAACCAATCCTATTTTTACCCGATGTTTTGGGTTGCAATGCAACTTGATACACAATTTGGTTGATGGCTACATTGCTTTTGGGATCGATATAAGTTTTGGTTTCTGAAGCATTCCCGAGCATGGTATATTTCGAAAGATCGGGAAGTCGAAGTGGACTTTCTTGCACATAATCGTTCCCGTTAACTTCTAACACGAAGGTAACAATGAAGTCTTCATTTACTTTTAAATCCCTGTCTTCAACGGCGGCTACTAAGGTAACCTGACCGTAGGTGTACAAGGTAGAAAATAAAGAAAGTATGTACAGAAATTTTAGTTTCATCACCAGTCCTTATCATTGCTTTCGGGCGTTGAATAGGAGTTTTTATTCAATATTCTTCTTGCGGTTTCCCGCTCTTTATTTGATACTCTGTTCAGAATGGCATCTTGCAAATCTTTTGGCATTGATCCTTCGTTCTCTTTCGGATTTTTGCTGTTACCTTCGCCTTGTTTCTGATCAGGAGTTTGCCCGTTTCCGTTTTGCTGTGGGTTTTTACCATTAGGATCATTTTTCGATTGATCTTTCTGTTGGTCGTTTTTACCACCGCCATTTTTGTTTTCTTGGTTTTGATTTTGCTGGTTTTGATTCTCTTTATCTTTCCGTTTTGCAATCTCGTAATTTTTACGAATGGATTCGTTGTACGGATCAAGTTTCAAGGATTGCTTGTAGTATTCCGCGGCTTTTTCGGGACTGTTCTTTTGCATATAAGAATTTCCTAAGTTATAAAGTGCCGCAGCTTTATCTGCCTTTGTTTTCGCTACTCCTTGCGCTTTCTGAAATTCTGTTTGGGCTTCTTGGTACATTTTCTTTTTGTAGTACGCATTCCCAAGGTTGTAGTGGGCAGCAAAATCTGATTTTTTAACGTTGGCTGCAGTTTTAAATTTATCTGCAGAAGCATCGTAATTTTTGTCTTTAAAACTACGGTTTCCTTCAAAAATCAAACGGTTATAGCTTTCCTGAGCATTTGTTACATTCCAGCCGAGAAAAAATAAAAATAATCCTATAAGCAATTTATTTAAAACCATTGTCGCAAAATTATCCTTTTAAATGTTAAGAGTACAGCTTTGAACTGTTAAATTTGGGTTAAAGTATATGATGCTGTTAATTTTACATTATTCTAAATATTAAGATCTCTTTTTGGGTTAAAAAGATAAATGATCAGAAAAAGGAAAATAGAAATTCCTAAAAAATATTGATAATAGTGAATACCATTTTGAGATTTCACCATTGCGGTAGAAAAAGAATTACTGCTATTAAGTGCGTTTTGGATTTGCGAACTTGCTTGTTGCAAATTATTACCATCAATATAAATTCCACCCGTTGATTTCGCTATATTTCGAAGGGCTTCTGTTTGTCTTTTTGAAATTACAGTTTCTCCGTTTAAATCTGTTTTATATCCCATTAATTGTCCGAACAGGTAACTCGGCACAGGAGCACCTTCATCCGTTCCAACGCCAACAGAAATAACCGACATTCCTTGATTTTTCGCTTCGCGAATGGCGGCATTTTCGTTTCCTTCATTATCTTCTCCATCACTAATCAGTACAATTTTTCTAGCGCCTTTTGATATATTTTTAAATTTCTGCGCAGCAACATTCATGGCTTTTAAAAAATCGGTTCCCTGCGTTTTAATGATATCCGTTTCGATTCCAGAAAGATAGGTGTCTGCTGCTGTATAATCGGTGGTTAATGGCATTACCGAAACGGCCTCACCTGCAAAAACCACCACACCTACTCGATCGTTTTTAAATTGCGTTAAGGTATTAAGAATAATATCTTTAGCTTCCGTTAATCGGTTAGGGGTAACATCTTCTGCATTCATCGAGTTGGAGACATCAAGCAGAAAAATTACATTGTTCATTTTCTGTTTGGTTTCTACTTCTTCGGATCCTTTTAAAACATCTACAATCGCCAGAACTAGAAACAAAAATGCAAATGAATACAATATTAAAAACACCTTAGAAAAGCGTGAACTTTTTTCAAAAAGTAGTTCTTGAAATCGAGATTCTGCAAATTGGTTTTTTCTTTTATTTTTCCATTTTGCGAAGCGAAGAATAACAAAACTTAACAAAGGAATAAGCAGTAAAAGAAGCAGATAATTTATATTTCCGAAATACCAATCCATTAACTTAAAAATTTAAATAAAATCCATCGTAAAGCTGCATCTACCAATAAAATCCCTAAAGCAATCCAAAGAAACACTCTGAAAAATTCTTCATAATTGTAGAGTTTCGTTGCTTTAATATCCGATTTTTCCAACTGATCGATTTCATTGTACACATTTTCCAAACTTGTGTTTGAAGTTGCATGAAAGTATTTTCCTCCTGTTGATACTGCAATTTCGCGGAGTGTTGGCTCATCGATTTCCACTTTCGTTTCATCAAAAATTAAATTTCCAAAAATATCGGTTCTTGTTGGCATCAACGCATAACCATTGGTACCAATTCCGATTGCGTAGACTTTAATCTTATTATTTTTCGCTAATTCTGCAGCTACTTGTGGTGGCATTGCATTCTCGATGGTATTTTTTCCATCTGTCATTAAAATCACTATTTTGCTTCTCGCTTTACTGTCTTTTAAATGATTCACAGCAACAGAAAGACCTTCGCCTATCGCAGTTCCTGGTTGAAGTTCCATTGGATTTAGCTGTTCCAACTCATCAATAACCACTTGATGGTCGGACGTTACAGGAACTTTTGTAAAAGCTTCGCCAGAATAGGTTACCAAACCAATTCGATCATTTGTTCTTTTTTGAACGAATTTAATGGCGATATTTTTCAAAGCCGTTAAGCGATCTGGGTTTAAATCCTTCGCCAGCATACTTAAGGAAACATCAACGGAAAGCATGATATCTAAGCCCTTCGTATCATCTCTGTTTTCAGAAATACTAAACGTTCTTGGTCTTGCCAAAGCAAGTATCAAACACGAAAGAATAAAATATTTGCTGATTTTTAAAAGAAACAAAACGAACAAAATTCCGTCGTGCGGACGCATATTTTTTACAGTGGGAACGGTAATACCTTTTCTTTTTTTCTTTCCGAAATCCATAATAAGGAGCGGAATAAAAACTAGAAATAGCAGTAAAAACCATGGACTGTACCACTCGAAGTTTGAAAATTTAAACATCTTTCCGAATTAGGTTTTCAAATTCTAAATCTTTGGAAGAGCGCTTTACAAAAGCACGTATATCTTTCCAATCTTTTTCCATCATTGCTTGATCTGGAAGCGTTTTTGCAAATTTCACCAAATCGCCTCGAAGCAAAACATCTTCAATAATTTGTTCATTTTCGGGAGAAAGTGTATTGTGATTTTTCATCAATTCAATAAGATCATCACTCAGCAAAACATCCGCTGGAATCCGATATTGTTGGGTAAGAAAACCACGTGTAATATCGATTAACTCCACATAAAAAGCGCGGTAATTGCCGGTTTCAATATATTTCTTTTTCTTCAATTGATCGAGCGCTTTTAGTGTTTTATTCGTAGCTACAACAGGAGAATTTTTTCTTCTTTTTGCATATTTAACCAACTGATACACAACGAAAACAACCGCAATAAAAAGTAAGAAACCGAGCACATACCATTTGTACAAATCCCAATAATCTTTTGCATCGAGTTTTACCTCTTTATTTTGCATAATATCATTAATCTGATCGCCTTTTTGCGCAGTGTTTACCACTTCAATTTCATAGGGAACGGTATGAAAAACTTCACCACCAATTTTAAAATCCAGAGCTGGAATTTTAAATGTTCCTTCTTCAAAAACTTGAAATTGAATAACGCGCTCATATACTTCAGGCGTTTTGCTAATGCTGTCTTTCAATTCTTCAAAATGAAATGGGAGCAATTCGTTCTTCGGAGCAGAAACCACATCTTTACCCTGTAAATCGAAAACAGAAACTTTAAAAGTTCCCACTTCACCCAAAGCCAACGTTTTCTTATCTAAATTGGAGCCCAAGGTTTGTGCAAAACCGAGGAAACCCAAGGAAATGAATAAAGAAAACAGTATTTTTTTTATCGTTGTAATCACAAAAAATTTAAATCGTTAATGGTCGTTATTTTCTTTGAAAATATTGGTAGAGTTCACGAGAATAATCCGCGCCCGTTTCCAGGTTTAGAAAACCTGCGCTCGCGTTTTCAAAATCTTCCCGAATCTGCCGTAGTTTTTGTTTTTGTTCTTCTGCAAACGTATAGCGCCAACGTGCATTTGAGGTATTTACCCAAACTTGTTTTCCGGTTTCGGAATCGGTAAATAAGGTGTAGCCAATATCTGGAATTTCATTGTCTTTCTCGTCGTAAATTCGCATCGCTAAAAGCGTATTTTTATTGGAAGCTACTCGCAAAATTTTAGGATCGAATTGGTCTTCAAAATCTGAAAAAACAAATACAAAAGATTTCTTTTTAAACACGTTCATCATGTATTGCAAAGCGGCATCAACATTGGTTTCCGCTTGCACATAATCTGCAGTTAGAATTTGCGCGAGAATGGAAAGAATATGCTTTCGACCTTTTTGAGGCGGAATTACTTTATATACTTTATCGGCAAATAGAATGAGCCCAACTTTATCGTTATTTCCCACTGCGGAAAAGCCAATACTTGCACAAATTTCTGCGACAAATTCTCGCTTTAAAGCGGTTTTGGTTCCGTAGTTCATGGAGGCGGAAATATCAACTAATAGAATTGCCGTAAGCTCCCGATCTTCTTCCATAATTTTTACGTAAGGTTCACGGAATCTTGCAGTTTTATTCCAATCGATCCGTCGGATATCATCTCCAAACTGATATTGTCGAACTTCCGAAAACGTCATCCCCTGTCCTTTAAAAGCACTGTGATATTGCCCCATCAACGATGCTTCCGTTTTCTTTCGAGTACGGATTTCTATTTGTTTAACTTTCTTTACAATATCTTTAATTTCCATCTTTAAATTTTACCAATGCAACTCAATATCAAGGTAATAATTACGCGTCTTTAAAAAGTCGGCAGATTATCACACAATCAAATTCTTACCTTATGTTACGGTGCTTGAATTCTGGACAGAATTTTATCGATAATACTTTCAGAAGTTACTTCTTCAGCTTCTGCCTCGAAAGTTAAACCAAGTCTATGGCGAAGGACATCTTTCGCGACATCTTTAACATCTTCAGGAATTACAAATGCTCTATTATGAAGAAAAGCATTTGCTCGCGACGCAATCGCAAGGTTGATTGAAGCTCTCGGTGAAGCGCCGAAACTGATGTAATTTTTCAATTCTGAAAGTCCATATCGATCAGGAAAACGAGTTGCAAAAACCATATCTAAAATATACTGTTCGATTTTTTCATCGAGGTAAATTTGGTTGATTAATTTTTTCGCTTCCATTACATTTTCCAAAGAAATTACGGGTGAAATGGTTGGGATTTCTGATGTAGAAACCATTCTCATCACTTTTCTTTCGTCTTCAAATTCTGGATAATCAATTTTACATTTTAGCATAAAACGATCGCTTTGTGCTTCTGGTAAAAGATAGGTTCCTTCTTGATCAATTGGGTTTTGAGTGGCCAATACTAAAAACGGTTTCGGCAAAGGCATAGTTTCGTCGCCAATGGTAACTTGCTTTTCTTGCATCGCTTCTAATAGCGCGGATTGCACTTTGGATGGTGCTCTGTTAATTTCATCTGCCAAGACAAAATTCGCAAAAATAGGTCCGCGTTTAATGGAAAAATCATTGTCTTTCACATTATAAATTTGCGTTCCCACCACATCGGCAGGCAGTAAATCGGGCGTAAATTGAATTCTGGAAAAATCGCCATGAACCGCTTCTGCTAATGTTTTGATTGCCAATGTTTTTGCAAGTCCAGGAACACCTTCCAAAAGTATATGGCCATTCCCCAAAAGCCCGATCAATAAACGATTGATCATGTATTCCTGACCAATTATTGTTTTGTTGATTTCTTGTTTCAGAAGGGCGAAAAAATAATTTTGTTCTCTAACCTTTTCTGTAAGTTGTCTGATATCCTCAGCCTGACGTAGTTCTGACATAAGTGTTTATAAAAATATAATCTGTAAAATTGCAATAAAATACCCGCATCAGTCAACACAATTTATACCAACAACGCGTTAAAATTTGTTAAATATCCAGACAATCATTTTTCGGTAACAAATGCAAACCTATGCCTATAAAAGTGATGTTCACCCATTTTTCGACCTACCAATAAAACCAGAGCTTCTCTGTTACCAATAAAACTTTGGCATTATCAGTTAATTAGAGTAATTTTGTGGTATTAAACAGGAAAGGATGAATTATCATTTCACGGCGCATCGCCAAGTTCGCAGAAACCTTTTGGAAATGCTTCAAGAAACTTCGCATGAAGATTTACTGCATATTCCCGATGGATTTAATAATAATATGTACTGGAATATCGCCCACTGCGTAGCGACACAGCAATTACTGCATTATTACTTAAGTGGAAACCCCTTTCGAATTGATAAATATTGGATTGAAACCTATAAAAAAGGAACTTTACCAAATCTTGATGTGCAAGTATCTGAGGTGGAAGATTTAGCGTTTTTACTCACCGAAACTTCGAAAATTTTAATGAAGGATTATGATGCAGATTTCTTTTCAGATTACACACCTTATACCACAAGTTTTGGAATGGATTTGAAAAGCATTCAAGATGCGATCATTTTCAACAACATGCACGAAAGTTTGCATTTTGGATATATTATGGCACAGAAAAGAGCCATTCTTGGGGAAAAATACTAACTGTTTTTTTCCTAGATTTCAATCATCGCATTTCTTTTTGAGGATTTCAACTCCTGATTACTTTAAACATTACATTGAACAATTTTTATGAAAGACGACTTTATATTTGGGCTTCGCCCCGTAATTGAAGCCATTGAAGCCGATAAAACCATCGACAAAATTTTTCTGCAAAATGGATTACAAGGTCCTAACATTGCGGAACTCAAAAAACTTTTAGCCAAACATGGCATTCGCCCCAACTATGTTCCGGTTGAAAAACTAAATCGTTTTACCCGCAAAAACCATCAAGGAGTTGTTGCGTTTATTTCAGATGTTCCGTTTCATAAAATTGAAGATGTTCTTCCCCAAATTTTTGAAGAAGGGAAAACCCCATTCCTATTAATATTGGACAGATTGACGGATGTTCGTAATTTTGGTGCCATTTGTAGAACGGCAGAATGTGTGGGAGTTGATGCGGTAATTATTCCTGAAAAAGGCGCTTCGCCCATTAATTCAGATGCGATTAAAACATCAGCAGGTGCCATTTATAACATTAAAATTTGCAAAGAGAAAAATCTTGCACACACCGTTGATTTCTTGCAACAATCTGGAATACAAATCTTTGCATCTACCGAAAAAGCACAGAAACTCATCTACGAAGTTGATTTTACGCAGCCTTGCGCAATTGTAATGGGTAACGAAGAAACAGGAATTTCAAAAGAAGTTCTTCATCATTCAGATGAAAAAATTAAACTTCCGATTGAGGGAAAAACGCAATCGCTCAACGTATCAGTAGCTTGTGGCGCTGTTTTGTACGAAGCGGTTCGCCAAAAATTGAGTTCAGGAATTTAAACGTTCAACTTGTCATCATTTCATCAAAATCATCTTTGGCAGGAGAATTGCGGCAAAGATTAAAGTAAAAAATATTCAGTACCGTCTGAAAACAATAGTAAAATTATAGTTAATGAAGAAAATTACAGCATTATTGCTTGTTTCCATAGCGATGCTTTCTTGTAAAAAAGAAACGCAAACTGTTACAAAAGTAGATCCTACAACAGGAAAAACCGTTACGGTTGAAGTTCCATCAGATTCAGTTAAAGAAGTGGCCGAAATCCCTGCAATTAAAGATTCGTTGGGGATTTATAAGCAATCTTTTAAATTAGAAAAAGGCAAAACCTATCCATTGATAACCGTTCAGCAAGACAAACAAAACGTTACTGCTCCTAATGGCGAAACACAATCGGGAACCAGCGAAAATCGCGACGAAATGTCTTTTACGGTAAACGATTTTAAAGATGGTGTTTATAGCATTACCATTAATCTACTCGGCAAAAAAAGCAGTCAAACCGCCAATGGAAAAACGGTTACCGTTGACACAAAAGCAGCTGAACCAAAAGACGAGCAGCTAAAAATGATGTACAAAGTGCAAAAAGCATTGGTCGGCAATACCCTTGAAATGAAAATGAAAGAAAATGGCGACGTGGTTTCAATTACAGGTTTTGACCCTATCTATAAAAAAGTAAATGCTGCTGTAGCGGGAACTTTGAAAGACGCCAATCAGAAAAAAGCATTTGAGCAAAGCTTTAAACAAACTTTTAGCGAAGCAAGCATTAAAGAACAATTCAGTCAAAATCTAAAAATTATTCCTGCGAAAGGCGTAAAAGTTGGTGAAACTTGGACAGATACAGAAAACGCTTCTCCAGATGGAAGTGTAAAATTAACCACTACTTACAAACTTTTAAGTGTTGGAAATGGCGTTGCTGAAATTAGCGTGAGCGGGGGAATCCCTAAAAAAACCGATAAAAACGCACAAAACGGAATTACGCATAGCATGACCGCAGAACTTTCCCAGAATGGAACCATCAAATTGGATCAGAATACAGGTTGGGTTCAACAACAAAATATTTCGATTAAAACCAATCAAACCGAAACAATGTCGGACGGGAAACAATCGCAAACGATGAAGAGCAGCAGCACTTCCACCGTGAAAGTTAACCCATAAAAAAATAAGATTTAAACCTTAAAAAGTTATTGAAATGAAATTCATATTAGGAATTATCCTCAGCGTAATTATTGTATTTTTCGTGTGGAATATTCTGAAAAGACTCTTTTTCAAAGCGTTTTACACCTTCCCCAAAAATCCAGGAAACACAACACAGCAAACCTCCTCGAAGGAAAAGCTAAAATCTGGAAATCATGGCTTAAATTGGGATGCCGAAACGGTAGAATACGAAGAAGTAAAGCAGGAAAAATCCAAATAAACCTATACAAAATACCCTTTCACGTTTTTATTTGAAAGGGTGTTTTTTTTATTGAAGGAATTGATTCCAATAAGTTTTCAGACCGAGTATTATTTTAAGATGAAGAATAATTCCTATTTTCGCACAAAGAAATTCATAATGAATTTCTTTCTAAAAACGTACTAAAATACCGATCTCAAACCACGAATTTGAATTCGGAAAAGATTACTATATGCTAAAGAACAACAAAAATTTGATTTTTATTGTGGGCAGTTTGCTCCTTTTTATCATCATTGCCTATTTCTATGCCAATCCTGTAATATCAGGAAAACAGCTTTTTCAACACGATATTGTACAATATAAAGGTGGTGCAAAAGAGCTTTTAGATTATCGCGCAGCCAACGGAAAAGAAACCTATTGGAGCGACTCTATGTTTGGCGGTATGCCCACTTATCAAATGGGAGCACAGTTTCGAGGCGACATTATAAAAAACCTCGATAGCTTTATCCTCAATCTTTTTCCGAAACCAGTGAATTACTTATTCATGCTTTTTTCGGGGTTTTTCCTTTTAGGAATGGTAACGGTTCGCAATTGGAAATACGCATTGTTGGGTGCCACATTTTTTGGTTTATCCACGTATTTCTACATCATTATTGCCGCTGGACACAACGGAAAAGTGCATACTTTAGCGTATTTCGCTCCGCTTTTAGCTGGAATTCTTCTGGTATATATTCGTAAAAAATACATTGTCGGCTTCATTGTTACGACTCTTTTTATGGGACTTCAGATTGCGGCAAACCATCCTCAAATGACGTATTATTTGTTCATTGCATTAGGATTTTTATTTCTGTCAGAATTGTTTCGCGTTATTCAGAAAAAAACAAACGTTAAACATTTTCTCATTTCCTCCGGAATTATTGCATCTGCTGCAATTATTGGCGTAGGTATGAATTCCCAAAGAATTATGGCGAACGCCGAATATATTAAAGAAACCGTTCGAGGAAAACAAATATTAACCAACGAAAAACAATCCTCCGAACAAAGCGGAATGCAGAAAGAAAGTATGCTGATGTGGAGTTACGGAAAATTGGAAACCCTGAATCTGTTTATTCCTCGCCTAATGGGTGGAGCAAGCCAAGAAAAAGGATCCGAAGAACTTGGTGCTCAAATTCAACAGAAAGTGGTGGATAATGTAAGTTCTGAAGAAGAGTACAACAAAGTGATGAACAATCTTATGAAAGGTATTTCATCGCTATCGTATTGGGGCGATCAAGAAGGAACTTCCGGCCCTGCATACCAAGGTGCCGTAGTCATTTTCTTAGCGATTTTAGGATTCTTCTTTTCATGTAAAAAATACCGCTATTGGATTTTAGGTGCTTCACTATTAACGATTGGTTTGGCTTGGGGAAGAAATTTCCAATTCCTTTCGGATTTATTTATCGATTACGTACCGTTTTACAATAAATTCCGTGCGCCATCATCAATTTTAGTAGTTGTAGAGCTTCTTTTTCCACTTGTGGCCATTTTAGGTTTATACCGCTTTTTCCTCTCTAGCGAAAAAACAGAAGTAAGTGAAGAACAAATTCTCACCGAAACGTACAAGCAAAAAATTCTATTGTACGTAACGTCGGCAGTTTTGGGAATTACGTTATTGCTTATTGTTTTTGGAAAATCGCTTTTAGGATTTAACACCGATGCAGAAAAAACCTACCTTCCACCCTATTTATTGGATTTTCTTGCAGATGAGCGCTATTCTGTATTTCGCACCGACGCGCTTAAGGCAATGCTTTATGTCGCAATTGTGGCAGCGGTTTTATTCTTCAGTTTGAAAAAGAAAATTTCGCAAAATATTGCTTTAGTGATTATTGGTTTAGTGAGTTTCTTCGATTTATGGAGCGTAGATAAGCGTTATTTGAATGATGAAAATTTTATCGATAAAGTTTTTGCCGAAAATCCGTTTCAAACAGAAACTTCAGAACTTTTAGAAGCAAAAGTAGGTGATAATCCTTCGCTACAATCTATTTTGCAAACCGCAAATGTGAACAAAACCTTAGAAACGATTTCGGAAAAAGACAAAACCCATTACCGAATTTACAATCAAGTTTTAGGAACTTTTAGCGAAACGAACACTTCTTATTTTAAATCATCAATTGGTGGATATCACGCGGTAAAACTTCGAAGATATGATGACCTCATCAATCATTATTTCTACGAAATGGATACCGTGAAAGTCCCTAAAATTCTGAATATGCTGAACACGAAATACATGATTTTCGGCAATGCTCAGCAACCACAAGCCGTTCCAAATCCGTATGCAAATGGAAATGCTTGGTTTGTTTCCGAAGTACAATTTGCAAAAAATCCGAACGAAGAAATAAATCTAATTGGCGATCTTGACACGAAAAAAATTGCGGTAATTGGCGCTGAAGATAAAGATTATATGAAAGGGAAAAACTTAGTTGCAGATTCTTCAGCATTCATCCAATTAACACAATATCAACCTAACGAAATTGAACTTAAAACCCAAAGTAAAACACCACAATTGGCTGTAATTTCAGAGATTTTTTATCCATATGGTTGGAAAATGCTGTTGGACGAAAAAGAAGTTCCTTATATTAAAGCCGATTATTTATTACGTGCCGTTCATGTTCCCGCAGGCAATCACACCCTAAAAATGGTTTTTGAACCTGCCGTAATCGAGAAAGGAAAACTATTTTCTATGCTTGCGTTTGGTTTGTTTATCGTGCTTAGCGTACTCGGTTTAGGTTGGCTTTTTAAAAATAGAAAACCTCAAAATGTGAACGAATAATTACGATTCAATCTTGAGAAAAAAAACCGATTTTAATTGCACCCAATCATTCATCAATAAAAAAAAGAACGATTTAACAATTCCATGTTGTAATTGTTTTTTGAAACTTTTGTGAATTTTATGAATTCAAAAAAAATTCTCATTATCACCTATTATTGGCCACCAGCAGGAGGACCAGGCGTACAACGTTGGTTGAAATTCGCAAAATATTTGCCCGATTTTGGCTGGGAACCGATTATTTATACCCCAGAAAATCCATCTTATCCCATCCTTGATGAAACCCTTTTAAAAGATGTTTCAACAGATTTAAAATTGGTAAAAACCAAAATTTGGGAACCCTATCAAATCGCTGAGAAATTCAGCAAAAGCAACAAAAAATTTAAATCGGGACAATTCGATGTAGGAAAAAATCAATCTTTTATTTCAAAATTATCGATATGGATTCGTGGAAACTTTTTTATTCCAGATGCCCGAAAATTCTGGGTAAAACCTTCCATTAATTTTTTGAAAAAATACCTTCAAGAGCATCATATTGAAACGATTGTTACCACAGGTCCGCCGCATTCTTTGCATTTAATTGGCTTAGGTTTAAAGAAGGAAAATCCAAATTTGAAATGGATTGCAGATTTTCGAGATCCGTGGACAGAAATTTCGTATTACCAACATTTGAAACTGACAAAAAGTTCTGACAGAAAGCACCGAAAATTAGAACAAAATGTATTTCAAAATGCAGATATTACGCTGGCAACGAGCTTTACTGATGCCGAAAATTTCAAAAGAAAAGGTGCAAACGCGTATTGTATTACGAATGGTTTTGATGATGAAAACTTTGATAAAAATTCGACTTCAAGTTCGGAAAACAAATTCACGTTAAGT
Organism: Bacteroidota bacterium; assembly: GCA_023422635.1. Classification (GTDB taxonomy): domain Bacteria; phylum Bacteroidota; class Bacteroidia; order Flavobacteriales; family Weeksellaceae; genus JAFAGO01. The sequence continues at coordinate 113,184 of JAFAGO010000030.1, forward strand.
TATGTTGGTGTTTTGGAACAACTTCGAAATCCTGAAATTTTGTGGACCGTTTTAGAAAAATTAGTGGATGAAAATGAGGATTTCCGCAATCATTTTGAACTGAAATTTGTTGGGAAAATTGATGAAAAAATTCTTCAAAACATTGAACAGTCTCCACTAAAAAAACATTTGAAATTGATGGGCTATCTCTCTCACGATCAATCGGTAGAAGAAATGAAATCCGCATCACTTTTGTTAATTACCAATTTTCCGAACGAATCCTCTAAAGGAATAATTCCTGGGAAAATTTTTGAATATTTATCCACCGGGAATCCCATTCTTTCTTTTGGTCCAAAAAATTCGGATGTTCAAAAAATTCTATACGACACACAATCGGGCAAGCATTTTCAGTATACTGATAAAGAGGATTTAAAGCAGTATCTTCTTCAAGAATTTGAAGGTTGGAAAAAAGGTGCTTTGAAAAATAATTCAGAGAAAATAGCATCCTTTTCAAGAAAAAGTCGGACTGAATCATTGGCAAAACTTCTTTCTACCCTTTAAAAAATCAAAAAAATATTTAAATAAAAAAAGCCGCTTTCGAATGAAAGCGACTTCTTACCTATAAAATACTAAGTAATAAAACTTCTCAAAATAAAATTGGGAATTAGTATTTTACAATTTTTCTGGTAATAGTTTGTTGGTTAGAAATTAACTTAATAATATACATTCCTGCTGGAATTGCTGAAACATCCAAAGCATTTTTCCCACTATTTAATTCTTTTGAAATTAGTAAACTTCCATTACTATTAAATAGCTGCAGTAATGTATTTTCTGAAACATTATCTACAAACAATTCATTTTTAACAGGAACTGGGTAAATTTTAACGGAATTCAGAGATGGATTTGCTACTGACAAAGTTTCAATCTCTATTGGTAAAAATTGTTCGGTGTAGGTGTTATCAGCTGTTAGGTAAGCCGTGAATGGATTTAAGTTTTCAGTAGCTCCACTCTGTACTTTATAAAATCCTTCCACACCATCTACATTTTTATAAATATAACCACCAACAGGAGATTTGTGAGAGATGTATACAGGAACCATTTGTTGACTGATGTAGTTTTTCGGTGTTGATACGTCGCCACTTCCTTCAAAAACGAATGTACCCTCGCCATCAACAAGAATTGGGGTGTTTGCAGGTACCATACCTTCTACAATTTGTGTACATCTAACTTCTGTAGCAGATGCAGCCATACGATAAGCCACTACACCTTCTGGTATTGCACTTTCAAATGGCAATGATAACACCTTATAACCATCTAACGTTACTGTGAATTTTGCAGAAGTTGTATTGAATTCAAAAGGGACATTAAAATCTTTTCCGTAATCAGAGAGTTCTAATGAATTCGCAACTGTTCCTGCAATAATATTCTTACCAAGAGTGGAACGTGAACATAAAGCTTCATTTACGTAGAATATACTATTTTTATTGCTCATATTACTACTCCAATCTGGCACAGTATTGATTTCAGATGTGCTTCTAAAATCTAATGATGTGTAATTCGAATTTTCATAAGCATCCATCAAATTACTATCTCCATTGGAATAAGATCCTGTAAATTTCATTGCTTGTTCCGTTCCAATATTAAAGTACACATCACCGAAATTGAAGGTCAGAATAGAACTGTAATTTCCATTTCTTAAACCAATAATTCCTTTGATTCCTGAAGGAAGTACTTCTCTTGAAATATCAAATACAAGGTCAAAATTAGTAGAACCAGAAGTTGGTAAGTTTACTGTTCCATAATTATGACTTTTAACTACACCAGCATTATCCACATAATATAAAGTGGTATTTGCTGAAGTTGGCAAATTACTAGTTGTATAACTGTTAACGTGGAAAACAAGTTTATTATAACGATCGTCCAAAGCCAAATATCCATTTTCATCAGTTGTATTGGAACTGATTAACGGTGTGGAATTATACAGTGTAATATTGGACTTTCCACTTAATTGATATCCGGTTCCAAAAGCAGAATTTGTTGAAATTTGATTTTCGATAGTATTGTAGTTCACTTCTTGAGCTAGCATTTCAGATACTGGACGATCACTAGTTTTATAAAATATAAAGGTATTTACAGTTGATGCGCCAATTTCAACAATAGGTCTAAAACTTTCGTCAAAACTCAAAGGTGATTTCTCCATGTTAATACTTGCACTTGTAACTATTTGCTCCGCCGAATTTGTGAAGAAAGGTAAATCTACTTTTAACTGCTGATCTGTAGAACCTGAATTTATGACTATTAAAACCACTTTATCTCCTAAATCATTAATGTATGAAGAGCCTTCCATACCTTCTTGATCACTCCAAACCGCATCAACACGCGTCAGTCCAGTTACATTTTTAGCAAAATGAGATAGTACATATCCTCTTTTTGTTATATCGCCTTCTGCTGTACCGTATAAACCATCTCCCATCATTCCATAATACCTTTTGGTTGCATAATGCACCCAAGCATTCCCATTACCCAGCATTATTGTATTTATGCTTTTTGCAAAATCGAATGCATCAATGCTCCAATCAAAGTCTCTAGTGGAATTAGTATTCCAATTTATTAAATATTCCGTCATCCAAATTTGCTTGTTGAAATTTGATAAATTTTGATACCCATTTTGTAAAGTTCCATATTGGTGGCCACCATAAACCTCAAATTTGGGTAAAACATCTTCTGCACTCAATGCATTCACATATGTATTTGGCATCCCTACAGTTTCTGGGACAATTATTTTGCAAGAGATTACATCAGAATAGTCTCTGAGAAAAGTTGCAATTTGTTCCGGAGTCCAGCTGCAACCTGAATATGTCACAATATAATCTGGCTCATTCTGTATAGAAATATAATCCAGTTCAACACCATTATCACGAAGATAAACCACAAAATTGTTTAGATAATTTGCATAATCTCCATAATGCTCAGGTTTTAAAAAACCTTCAACACCGTCATAAGTTCCTGCCTCGTTTCCATTCGTTTTCCATTCCGCTGGCGGTGACCATGGACTAGCAAATAATATTAACCCCATCGACTTCGCTAATTGTGCAGTTTCTAATGCGACAGACCAATTGGCTTGAGAAGAAGGGATATACAAACGCATAATATTATAACCAGCTTCACTATTTTCTCCCCACATTTTTTGAATTTCTTCCGTGGACATATGATTATAGCCAAATTGTGGACTGCAAACAAATCCTCCAAAACCAGTGATTTTTTGCTTAGGATTTGATTTGTCAATTCTTACTTTTGGTGTTTGCGCAAATAATTGTCCAATAAATAAGGAAAAGACAATCATTGCGACTTTAAAAATAAAATTGTTCATAGAAATTTGTTTTAATTTAAAAGGAATTTATTCAAGTATTGGAGCAAAAAACTCCCTGCAACACTTAAAAAAGCATTGTAAATGATCGATAATTTTTCACTGAAAAATTATTCTACTAAGCAAAAAACAACTTGCTTTTTACTTTCAATGAAATTATGAGAAGGTCTTTTTTATAGAGTTTACGTTTTAGGGATTCATTTATTCTGTATGAATTGACTTTCCGGAGGACCCAA
>JAFAGO010000048.1 GCA_023422635.1 Bacteroidota bacterium
ATTTGCTTTTCATATTACTTTTTTCTTTAAATTAGTCATCTGAAAAAGCAATTTGCTTCGTTTGTGAATTCTTGAACTAAAGTTCTTCGAATTCCCGCACTTCACAAATACTTTTTCCGTTATGCGATATGTTATGAAAACTCCCTGTCAAAAAACATCAGTATGAAATCATTTTTATTAATTCTAACCCTCCTCTCAACGATTTTAGTTAAATCGCAACAGGTCGAAATTTACAACCACACCTGGTATTTACAAAAATTAGTAAGCGCAAATGGAAATGAAAGTCTAACTCCCAATAACGCAGAAGTAAGTTCAATTGTTACGACATTTGGCAACGCAGAAATGCATACTTCTGTTATTGATAATTTTTATGGATTTAAAATGGGTGGAAATGCTGCAACTTCTACTACCTTATTTTATGATGAGTTCAATTATCCACCAATAACAACTAATTGTCAAATACCTGAAAATTGTGTTTTCCAGAATAATTATTATTTTTTTCTAGGTGCTTATGGTGGTTATCCTATGAATTATCAAATTTCAAATGAGGCAAATTACTTGAAACTTACCTTGACTGATACAAGTGGTAACAATGCCATATATTTTTCACAAACTTTATCTGTTACAGAACAAAATAGTAATCAATTTAAAATCTATCCAAATCCTGTAAAAAATCTATTAAATATTCAATCGCAGATTAAAAACTTAAATATTAAAATTCTTGACTCAGCAGGGACAATTGTTCTTCATAATATTAAATTAAAAGAAAAAATCGATGAAACAGCGACAATAGATTTAAGTAGTTTTATGAATGGACTATATTTTTTACAGATTATTGATGAAAAAAATCCCAACAACTCTAAAACCTTTAAGATAATAAAAAAATAAAAAACACATCGCATAACATGGGTTTTGCAAGATGCGGGGTTGAAGGAAATATTAGAAAATTTGTAGAAAGTATCCGCAAAAAATTTTTCCATTTTTTAGTTTTTTCGTAATTTTAAAAAATGGAAAAAGTTTTTGCTAGCGTTCGGTCACCTCTTGAAATCTCGGTTGCAGTAGTCCGCACCTCGCAAAGCCCCTTCCCGTTATCTGCAATTATCCAAGCACACTGTCAAAACTAAGTAAAAATTAATATGAGTATTTTTAATATATTTAAACCAAAGCAAAAAGAGAAATCCATTTTTAATATTAATCCCAATGTAATGATTATTGAAGGAATTGATGAATTATTAGATAAGTATCAATTTTTTACAATCGAAGAAAAGAAAAAGCTCTCTCAATATTGTGAATCTTTAATGGATATATTATCTTTTCATAAATCATATTTACAAAAAATTGGAAAAACTGATAAAAATTATGTTGAAAAAAGTTCTTTTGAAGTAATTCCTATTTTTTGGCTTATATTGACTAACCAATTAAGCAAAAAAAATAGTGACCCTAAAATTGCAAATATATTTTATGATATAATCTATTATTCAATTTATAAAAATAATAGCATAAGTTCAACACCTAAAATGTCCTCTTTAGAAAATTATGATAATTATTTTCAAGAAAAATCTCATTTCTATTTTGAGGTGCTAAAAATGTTGCCAAATGCTCAAATGACTGCAATTGATTATTTAAGAGAATCTATTATTAATAATCCATTTGAAATACAGGAATTCGGAAAAATTAATAACAACAGTTTTATGAATTCTATTGTTAGCAGAAATTTTATGAAACAACCCTTAAAAACAAGATGAAATGAGAAAATTAATTTTTACTTTTTTAGTATTTTCTTTTGCGATTACAAATTATTATTCACAAGATTTAAAGAAAACATTAATAAATGATAATTTGGATGAATTGTTCATTAACAAAGACAATCCTTTTGGCTCCATCCCAATTAAAACTGTAGAAAAATATTTTTCTGAATCTTCAAAATTATATTTCTTTGAAATTGTTTATAATGGAAAAGTAATATTTCGTGAAGGAGTAAAGAAATCAATTCCGCAGTCTAGAGATTCTGAAACAATGTCGAATCAATTTAGGTTTAATTATGATAGCATCTACCTAAATGCTTCTGAAATTAGCGACTCTGACAAAATAAAACTTTTAGAATCATATAAAAATAGAATTGTTGATATTTCAGGACAAAAACTTTTATATTTAGGAGATTATCAAATTGTAAAAAAAGATATAAATAAAAATAAATTTGTTATTGTTAATCCATTGGAGAATATGCAAATCAAAATTTATAAAATAGAATCACTTTAAAAAAACTTCTGCTAACATGGGTTTTGCAAGATGCGGGGTTGAAGGAAATCTCAGAAATATTCTAGAAAGTACCCGCAAAAAACCATTTCATTTTTTTTTGTAAATTTGAAAAAATGAAAATGGTTTTTGCTAGAGATTGTTTCTCCTCCCGACTTTCGGTTTGCAGTAGCCCGCACCTCGCAAAGCCCTTTTCCGTTGGAGGAGTTACAAACCAATTAGAGTTTATGAATTATTTTAACGATTTACAAGACAAATCACTGAATAAAATCAAAAAAATAATATAACTGCAGATAACATTGTATTGGCAAAATGCGGGGGAAAGTCTAAGTTGAGGTATTCGAAATATTTAGCCGCCGCTGCTTTTCATATTGTTTTTTTCTTAATTTAGACAATCTGAAAAATCATCGGCTACGTTTAGTCTAAATTGAACTTTTTGTTCTATTTAGCCCGCACTTCGCCAATACTTTTTCCGTTAGCTGTAATGCTAAAAAAACAGTTATAATAATGAACGAATACGGAAGCCTGAAAGAAACCCTGCCATTCTATGGTATAAAAACCAATGAGCCGTATTATGTTTCTACTGGAAATCAGATATTCGAATTACCTAAAAAACCATTCAAGATGGATTTTTACACTTTCTGTATCTGTACATCGGGGCATATTGAAATTGAAATTGACAATACCAAGTACATCATCGAAGAAAATGCTTTTTTGGTATCGGCACCCTCTACCATTGTCCGATTTGTATCGCATTCCGAAAATTTTCGAATGAAAATTCTGTTTTTCGAAAACACATTTTTGTTAAAAAATATCGCAAATCCCTTTTTCATCGAAAAATTAGATTTGTTCTCAAAAGGCAGCTATACGGTTTGTAGTGCAGATTGTGTTCAGTCCAAGCACCTATTTATTTTACTTAACTACCTTTACAAGCAAAAAGACCGTACTGATCGTTATGCGAAGGACATTATCAGGACCATTATCATTAATCTTCTTTTAGAAATCAGTTCGGTTATAGAAAAATCTGGAAAAGAATTGTCAATTTCAATTGAACAGGATAATAGCAATCTCTATTATAAATTTCTACATTTAGTACAGCAACGTGTTCCAGAGCACAGAAGTGTTCAGTATTATGCCGACCAACTTTTTGTGAGCAACAAACACCTTATCGCTGCGGTAAAAAAGCATTCCGGCAAAACACCTCACCAGATCATCGACGAGGCACTTATAAAAGTAGCCTATGTACTGCTGGGAGACCCTGACAAAAACATTGTCGAAATCGCCATGGATTTAGGATTCAGCTCCTCCTCTTCCTTTGGCAGGTTTTTTAAAAAATATACATCCGTAGCACCACTCGAATTCCGAAAACAACTGGTACGATAGGAATGGGGAAATAAATGTATATAAATTATGAATTTGAGGATATTTTAGAAAACAAGTATATAGCTAACTTTGTTTAGAAAATGGATTTATACTAAATTTTAAAAACAGCCATAGTTATGTATTACAGCAACGGAAATTACGAAGCATTTGCAAAGCCTTTAAAACCTGCAAATGTTGACCAAAAATCGGCTTATCTCATCGGCTCAGGTTTGGCATCTTTGGCATCTGCAGTATTCCTGATACGGGATGGTCAGATGAAAGGCGATAAAATTCATATTTTAGAAGAATTGGCTTTGCCGGGCGGAAGTATGGACGGCATTTGGAGTGAACAGAAAGGATACATCATCCGAGGTGGCCGGGAAATGGAAGTGCATTTTGAAACGCTTTGGGATTTGTTCCGCTCCATTCCTTCTTTGGAAACGGAAGGTGCAAGCGTGTTGGACGAATTTTATTGGCTTAACAAAAAAGACCCGAGTTTCTCCCACGCCCGATTGATTGAAAACAACGGACAACGGTTGGCAACAGACGGAAAATTGACACTTTCCCCAAAAGCGATTCAGGAACTAATCAAAATAGTACTCACACCCGAAGAAAAATTGCAGGATGTGAAAATCAATGAGGTGTTTACCGAAGAATTTTTTCAATCCAATTTCTGGGCATATTGGGCAACAATGTTTGCCTTTGAACCTTGGGCAAGTGCAATGGAAATGCGCAGGTATGTATTGCGTTTTATACACCACGTGGGACGCATTGCCGATATGTCTTCACTTCGTTTTACCCAATACAACCAATATGAATCCTTAATAAAACCTTTGGTAAAGTATCTGGAAGACCACGGTGTAAAATTTAGCTATGGCACTCAGGTGCAAAACATTATTGTATCAAACAGCAATGGAAAAAAGGTTGCCAAAACTATCGAATTGACCATCAATAACAAACCGGAAATCATCAATCTTACAGAAAATGATTTGGTATTCGTAACCAATGGTTCCATTACCGAAAGCAGCACTTATGGCGACAACCACACACCTGCGCCAGTGGCGGAAGGAATTGGCGGCAGTTGGCAATTGTGGAAAAATCTTGCGGCACAAGACGCAGCTTTCGGAAAACCAGAAAAATTCTGCGAAAATATTCCCGAAGGCAACTGGGTGATTTCCGGCAGCATTACCTTTAGCGATGATAAAATAGTTCCTTACATCGAAAATATTTGCAAGAAAAACCCGCACAGCGGTTCCATTGTCACAAGCGGGCCCGTTACCATTCAGGATTCCGGTTGGTGGTATGGGTTTTCCATCAGCCGCCAGCCACATTTTAAAATTCAAAAACCAAACGAGATTGTGGTATGGGTGTATGGATTATATTCTGACAAACCGGGAAATTTTGTTCCGAAAAAAATCACGGAATGTACCGGTATTGAGCTTTGCGAGGAATTTTTGTACCACATTGGTGTGCTACAAACGGAAATCGCCGATATGGCAAAAGCCGCCAATACCGTTCCCTGCCGTATGCCTTACATCACAACTTATTTTATGCCTCGAGCATTGGGGGACCGTCCGAATGTAGTTCCCGAAGGTTCTGTAAATCTTGCATTTATCGGAAACTATGCAGAAACCCCAAAAGATACCGTTTTCACTACAGAATATTCGGTTCGTACAGCCATGGAGGCGGTTTATACATTGTTGGATGTGGACAGAGGTGTGCCGGAAGTTTTTGCCAGTTCGTATGATATTCGGGTTTTACTTCAAGCTATTTATTTCCTCAATGACAAAAAAGCATTGAAGGACATAGAAGTACCTTGGCTTATTTCTTTATTGGAAAGATATGGATTGAAAAAAATCGAAGGTACTTATGCCGAACAACTTTTAAAAGAAGCAAACCTGATTTAAAAAAAAATTAAAAACCAAAATACTATGAGTTTAGACAATCAGAACAGGCAAGCCTACTTTGTAGGAGGCGGATTAGCAAGTTTAGCAGGTGCTGTTTATTTGGTGGAAGACGGCGGCTTCAAAGGCGAAAACATCCACATCATCGAAGCATTACCAATCTTGGGAGGCAGCAACGATGGCTCCGGAAGCAAGGAAAAAGGCTTCATCTGCCGTGGCGGAAGGATGCTGAATGAAGAAACCTATGAAAACTTTTGGGATTTAACTTCAAGAATACCTTCGTTGGAAGTGCCGAATATTTCGGTTAAAGATGAAATTCTCGCTTTTGACCACGCCAATCCAACCCATGCCAATGCTAGATTGATTGACAAAGAAGGAACAAGACTTCCGGTGACGGATATGGGATTTGATACCAAAGACCGTATGAAAATGGTCAAACTCTTCTTTGCCGATGAAAACGATCTTGATAACGTGACAATCCGGGATTGGTTCGACGATCATTTCTTCACCACCAATTTCTGGTATATGTGGCAAACCACTTTCGCCTGGCAGGAATGGAGCAGTATTTTTGAATTTCAACGTTATATGAAGCGGATGCTGCTGGAATTCTCCAGAATCGAAACATTGGAAGGCGTTACCAGAACACCTTACAACCAATACGAATCGGTAATTTTACCTTTGAAAAAATTCCTGGACAAATACAATGTCGATTTTTCATTGCGTAAAACCGTAACCGACCTGCATTTCAAAGAAGGTGACAGCATTACCGTAACCGAAGTTGAATGCGTCAACGCAGAAGGCAATACCGAAATCATCAAAGTAAACGAAGGCGATCTGGTATTTTTCACAAACGGATGCATCACCGATAATTCCAACAACGGCGACTATAAAACACCGGCAAAATATCTACCCGGAAATCCGCCAAGTTTTGCCCTTTGGCGTAAAATTGCCGACAAAAAACCGGGCAAATTGGGAAATCCTGATCCGTTCTTCACCAAGCCAGACGAGACCAAATGGTATTCCTATACTCCGACTTTCAAAGGAAATTATTTATTGAAACTGATTGAAGAATACAGCGGCAACAAGCCCGGAAGCGGCGCATTGATGACTTTTAAAGATTCTTCCTGGCGGATGTCCATCGTTGTAGCAGCGCAACCGCACTTCAAAGCACAAGGTGATGACACCACGATTCTTTGGGGTTATGGTTTATATCCGGATGCAATCGGCGATTTTGTGAAAAAACCGATGATCGATTGTACGGGAGAAGAACTTTTAACCGAACTGATTTATCATTTACATTTTGAAGAACACGAAAAAGAAATCAAAGACAGCGTGATTAACGTGATTCCTTGTATGATGCCATATATCGATGCACTGTTTCAACCGAGAGCCAAATCCGACCGTCCTGCTGTGGTGCCGGAAGGAAGCACCAACTTGGCACTCATCAGCCAGTTTGTGGAAATTGCAGAAGATATGGTCTTTACCGAAGAATATTCCGTACGTGCGGCAAGAACTGCGGTATACACTTTGCTACATTTAGATAAAAAAGTTGCACCGGTTACGGAATACTGGAAACGTCCCGATGTATTGGCAAAAGCCATTCATACGTCGTATAGAAGTTAGTGGAAAATGAATAACACAGCCCATATTGGCTGTGTTATTCATTTTATTTTTTAATCATTACATACAAATATTATGAACTATAAAAATGTAACCGTAGCCGGAAGCGGCGTTTTAGGTTATCAAATTGCTTTCCAGACAGCGTTTCATGGTTTTAATGTTACTGTTTACGACATCAATGATGAGGTTTTGGAAAAAGCCAAAGCCAAGTTTGATATTCTAGCCGCCTCATTTAAACAAGATTTGAATGCGACAGATGCACAAATTGATGCAACAAAAGCAAATCTGCATTACAGTTCCAGTTTAGCGGAAGCCGTAAAAGATGCAGATTTGGTTATTGAGGCCGTTCCTGAAAATCCTCAAATTAAAATCGGATTTTATGAACAGTTGTCTAAAGTTGCCCCCGAAAAGACAGATTTTGCTACCAACTCTTCTACAATGTTGCCAAGTCAGTTTGCGGCATATACCGGTCGTCCTGCAAAGTTTGTCGCATTGCATTTTGCCAATGATATCTGGAAACATAATACTGCCGAAATTATGGGACATCCGGGAACGGATCCGAAAGTTTTTGACAACGTAGTAGCCTTTGCAAAAGCAATCGGAATGGTGGCTTTGCCTTTGCACAAAGAGCAACCCGGCTATATTGTTAATTCATTGCTGGTTCCATTATTAAGTGCTGCCACCAATCTTTTGGTAAAAGAAGTTGCCGATGTACAAACCATCGATAAAACCTGGATGGTAGCAACAGGAGCACCATTAGGTCCTTTCGGAATTTTGGATGTGGTAGGTATTACAACCGCTTATAATATCAATAAAATGGCGGCTAATGCTACCAAAGACCCACTAAAAATCAAAACAGTAGAATATTTTAAGGAAAACTTCATCGATAAAAATAAACTTGGTATTGTCACAGGCGAAGGCTTTTACAAATACCCAAATCCAGCTTATAAAGACAAAGATTTTTTGAAGTAGTCGAAAGCACTACAGCTAACAAGGTATTGCCAAAAGCGGGGCTGAAGTAATTCTATTGAGCTTTTGTACTATATTTGAACTGTGGTATTTCTATTGAAATTCAGCACTAAAATCCCCGCCTTCGGCAATACCCAGGACGTTAGCAGAAATAGTTTACCGAAGAGACCTTTGATTCTGACAAAAAAATATTTATAAACACATTAAAAACAAAAAATGTATGAAAAAAATTAAACCACTTTTTCTTTATTTCCTATTTATTTTATT
>JAFAGO010000052.1 GCA_023422635.1 Bacteroidota bacterium
CGACTTCGACCGGTTTTAATGACGGCAACTGTAGCTTCATTAGGATTTTTGCCGATGGCGATTTCAACGGGAGCAGGCGCAGAAGTTCAGAAACCTTTAGCCACCGTGGTGATTGGTGGATTGATTACGGCAACGTTTTTAACGCTTTTCGTTTTGCCTTTGTTGTATATTATTTTTAATTCAAAAATCAATTTTAAAAAGATGAATACAAAACCTGTTGCAACCATTTTGGTTCTTGGATTTTTATTCTTGAGTCAATCGCTGAAATCGCAAACGTTAACAGTTCAGGAAGCAACGGACTTAGCTTTGAAAAACAATCCGGTGATGCAGGCAAAAGATTTAGATATTCAATCCTCGGAAGCGTTGAAAGGAACGATCAATGAATTGCCGAAACTGAATCTTGATGCGGAACTCGGACAAAATAACGGACCCAAGTTCGATCATTCGTTCTCCATTTCTCAGAGTATCCCTTTTCCCACGATTTTTAGGGCGAGAAGAGAACTGATTTCCGAAGAAATTAAAGGAAAAGAAATTCAAAAAGAGATTTCTGCTAACGAATTGGCGAAGCAAGTTCGCACTTATTTTTATCAAATAGAAAATCTGGAATTCAACAAAACGAAACTGAAAAGTTTAGACAGTTTGTATCAGGATTTTATTCGAATAGCAACCGTTCGGTACAATGCTGGCGACATCAAAAAAATTGAAATCAACACCGCCGAAACCCAAAAAGGTGAAATCAATTTATTGTTGAAACAAAATGAGGTTTATCTCAAAAACGCTTATCAAAATTTAAGGATTTTACTCAATGCCAAAGAAGATTTCAAAATTGCTTTATCAGAAAAATACGAACCTTTAAAAGCGGAATATCTTTTGGACAGCAGGTTGATTGCTTCCAATCCCAACATTAAAGCGTTGTATCAGGAAATGCAGGTTTTGGAGAAAAATCAAGCGATTGAAAGATCAGAAGGATTGCCAGAATTCAGTATTGGAGCTGTAAGTCAGTCCATCATTGGCGACCATGTAAAAAATGGGGTAGAGAAATATTATAATGGTTTAAATCGTTTTACATCAGCTTCTATTGGTGTGGCAATTCCGATTACGTTTGGTGCTACGAAATCTCGAATTCAATCTTTAGAATATCAAAAGCAAGTTGTAGAAAGCAATGCAAAATTTCAGGAAAAACAGTTGAATGTTCAGTTTCAAAATGCTTTTAATCAATACGGACAAGATGTTCAGCAATATGAATATTATGTGAATCAAGCCATTCCAAACGCTGATAAAATTGTAAAAGCAGCACAACTCGGTTACAAAACCGGCGAAATTTCGTACGTGGAATACCTGTTTGCATTGCAAACTGCCACCGATATTCAGCTGAAATATTTGGAATCCATTCAGCAAGTCAATCAATCTGTTATCACCATCAATTCAATTTTAAACCGTTAAAATGAAACGTAAACATAGCATTATATATAGTTTTTTAATCGCATCACTTTTGTTGAGCTGCTATAAAGAACAACCGACTGAAAATAAAGAAGAAGTAAAAACCGAAGCCGCTCACGAAGAAGAATCTTCCAACATTGCAAGTTTAACGGAGGAGCAGATCAAAACGGTGGGAATTACCTTCGGAACCATCGAAATGAAAGACCTTGGTGCCCTTATAAAAGCCAACGGAAATCTGCGTGTTCCCAACGACAATAAGGCAACTGTAACTTCTTTGTATGGCGGTGTGATTAAAAGCATTCGCGTTCAGGTAGGCGATTACGTAAAGAAAGGACAAGTAATTGCCACAATTTCCAATCCTGAATTTATTCAACTTCAAGAACAATATTTAACGGTGAACAGCCGAATTACGTATGCGGAACAAGAATATCGCAGACAAACAGAACTTTTCAATAATGATGCAGGCGCGAAGAAAAACCTTCAAAGTGCAAGCACCGAACTGAAAACATTGCGAACACAACGTGCTTCCCTTCAACGTCAGTTGCAACTCATGGGGATTAGTCCGGGTTCTGTAAGCAATGGAAATTTCCGTTCAGGTTTGGTGATTACAGCTCCGATTTCGGGAACCATCAGCAGTATTGCTGCACAAATTGGAACCTATGTGGATGTTTCAGTTCCCGTTGCGGAAATTCTCAACAACAATGCAATTCACCTTGATTTACAGATTTTTGAAAAAGACTTACCCAAAATGAAGGTGGGACAAGAAGTTACTTTTCGCCTCACCAATAATCCAGAAACCGAATATCTTGCTAAAGTGTATAGTATCGGCGATTCTTTCGAAAACGACAGCAAAACAATTTCCGTTCACTGTCGCGTTCTCGGCAATAAAACAGGTTTAATTGATGGAATGAATATTACCGGCGTTGTGGGAATGGCAAAAACCGCGAAACAAGCGGTTCCGGATGAAGCAATTGCCGAAGCCGATGGGAAATTTTACATTTTTGTAAAAACCAACGAGAAAGTCGATGATCACGATGAAAACGAAAACACAGAAAAAGGAAAAGAAGATCATCGTGAAAAAACGTTGAATTTTGAAAAAATTGAAGTTGCAAAAGGTTTTTCTGAAATGGGTTTTACCGCCATCACACCAGTGAAAGAGATTCCTGCCAATGCTGAAATTGTGGTAAAAGGTGCATTTTTTGTGAATGCTACTCTAACCAACGGAGGCGAACACGAACATTAAACTATAACCTTGTCAAGGAATTTTGTTTTGAATGACAATACCTTGACAAGGTTGATTTAATTTTTTACTTTTAAAAGATGAAAAAAGATACCGAAGAACGGCTTTTGAATAAAAACACCAAACCAACGAGCATGCGGATTTTGGTGTATGAAATGCTGAGTTCTCAGCACGTCGGAATGTCTCTTTCAGAAATTGAAAGCCATTTTGAACATGCCGATCGAACCACGATTTACAGAACATTGAAAACGTTTGAGGAAAACGGAATTGTCCATAGCATTCAGGAAAATAACACCACGAAATACATGCTTTGTCACGACGCTTGCGATGGCGACCATCATCACGATCTTCACTTGCATTTTTATTGTACAGAATGTGGAAAAACCACTTGCCTGGAAAGTGTAAGCTTTGAAAAGATTCATCTCCCCGAAAACTACGATTTCAAGGAATTTAAATTTCTCGCCAGTGGGACTTGTAAAGATTGCCGGGATTTGAAGACGATGTAAACCGTTTTAATGTTGGAAGTTGTATACTTTTTCTTTGCAATAGTATTGCATTTTTACTTGCACTATATTTGTTTTAAAATTAGAAATTATGTCTAAGCAATGCTGTTCTCACGACGATTCCGAAAATAGAAAAAGTCAAGTTTCTTCTAAAAGCGCTAACTGTTGCGCTGCAGATGAAAAAGAAGAACATAATCACAACCACAATCACGAACATTCGCATGGTGATAGTAATAAAACTACTTTCCAATTATTTATTCCAGCGATCATCTCTTTTGTATTGTTGATGTTGGGTATTGCTTTTGATTATTGGATTCCGCAGAATTGGTTCAGTGGTTGGGTGCGCTTGGCGTGGTATATCGTTGCCTATATTCCCGTAGGTTTACCTGTGATGAAAGAAGCGGTAGAAAGTATTCGATTTGGTGATTTTTTCTCTGAGTTTTTCCTGATGTCAATCGCGACCATTGGCGCTTTTGCTATCGGTGAATATCCGGAAGGAGTTGCCGTAATGTTGTTTTATGCGGTGGGCGAAGCCTTTCAAGATATTGCAGTTACCAGAGCTAAAACCAATATTAAAACATTGCTGGATCAACGTCCAGATGAGGTTACCATTCTAGAAAACAATCAACCCAAAACCATTAAGGCAGAAACTGCACAAATTGGTCAAATTATTCAATTAAAACCTGGTGAAAAATTAGCGTTGGATGGCGAGCTTTCTTCAAACGCGGCATCGTTCAATACGGCTGCGCTTACGGGAGAAAGTAAACCCGATACCAAAAATAAAGGAGATGAAGTTTTAGCTGGAATGATTAATTTAAATTCTGTTTCCGAAGTAATTATTCGGAAGGAATTTAAAGATTCCAAATTATCGAGAATTTTAGAACTGGTTCAAAATGCCACTTCTCAGAAAGCGAAAACAGAACTTTTTATTCGTAAATTTTCGAAAATTTATACGCCAATTGTTGTTTTATTAGCGGTTTTAATCACATTTGTTCCGTATGTTTTTGTAGACGATTATGTTTTTGCAGAATGGTTTAAAAGAGGATTAATTTTCTTGGTAATTTCTTGTCCTTGTGCTTTGGTAATTTCTATTCCGCTTGGTTATTTCGGTGGAATTGGAGCAGGAAGTAGAAATGGAATTCTCATTAAAGGAAGTAATTTTCTTGATATTTTAGCGGACATCAAAAATGTGGTGATGGATAAAACTGGAACCATGACGGAAGGTGTTTTTAAAGTGAAAGATGTGGTTATTGAACCTGGATTCAACAAAGAAGAAATCTTGAAGTTTCTCAATTTTATCGAAGGCAAATCAACCCATCCAATCGCTACGGCAGTTCACGAATATGCTGGGGAGATCAATCATTCCATTAAAATGGAAAATATAGAGGAAATCGCCGGTCACGGTTTAAAAGGAAGTATTGATGGGAAAGATTTTCTCGCAGGAAATTTTAAACTTTTAGATAAATTCAAAATACCATATTCTGTTGATGTTTCACAATTTACGGAAACATTAATTGCGCTTGGTTTTGATGGTAAATTTGCAGGCTACATTACAATTTCGGATCATATTAAAGAAGATTCTGCGCATGCGATTTCAGAATTGAAAAAATTAGGCGTTAAACCGACAATGTTGAGTGGTGATAAAACTGCTGTGGTAAATGCTGTTGCAAAAACATTGGGGATTCCAAGTGCTTTTGGCGATTTGCTTCCGGAAGACAAAGTAAATAAAGTTAAAGAAATAAAGGCAAAAGGCGAAAGTGTTGCATTTGTGGGCGATGGCGTTAATGATGCTCCTGTGGTTGCTTTAAGTGATGTTGGGATTGCAATGGGCGGTTTAGGTTCGGATGCGACTATTGAAACAGCTGATGTTGTTATTCAAGATGATCAACCTTCCAAAATTCCGATGGCAATTAAAATTGGCAAGGAAACCAAAAAAATTGTTTGGCAAAATATTATTCTTGCATTCGGAGTTAAAGCAATTGTTTTAATACTTGGTGCAGGTGGTTTAGCGACCATGTGGGAAGCGGTTTTTGCCGATGTCGGCGTCGCTTTACTCGCAATTTTAAATGCGGTTCGAATTCAAAATATGAAGTTTAAATAAATTCAAAAAAACGTTTTTAAAGAAAAAAAACGAAATCTTTTTTCACTAGAAAGTTTCAATTTTTAAAAATATTATCATTAAAAAGAAAGCTGCTTCAATAATTCGAAGCAGCTTTCATGAATATAAGATAAAATTTGATACGCTAGAATAATCGGTTTTTTACTTCATTAAATTCATCGTTTGATGTTCGTCAAAATGGCGGTGCCAAGAAAATACTTCCTCAAGAATATGAGGCGTGTGGCCACCTCTTGTACTCACTGCGCGATTATAATAATCCCACATTTGATCTTTGTATTCAGGGTGTACACAATTGGTAATAATTTCTACCGCTCTTTCTCTTGGCGACTTTCCTCTAAGATCTGCTAAACCAATATCTGTTACTAAAATATCCACATCGTGCTCCGTATGGTCGGTATGGGAAACCATTGGTACAACGTGCGAAATATTGTTGTTTTTAGAAGCTGCTTGGGTAACAAAAATGCTGAGGTAAGAATTTCTTGCAAAATCTCCAGAACCTCCAATACCATTCATCATTTTTGTTCCGCTAAGATGGGTGGAGTTTACATTTCCGTAAATATCAAACTCAATTGCAGTATTAATGGCGATGGTTCCTAAACGACGAATAATTTCTGGTGCATTGCTGATGTTTTGCGGGCGCAAAACAATTTTTTCTTTGTATTTATCGAAATCGGCTAAAATCCTCTTCTGGCACTCGCTTGAAACGGTAATCGAAGAAGCAGAAGCAAAATCCAATATACCGTCATCAATCAATTCAAAAGTACTGTCTTGAAGGACTTCAGAATACATCGTTAAATTTCTGAATTTAGAATGTTTAAAGCCAGTAAGTACCGCATTTGCAACCTTTCCAATTCCAGCTTGCAATGGCATTAGTGAAGTTCCCATTCTCCCTTCATCAACTTCATTTTGCAAAAACTGAAGAATGTGTTGCGATATCGCAATTGTTTTTTCGTCGGGCTCAGCGATTTGAGCTGGGGTATCTGGCGTATCGGTAACAACAATGGCGACAATCTTTTTAGGATCGATTCTAATTTCTTGTGTTCCAATTCTATCAGATGCTTTATCAATTTGGAAAGCATGTTTATTCGGATAGTTGTTGGAGGTGCAAATATCGTGAACACCATAAACCGAGGTAGGAACAGAAGTGTTAATTTCGATAATCACTTGATCCGCCATTTCTGCGAATGTAAGTGAGTTTCCAACGGATGTGGTTGGCACAATTCCGTAATTTTCGGTAATCATTGCAGCTTCAATAACCGCTACGTTGATCTTGGGAAGGTGACCGTTTTGCTCAAGTTCTGCCGTTTCACTCAAGTGTTGATCTATAAAATATACTTCGCCTTTGTTAATTGCTTTTCGTAAAACGGGATCCACTTGGAAAGGCATTCTTTTGTATAATACGCCAGCTTCCACAAGATGGGCATCGGTATCGTGGCCAAGGGAAGCGCCTGTAATTAAGGTAATTTTTAGTGGATCGGAAAGCGCTCTTTTGGCCACAGATGCTAAAATCGCTTTGCTGTCGCCTGCTCTTGTAAATCCACTCGTTCCCACAACCATCCCATTTTGAATGTATGTGGATGCGGAATCTGAATCAGTAATCAAATGATGCAAATCTTCCGCAAGAATTCTCTTTTTGGCCAAATCAATCTTCATATTGTTTTGGGAAATCAGTTCAGATGTCATGTTCATAGGTTACAATATTAACGAAATATGAACACAAAAAAATATCAAAATATGACTAATAATTATTAAATTGAGCCAAGCTAATTTCACGTGATATGAAAACGCATTATTACGAAACCGAAGTCGACCGTATCCCCGATTCCTACTACATTTATCAAGGTTCGTTAGGGGAAGATCAAGTATTTAATCACCGTCATGATAAAACTCAGTTTCTGTATACAGAAGGTGGTATGGTGTATGTAACGGTGGCACGGAAAACTTATTTTCTGCCATCACGCCATTTTATGTTGATTCCGGCAAAAACTGCCCATAGTATTAAAATGAGTTCGGAAAAAGTAATCATGCGAAATATTTATTTTCCAGTTCAGAAAAGAGAAAATCGCTTCTATCGAAAAACGGCCATTTATCCTGCAAACGACTTAGTGTTGAATTTGTTGGTATACCTTAAAAAGTTTGAGGGTGATATTCCCGTTTCAAATGTTAGCGAAATGACCGTCGCTAAATCTTTCAAATATTTACTTTCACTTTCCGAAGGTCAAGAAATTCATCTTTCATTACCGTATCCTAAGAGTAAAATTTTGATGGATATTACCGAATATATGAACAGAAACCAGGAATTAGGTGTTACGTTGCGTTCTATTTCGGAGAAATTTGGCTGCAGTTCCAGATCGATTACAAGGATGTTTAGAAGCGATGTTTCTATGAGTTTTATTGAGTATTTTACGATTCTAAGAATTTTGAAATCGATAGATCTCCTCATTGGATCAAACTTTTCAATAAAAGAAATATGCAGCAAAGTAGGGTATAACAGTGTTCCGACTTTTAGTACAATGTTTTTGAAAATAATGGGAATGCGCCCGAATGAGTACCGCAAAATGCGAAATGTACTTGCACAATAGAAATTCTGTTGAGCTTCACTTTTAAGTTCTCAATTCAATTTAAAATAAGCGTAAAACTTACTTTTATAGAAAGCTGACGGGTGAACACCTTCGGTGCGACTTCGAATTTTATTTGTAAATTCGGCACAAATTTTTTTATGATCAGAAAACAGATTTTTGTTGCTGCGGCGTTCTTCACCTTTGGTTTCGGATGGGCGCAACAATACGGCGGAATGTGGATTCCCACAGAAGTGAACGAAAAAGAAATGAAAGAAATGGGAATGAAGATTTCTGCAAAAGAAATTTTCAATACCGAAAAACCAAGTATTAAAGATGCTGTGGTGCAGTTCGACGGAGGTTGTACTGCAGAAATTATTTCACCAAAAGGCTTGCTTTTAACCAATCATCATTGTGGTTACGATAATATTCAGTCGCATTCAACTGTAGAAAAGAATTTATTGGCTGATGGTTTCTGGGCTAAAAATATGGCAGAAGAACTTCCGAATCCTGGAGTTACAGTTGATTTTATTGTAGATATAAAAGATGTTTCGGATCAAATTTTACCAGGAACTGAAACTCTTACCGGAGACGCATTGGAGGCGAAAGTAAAGGCGAATTCAGAAGCCTACAAAAATTCTCAAAAAATCGAAGATTACCAAAAAATCGTAGTTAAACCAATGTATTACGGTAATAAATACTATGCCTATGTAATTGAAACCTATAAAGATATTCGTTTAGTGGGCGCTCCGCCAAGTTCAATTGGTAAATTTGGTTCTGATACCGATAATTGGGTTTTTCCTCGTCATACAGGGGATTTTTCAATGTTTAGAATCTACGCGGATAAAAACAACAAGCCAGCGGAGTTTTCAAAAGACAATGTTCCATACGTTCCGAAGCATTTTCTGCCCGTATCGATAAAAGATAAAAATGAGGGCGATTTTACTTTTGTATTTGGTTTCCCTGGAAGAACGCAGGAATATCTTCCCTCCATCGCGGTAGAAAAAATTGTGAACGATACCGATCCTGCGATGATTTCTGTTCGTGATGTTGCGTTAAAAACGCTTGACGAAAAAATGCGTGCAGATCCTGCAACGAAAATTAAATATGCATCAAAATATGCTTCCATTGCGAATTATTGGAAAAAATGGATGGGCGAAGTTGAAGGTTTAAAAAAATCCAATGCTGTAGAAAAAAAGAAAGCGTACGAGCAAACCCTCATTGCTAAAAACCCTCAAATTAAAACAACTTTAGCGGAGTTGACGTCTTTGTATAATGCACAAGCACCTTACGCGCTCAACCGAGCGTACTATTCTGAGGTTACCCGAAATGCAGAAACACTTCGTTTTGCTAATTATTTCATTACGCTTACAGAAATGAAAGAAGCTGGAAAACTCGATGCCAATACACAACAGCGTTATGTTGATTTTCTTTCTGGTATGTACAAAGATTACGACGGTGCTTTGGATGCGAAAGTTGCTGCAAAAGTGGTAGCGCTTTATCAGCAAAAAAATAATGCAGCTGCGTTACCGCAAGGTTTTTCCCAGTTTTCTGATGCTAATAAAAATGAAATTCTTTTTGAAGATTGGTCCAAAAAATCAATCATCAGTGGAAGAGGTTCTTTGAATGGCAAAACCACATATTCTGATTTAGATGGAATTTTAAATGATCCCAATTTTGTAACCGAAATTAAAAAAGATCCGTTTTATAAATTAGCATCTGAACTTCGGAATGCGTACACCACTAACACCGATGCTAAGTTTGTAGAATATCAGCAACAAATTGATGCGCTTCAGAAAAAATATATGGCGCAAATGCTGGAAACCGATAAGGAAAGAAAATTTTTCCCTGATGCCAATTCCACACTTCGTGTAGCTTATGGGAAAGTTGCTGGCTCGAACCCGAAAGATGCATTGTATTATGGTTATCAAACCCATCTTTCTGGCGTGATGGAAAAGTATGTTCCAGGTGATTATGAATTTGATGTTCCTCAAAAACTTATCCAGTTGTACAATTCCAAAGATTATGGCGTGTATAAAAATAAGTCCGGTGATGTTCCTGTTAACTTTACAGCAACCAATCACACCACAGGTGGAAATTCAGGAAGTCCTGCTTTGGATGCGAATGGAAATT
Source organism: Bacteroidota bacterium (assembly GCA_023422635.1). GTDB lineage: Bacteria > Bacteroidota > Bacteroidia > Flavobacteriales > Weeksellaceae > JAFAGO01. The sequence goes on from JAFAGO010000052.1 coordinate 9,994, forward strand.
TAGTGGGATTAAATTTTGACCGTCAATGGGAAGGAACAATGAGTGATATTAATTACGATCCGAAGTTGTGTAGAAATATTATGGTAGATACCAAATATATTTTATTTATAATCGATAAATACGCAAATGCCAAATGGCTTTTGAATGAAATGAAAATTATTAAATAATTTATTTCGAATTTTACCGATATGTCGATTATCTTATTTGCCAAAGTTTTAGAGCTTTGGCAAAGTTTTTTACTTCAATACATTTCCGAATGCAAAATGCATCAATCCTTATTAAGGAAGTTCCCATAAAAATAATTAAAAGATACTTTTTGCTTTGGTTAGCGGGAAGTCCATTTCTCATTATGGTTTTTGGCGAAGTTCAGGATCAACCTGTCGTTGGGCAAAATGAAGGAAAAATGCAGCAGGTTTTTCTTGGGATTTACCTACTGTATAGTGCGGTATTGTTGATTTTATTGATTTTTCGACTATGGAAATCTTCCAAGAAAAGTGTTATTCGCCTTGATGAAAAGGGGATTACCATGAACGAGAATGATTTTTTCGCATGGAACAGCATTTATGATTTTCGTGTTGGGAAAAAGTTTCTCACCTATAATGTGCTTCCTACCAAAGGAAATTCTTCGCCAAGCCGAGAAGTCGAGGAACAAAAGATTTTAATTATCAACGGAAAAAGCTTTCGTATACAAGAATCATTTCTGAAATTCAATATTGGTGAAATTGCAGAAATCATCAAACTCTACAAGGAACGTTTACCGCATCAAAACCAGTGAAACGACTAATTTTTAACGAATTGTAAAAGGGGTTGTATAAAGCGATCGAAGACTTCAACATGGGGTAAATGGCCAACGCCGTCAAGTTCCACTAACTGTGATCCTTTAATTTTCTTCTGCGTTTCTTTCCCTAAAAGTTGGTATTGTCCCATTAAAGGTTGTAACTCTTTTGGGGCAAATGCTTTTCCGATTGCGGTTCTGTCGCGGGTTCCAATGATTAATAAAGTGGGGACGTTTAGTTTCTCGAATTCGTACACTACAGGCTGTGTATACACCATATCCGAAGTTAAAGCCGCATTCCAAGCTGTAATCGGGAAATCTTTGGAGATTGTCCAACCTGCAACGTAATTCAAAAGTTCATCGTATTCTGGTTTCCATTTATGATCGAAATAAAACTCGTCCATATATTTCTTATACGCATCAAAATTTTTCTTCAATTCACTTTTATATTGTTTATCGATGTCTTGATACGTTCCAAAAAGTTTGTAATCTTCTAAACCAATCGGATTTTCTAAAATAAGTTTCTCAACATTTTCAGGGTACATTAACGCCATTCTTGTGGCAAGCATTCCACCCATCGAATGTCCTAGAATCTGGAATTTTTCAATTTTTAAACTGTCTAAAATCGACTTTGTGTTTTCTGCTAATTGATGAAAAGAAAACTGATATTGTTTTGGCTTTGATGATTTTCCGAATCCCACTTGATCCGCAATAATTACTCGAAATCCATTTTCAGAGAGTGCTTTTGCTGTTTTTTCCCAATACGAACCATTAAAATTTTTACCATGCAATAATACTATCGTTTTACCATTGGGTTTTTGTGGTTGTACATCCATATACGCCATTTTCAATTGTTGCTCTTGAGCGTTCAATGTTTTAAAATGAACCGGAAAAGGATATTTTGCTTGGGTAAGTTCTGCGTCGTACGCAATTAATTTGTTTTGTGCGTATGAAAAGGTGGTTAATAGCAAGGATAAACCAACTAAAATCTGTTTTAAATTCATTTTTTCTGATGCTTTTGCGTAAACCAAAGGTAAGAAGAAAATAAAGAAATACACAGTATAATGCTTTTAATAACGATTTGTTTAGTGGTTTTTCGAAGGGTAAGATTCGTTTTTTTTGTGAAATGGAAATGATGAAAAATCGGCAAATAATGCGGTTAAATAAATCTTATCAAAATTCTGATATTCCGCATGACGAATTAGGCAAACAATCCGTATTTTTGTAAAAATCACTATTTATGAGAAAGCTTATTCTTCTGGCAATTATCGGCTTAGGAATTATTTCCTGCACCACTACTAAAAAAATAACCACCATGAATGTACCCCCAAGCGAGTGGAAGCATACCACTAATATTTATGAAGTAAACGTAAGACAATACACTCCGGAAGGAACATTTAAGGCTTTCGAAAAGCATCTTCCACGATTAAAAAATATGGGTGTGGAAACCATTTGGTTTATGCCCATAACGCCCATTGCACAACAAAACAAGAAAGGCAGTTTAGGGAGTCCGTATGCAGCGTATGATTACACCTCGATTAATCCTGAATTTGGCTCAATGGAAGATTTTAAAAATCTTGTAGACGAAGCGCACAAATTGGGAATGCACGTTATCATCGATTGGGTAGCGAATCACACAGGTTGGGATCATGTTTGGACCAAGACGAATCCAGATTTTTATCTGCACGATGAAGATGGAAGTTTCCATATTGCATCTGGAATGGACGATATTATTGAACTTGATTACAGCAATCCTAAAATGCGTGAAGCAATGATTGATGCTATGAAGTTCTGGGTTACAGAAACCAATATTGATGGATTTAGATGCGATTTGGCAAGTTGGGTAGAAGTTGATTTTTGGCAGCAAGCACGTCCTGAAGTGGAACAACTTAAACCTTTATTTTGGCTTGGTGAGTTTGATGAACTGGAAACTCCCGAATACGGAAAAGTTTTTGATGCCAGCTACTCTTGGACTTGGATGCATAAAACAAAAGAATATTACGAAAAAAATCTTCCGCTTCAGGATTTAAAAGATTTGCTTTTTAAATATTCCGCTATTGGAGATGATTCAATGAGAGCATGGTTTACTGCAAATCACGACGAAAATTCTTGGAATGGTACCGAGTACGAAAAATATGGATTAATTGCAAAACCGCTTGCTGTATTTTCCGCCACTTGGAATGGCGTGCCTTTGTTGTATTCCGGACAAGAGCAACCGAATTTAAAAAGACTTGAGTTTTTCGAGAAAGATCCTATCGAATGGGGAACGCATCAGCAACTTTCGGATTTTTATAAAACATTGTTGAATTTAAAATCTACACATCCGGCATTAAGAGGTGGTGATGCAGAAGTGAGTACCGTTATGATTCCAACCAACGCCGACGATAAGATTCTTGCCTATAAAAGAAAGAAAGGGAATGATGAAGTTTTGGTTATTTTGAATCTTTCAAAAAATTCTGTAAAATTCAATATTAATGATAATTCAATTTCGGGACAGTATTTTAATGTTTTTGATGGTGAAAACTGGAATTTATCACCAGAAATTCAATTAAATTTAAATGCTTCTGAATATCTCGTTTTTACCCATAAATAATGCTCTGTAGCGAATAATAATTAATTGTTAATAAACGATTTTTCATTTTAAATAATCCTAAATATATTTAAATTTGCAGAACAAGATGAGCATGAAACGTTTTAAGAAATGTGTAATTTTATTTCCTTTTCTAAGCGTTATGATTATTTTGAGTTTGTAGTTCAAGTGGATGAATTTTTTAAACTACAGAGCGATTTGCAGTGAATAAAAAACAAAAGTACTTTGTTGTACGAGATTGAAGACTCGTTTTGGAGTTTAGCAATTGTTCTCTTTTGTAAGGAAAGTCTTTACTGGTCGAGAATCGTTGAATTTCAAAAAAATAGTAAAAAAAAGTTATATTTGTAATCCACCGTTTATTTTTACTAAGCGTGAAAATGAATAAGAAAATTAAATAAATTTTTATTAACCTTTAAATATAAAAACAATGAAAAAGATCTTTACAATTTGCGCAGTGGCAATGCTGTCAGTGGCAACATTTGGTCAAACAAAAGCTTTCGCTGGAGCTGATTTTGAAAACTGGTCTGAATTCCAAAGTGGAGTAAACAGTTATGGAATTAAAGATTACGCAACTCAAGGAGTAGGGTTAGGGTATAACAACACCAATTCTTTACATATTGAAGGAACGCCTTCAGCTAATGATTATGTGTTCACTTCTTTCGCGCCTGCAGATGCGCCTCAAGCCATTACAGATATTACTTTTTTGGTAAAAGGTACTTCTGCGAAGTCGCTATCTATCAACCTTTATAATGCAACTTCTTATTATAAATTCAATGTTGGGGATTTAGGAAGTACTGATGCTACAATCGAAGCTACTGCAAGTAACCAATATGCCGGAACTATTAATACTGAAGGACAGTGGGTAAAAGTTACTTTAGATTTAGCGGGTATTAGTGATCTTAACACTGCAACTACAGATAATTTCTTTGCTTTAAAAGTAGGTAAAGATGCAGCATACAATCTTGATATTGATAACGTAATGATAAATGGATCTCTTGCAGTTGCAACGGTAAATGCAGGTAAAGCTTCATTGGTGAAAAATACAAGCGTTGCTGATGTTTTGGTTTTTGCTAAAGCGGCAGATGTTAAAATCTTCAACCTTAACGGTCAGTTAGTAAAAGAAGCTAAAGTGGATGCCAATACTTCTTTAGATCTTTCTGCACTACCAAAAGGGGTTTACCTTGTAAATGGTGCTGGAGTTTCTCAGAAAATCATCAAAAAATAATTGATTTCATTATCAATCATTCGAAGCCACCTTTTTTGGGTGGCTTTTTTATTTTTACAATTTGAGTGGAAAATTGAGAGTCGCAGAATATCCTTTTTCTCATTTATTAAAGAATGAACAACAGTTCAAAGAGTGTAAGAAGCGAGTCCGTTTTGAATAGATTTTAAATTCACAAATCGTAAAGAGTTAAAACTTCTTGAATCGTAAATAAGAATAATGTATTGAATCCTAAACATTCTCAATCCTCAAAAAACACCACGACGAAAATAATTTGTTATCGCTCCGAAATTAAGAACCAACGTAAAACGAATGCGCTTTCCGTAATCATTGAAAGAGGGCTCAAAACCTAACGAACTTTGAATTGGGAAATACACTTCAAGAAAATCGGGAATTACCGCCAATTTTACACCACTGTCCCAAATAAACTCTGCATTTTGAAGTTTACTTTTGTACATTCCCGCATCGGCATAAATATTAAACCATTTCCAAACGTTTGAATCGATATTTAATGCGCCAATCCATTGATTAGCCGAACCGCCAACGTACGATTTAAAACCGCCGTCGGCAAGAATCATTTGTTGAGAAAGAATTCCAGAGGTCGCACTTTGACCAATTAAACCATAGGAAAATGCGTAGTTCGAAACCTTCGAAATTCCAAAATTAAAAAGTGAATTTTTGGTTTGATTGTTTAAAAAATAGCCACCGAAAAGTCGAAAACTAATTTTTTTATTTTTGGCATATTCCCAGCGATAATACGCTTCGGCGGAAAGTTTAAAGAAATCTTCCATCCACTGAACTCCGCCACCTACATAATTTTCGTGAATGGCGCGTTGATCGTGGTAATTGTAATTCGCATTCCAAAGATTGTACTTTCCGTATTCATTTTCGGCAATAAGTTTTGGCGTTAAATCTTTTTCGAAATAATTGTAGGAAAAACTTAGACTTCTATTGATGTCGCTTCTTGGGTTTTTCGTAAAATTAATGGTGCTAAAAGCGCTGAATTTTGAATAACTTAAATCGTAATCATAATGGAAATACGATCCCGAAACGCCTACCTGCCAAAATCTGAAAAAAGATTCTGCGGGCATAAACGTGTATGAGATTCCTCCAGAACCTGTTAACATTCCCGTTCCTGTACTAAAATAGGGCGTAAAAGAATACGCAAATTTTCTTCGAAATAAGGAGGTGTTTCTAAAATTTAATCCCAAAAGCACATTATCGTACGCGTTGAATGTTAACTTCGGATTGAGATAAATTTCATTGTATTCGGGATTGGGAATATCACGAAAAAGTTTCAGTTTAATGCGCTTTTTATTTGCGAAAAAACCTTTGGTATACAGATAGTTATCGCGGTAATTGCTTTCAGGAAAGATGTAATCATTATTCAACAAAATTTTGGTGGCGTCGGATTGCGGAATTTGATATTCGCTTTTATTGTGATGGTTTTGGGTATCGAACCAATATTCCCTCGTGTCGCCATTTAATTCTTCTGTTTCAATTTTAAAAGGAAGATTTTCCGGCGTATTTTTCTGAATGGTTACGGCGTAATTTTCATCCTCTTTTCTAAACTTTTTCAATTTCAAATTTACCCGATGTTTCCTGGAAATAAATTCATATAAAAAGTTCGATGAAGTATTTGAAGCTAAAGAAAGTTCATTCAAAAATTCCTGAGTATTAATTTTTGTTGAATTTTGTTTTAAAAGATATTCCGTCAGAAAAGTATCGAAATTCGAAGTTCCCATTTTGTCCGAAATCACACCTAATAAACTTCCCATTTCGAAATGACTAATGGCTGTTTTATTGAAATTGCTGAGTTTGGAAAAGGGTTCTGTAATTTTCTGATCTAAATTTTCACTGGCAATATATTGATAGGACAACCCGTAACGATCGGTTAATTTTAGTTTGGATGCATTAAACATTTTCAGCGGTTTCATGCCGAAAATATTGGCTTCTTCAGGTAGGTTACCTAAAAGTTTTTTATCTGAATAAAACTTTTGCAAGTAATCGTATTCCAGATAACTTTTTAATCCGTTGATTAACCAATGATCACGATTTTTATCGTACACCAATTTCTGGTTTAAAACACTTTTAGCAACAATTCCAAAATAATCCATATCCACATTTTCCGCAGTTGAAAATAGCGAATAACGAAATTTCCAGAACTTAAGATCATCATTGCCGATAAAATCTTCTTCTTTTTTAAATTTTCGGGTAATGAAAATCTTACTCGGAATTAAACCGGTTTTCCCTGCGATAAATTGTAAATGCAAAGGAAGATAAAATTCCAAATGTTCCTGTTCATCAGCGTTTAGCGAGTATCCAAAATCAACCAAGATGTTTTTGCCATTAATTTCGAATTGATTTTTGGGGTAATTTTCTTGTGTAATTAAAAATTCAGGATCGTTTTTTAAAACACCTTCGTAATAATTGGGATATGTTTCGGGAAGATTACTTTTGCTAAAATAGTTTGTAGGAAGATCGAACAGTACTTTCCAAAAAATATTTGAAGTTTGATTTTCTTCAATATTTAAAAAAGGTCTTTCTCCATCACTCATCTTGGCAGATTGATCGGGAACTAGGAAGAAATATTTAAAGCTGATTTCTTTGCCATCGGTACCGTAACCTGTAAATTTTCTTTGTGGAAGTTGGAGCGTATAATTCAATTTGATGTGAATTTTTTCTCCGTTCTGCAAAGGTTTTGAAAGTGGAATTAAAAAATTCTGTCGATTAAGATCTAAGTTTAAAAAAGAAGATTGATTAATTTGGATTTCTAAACTTTTAAGATTTCCCAAATCGTTTTTATCAGCAAAGTAAAGATCTCTTTTTCGATCTTCTAATTGTCGTTTTAATAAAGATGTTTTTCGGTTTTTGTATGCGGAAATCCAATTTAAAAGTTTAAGTTGTTGTAATGGTTTTCCTGTGGTGTTTTCGTAAGAAATTTCTTGTACAACAGATACTTCGCGAAGATTTTCATGAACTTTGGCTTGAACAAAAATACTGTCCTGCTGAGCAAAAACCAGAACAGAACCAAAGTTGAAAAATAGAAGATAGATCGCGCGCTTCATCGTTTAAACACTCAAATATATTAATTATGAATTAGAATAGATTTGGTATTGCGTAAATATTGCATTAATTTTGAGTTGAATTGAAAGATTTCTTTTGTGATGATGCGTTTTCTATGCCTTTTTACGCTTTTTGTAAGCGCTTTTGCATTCTCGCAAGTAGAAGAAATTACGCGCAACTTAGATGTAGATTATACCCAATCAACCATTCGCAGTCGTTTTCAGCCACCAAGAGGATACGTCTGGATTAAAGAACAACCAGGTTCGTTTGGTGATTTTCTTGTGAATTTTCCTTTGTATCCCGAAAATTTTCCTATTCGCGATTATCAGCAGATTCCGATTTCAAAGCAGAACAATCATGCGGCAATCTTAAAAATTGATGTTGGCGAGAAAGATTTGCAACAATGTGCCGATGCGTGGATTCGGTTGTATGCAGAACATTTATGGTCGAAAAAAGAGTATGATAAAATTGTTTTTGAATTTACTTCTGGCCAAAAGTTATCTTGGAATGATTTTAAAAAAGGCATGCGAACCACCGAATTAAAAGATCGCGTGAAGTTTCATCAGTCTGCGAAATTTGATGATTCCTATTCCAATTTTCGAAACTATTTAAACCTGGTTTTTAATTATGCAGGAACCATTTCTCTGGATCGAGAATCAATTCCTATTCTTAAAAATTCCGATATACAAACGGGCGATTTTCTCATAAAACCAGGAAGTCCAGGGCATTCTGTTTTTATTGTAGGAAGAGCGCAAAACGCAAAAGGGCGAACTGTTTATCTGCTTGCAGAAAGCTTTATGCCTGCGCAAGATGTGCATATTATTAAAAACCACTCAAATCAATTAATTTCCCCTTGGTATGTTTTGGATGTGAATGCGCCAGCAACCAAAACTTCGCGCTATTTATTTAGGCCAACTTCAATAAAAAGGTTTCATCAACTCTACAAAAAAGAGTAGTGGAAGCTATTTGAAAATTTATTTTAAAGAATTTTTTCTGAAAGTAAAAGAGGTGCGTTAATCATTGTGATAGGGTTTTCCTTGTAGAATTTGATCTGCCCGATACAATTGTTCAATAATAAAAATGCGAATCATTTGATGGGTAAACGTCATCTTCGAAAGGGCAATTTTCTCGTTCGCTTTTGCATACATTTCCTCTGAAAATCCGTAGGCGCCACCAATGAGAATATTGATTTTTTTTACGGAAGAATTTTGCCAATTCTGTAATTTGGCTGCAAATTCTCGGCTGGTAAATTGCTTGCCTTTTTCGTCTAAAAGTACCGTAATATCGCTATTTTCGATATGTTGAAGAAAAAGCTTTGTTTCTTCTTTTTTTAGAAGTTCGGGCGTAAGATTTTTAGCGTTTTTAACATCTTGAATTTCAGTAAATTCAAAGTTCCAATGCTTCGGAAGTCGGTTTTGATAATACTGCAGCAAAGTGCGGATTTCTTTATCGTCTGTTTTCCCGATGCAGAGCAGGTTGATTTTCATTTCCTTATCTTTGTGGTGCAAATATAGATGAATGACATTGAGAGTTCCTAAATTCCTGGTAAAAATTAAAAACTTCTTCAACAACATCCATATTCCTTTTTTAGGAATTTCATTATGGAAAATGTTTGGAGTGTACGGGCAGGGACTCACGGAAACCAAGTTAGGAAAGCAGGCAGCAGCGATTTCGTGGGCGTTTTTCCTCAGTTTATTTCCCTTTATTTTGTTTATGGTTTCTTTATTGCCATTTCTTCCCCATTACGATAAGCTTCAATTTTATATTTTTGATGTTTTGATGCCCAATGTTTTGCCTCAGAATATTTTAAAAGATGTTACGGAATATATTCAGAATTCTTTCATTCCCAACATGAAAAGTTTGAATATTTATACCATTATTTTGTCGTTAATTTTTGGAACGAATGGAACGCATTCTTTAATTAATGGCTTTAATCAGAATACAGAACTGAAACGAAATTTTATTCAAGAATATTCCGTTGCGATTGCAGTAACCATGTCGTTCACGGCGTTAATCGTGATTTCTATTTTGGGAATTTATTATAGCGAAGTCGTGCTGAAACTCTTTACACCGACTTATGATATTTCGTGGTTTGTGGATAATTTAAGTAAAATAATCGGGTACTTTTCTTTTCCGTTTTTTTATTTTCTGTTGCTCAGTTTGTTTTATTGGGTCGGTTGTCTGCGGACAACTTCTTGGAAACAAGCGGTTCCAGGCGCTTTGTTTACGACGGTTTTATTCATTCTTTTAACGTATGGATTTGCCATTTATCTTAAGAATTTTGCGCGATATAATGTGTTTTATGGTTCGATTGGAACGATTATTATCGCAATGATTTGGGTAAACATTAATATGATCTTGATTCTTTTAGGTAACGAGTTGAATTTAGCCATTAAGAAAGTTCGTGTTGAAAAAATGATGAAAGATGAAATCTCAAAAGATTATCGCGAAATAGTGCAACATAAAATTACAGCTTCGAATCCCTGACTCATTATCAAGTTTATAGGAATTCTTGATAAGTTTTAAATTTTAAGTTGACACGAATTAATGGCGTTTTAAGGGATTTTAATTCTTTGCTTTATTTGTTTTCCTCAATAAAAGATATCCTGTAAATCCAGATAAAATAGAAGCGATAAGAATTGCAAATTTAGCTTCATCTTGAATTTCAGCATCGCCTTTGAAAGAAAGCAAGGCAATAAAAATTGACATTGTAAACCCAATTCCAGCTAAAAATCCCACTCCAATCATTTGTTTAAAAGTGCTGTCTTTTGGCGGTGAGCTAATCTTCAAACGAATAGCGACGTAGGAAAATACATTAATTCCGATTACTTTTCCGAGAAATAAACCAAGAATAATTCCTGCTCCGAGAGGTGTGAAAAGTCCATCAACCATTCCGTTTTTAAATAAAATATTGGTATTGGCCAATGCGAAAATTGGCATGATGAAAAAGTTCACGGGAAGGTGTAGCTGGTGTTCGAGCTTTTCTAATGGAGAAATCTGCGTCGTCGATTCGTTGGTTGGAATGGTAAATGCCAACAAAACCCCAGCAATTGTAGCGTGAATTCCCGAGTGATGCATGCAATACCACAATACTAATCCCGGAATAATATAAAATACATGCCTTTTTACATTGAGATAATTTAAAGCAATTAGAAATGCAAAAATGAGTGCGGATGCGCCGAGATAACTCCAGTGAATTTCGTTGGTGTAAAATAGGGCAATGACCACAATTGCACCTAAATCGTCCACGATCGCCAATGCAGCCAGAAAAATTTTTAAAGATGCTGGAACGCTTTTTCCTAAAAGCGAAATTATGGCAAGAGAAAAAGCAATATCTGTCGCCATGGGAATTCCCCACCCGTGAGAATAAGGAGTGTTATGATTAAAAATGGTGAAGATTAAAGCGGGGATAAACATTCCGCCCAATGCTGCAAAAATAGGTAAGGACGCTTTTTTTAAACTCGAAAGTTCTCCTTCAATCAACTCGCGTTTAATTTCTAGACCTACTAACAGGAAAAAAATCGCCATTAAACCATCATTAATCCAAACGCTTATTGAATAATTCAGGTGGAAAATTTCGGTACCAATATTGGTGTTCAAAAGATTTTGAAAGCGTTCTCCCAAAGAAGAATTCGCAATTAAAAGCGATATTAGAACACAGAAAATTAATAGAATTCCAGAAGACTGACTGCTGTTAAAAAATTTTTTAAAATACTGAGATAAAGTCATTGCTTATTTTTGAAGTCGCGTTACTTTCGAAACGCCGGAAATGGTATTGAGTTTCTTAAACGTTTCTTCTAACTGATTTTTATTATTCACTTCCAAGTTAATGGTTCCCGTAAAAATTCCGTTGTTGGACGCGATCGACATGCTTTTCATATCCATATGCATCGATGTAGAAATTACTTGGGTAATATCGTTAATCATTCCCAATCGATCCAATCCTTCAATTTGAATTTTAACACGATTTTTGAAACTTTCAGCATTTACCCATTTCGCAGGCATTACTCGGTAATCGTATTGAGCGCGCAGGTTGATGGCATTGGGACAGTTATCATTATGCACTTTTATTCCATCAGAAATCGTAATAAATCCGAATATTTTGTCGCCCGGAATTACGGTGCAACATTTTGCAAACGTGTAGTTGAGTTTTTCTTCATCTTTACCGAAAACAATCATATCAAGATTAGTTTCTGGTGTTTCTTCAAACTCGTTATTTTTATTGGGATTCTTTTTAAATCGAGAAAGAAAATTATTCAGCACACTTTTGCTTTCCACATATCTTCTGATATCGCCCGCATCGATGCTTCCATTTTGGAATTTTAAAAACAGCTCTTGCGAAGTTTTGAAATTAAAAAACTTTTGCATTTTATTAATTTCATCATCATTGTAATTCAATTTGGCGTGACGAAATTTGCGCTGCATAATTTCCTTACCTTCTTGAACCAAATTCGATTTTTCAGAATTAAGATACCCTTTAATTTTCGATTTGGCTTTGGAAGTAACTACAAAATCCAACCAATCGGCTTTTGGGCGCTGATTTTGAGACGACAAAATATCGATTTGATCGCCATTCTGTAGATTGTAAGAAATAGGAACGAGTTTTCCGTTTACTTTTGCGCCCAAGCATTTCATTCCCAAATCACTATGTACGGAAAAAGCAAAATCTAAAGCGGTAGAATTTACGGGAAGAATCTTAATCTCACCTTTTGGAGTGAATACAAAAACCTCTTTAGAGTATAAATTGAGCTTAATGTTATCCAGAAGTTCATTGGTAGAAAAATCTTGTTGATGCTCTAAAACTTCGCGAATTTCTCGCACCCAACTTTCAAAGTTTTTATCGTCGTTGCTTTGGCGAAAACCTTCTTTGTATTTGTAATGTGCTGCAACGCCTTTTTCGGCAATATCGTCCATTCTTTCGGAACGAATTTGTACTTCAATCCATTTTTTATCAGGACCCAAAACGGTTAAATGCAAACTTTCGTAACCAGTAGATCTCGGTTGTGTAATCCAATCGCGCATTCGGGAAGGATTACTATGGTAAACGTCTGTAACAATAGAATAGATTTTCCAAGCCAGGAATTTTTCATTTTTTGCATCCGATTTGTAGATAATTCTAATTGCGTAATTATCGTACACTTCTTCAAAAGAAACGCCTTGTTTCAGCATTTTTCTGTAGATGGAAGAAATCGCTTTAGCACGTCCTTTAATGGAAAAATTCAATCCTTCTTCCTTCAAACGTTCAGAAACTTCTTTTTTAAATTCTTCTACATAGCGTTCGCGTTGCTCTTTTGCGAGTTCTAATTTTTCAGAAATTTCATTGTAAACATCGGGATTATTAAATTTTAAAGAAAGATCCTCCAGTTCCGATTTAATGTTGTACAAACCTAAACGATGGGCCAAAGGCGCATAAATATACACCGTTTCAGATGCAATTTTTTTCTGCTTTTCAGGCGTCATGCTGTCCAACGTTCGCATGTTATGCAGTCGGTCGGCAATTTTAATCAAAATCACTCGAAAATCTTCGGATAATGTGAGGAGTAGTTTTCGATAGTTTTCCGATTGTATGGAAATATTTTGATGGTTCATTACCGAAATTTTGGTAAGTCCATTCACAATATTGGCAATTTTTTCACCAAAAAGTTTATACAAATCCTCGTATGTATATTCGGAATCTTCAATCACATCGTGAAGAAGCGCACATGCGATTGATGTGGTGCCCAAACCAATTTCTTCCGCCACAATTTTTGCAACGGCAATGGGATGATAAATATACGGTTCACCCGATTTTCGACGCTGATCTTTATGCGCGTCCAAAGCAATATCGAACGCTTTTCGAATTACTTTGTTGTTTTCTTCATCCAGAGTTCGGTAGGTGTTGGAAATCAAGTCTTTATATCGAGCGAGAATTTCCTTGTTTTCTTGTTCTAAATCGTAAACCATCGTAGGAATGTACCTTTGTTATAACGAAAATACAATTTTTTACCTTAAAAAGCAATGAAAAAGAATGTGCATGGCGGAATTAAAATTTGTCTATTGAGTGCTTTAGCATCCTAACGACGTCCGAAAATTAGCAATCCTTATGCGAGCAAATGCATCTTCACAATTTCAAAGTAAATATTTCGTTATCTTTGAAATTAAAAGTTCTGTATGTATCGCATTTTCGCGTTGTTTTTTCTGGTGTTGAGTTCTTGGTGTTTTTCTCAGTCTGTTGCGGCAAAATTGGATGCTTCTGTAAAAAGTTTACTTTCGACTTCGGCTGCTTATTCCTCGAATTTATCGGTGTATGTTTCGGACGAAAATGGGAATTTTGTTTATGAACACGATGGAAATAAAGGACTTTCAACTGCGTCCACTCAAAAGATTTTTACCGCGGCTTGTGCGTTGGAAACTCTGGGAAAAGAATATCAGTATACCACAACGATTTCATATTCTGGCACGTTGAATAACGGCGTTGTAGATGGCAATTTAATTTTATTTTCTACAGGAGATCCTACTTTGGGAAGTTGGCGTTACGATGGTTTTAAACCCGAAAATTTTAAATTGAAATTCATCAATGCTCTCAAAGAAAAAGGAATAAAAGAGATTACAGGAAATCTCATTATCGACGATTCTTACTTTGATTTTCAAACCATTCCTGGCGGTTGGCCTTGGGACGATTTGGGCAATTATTACGGCGCTGGCGTTTGGGGCGTAAATTGGCGAGAAAATCAATTCGATTTAAAGGTAAAAGGGAGTGTTATTCAAAACGCGAATGTTGAATTGCCGGGTGTGCATTGGGTCTCGGATCTTAGTGCTGGAGGAAATTCCGATCAAAGTTTAATTTTTACGGCACCCCATTCGGATGTTGCTTTAATCAATGGCACTTTGCCTGCCGGAAAAGTTACCACGGTTGCTGGTGCAACGCCAAATCCACCTTTAACATTGGCTAGTGAAATGCTTAATTGGCTTCAAGAAGCGGGAATTCAATTAAAGGGAAATTTTACTTCTGCTTCTCAAGAAAGAATTCAAGGAAGCTCACTTTCATCCACCAAACAAAATTTAATCTTAGAATATAAATCACCAACCTTAGAAAAAATCGTGTATTGGTTTATGAGGAAAAGTGTGAATTTATATGGAGAAACATTCGTGAAGACCATTGCAAAAGAAAAGAAAGGGATTGGCAGTTTTCCCGTTGGAATTGATTATTTGAAAGCATTTTGGAAAGGGAAGGGCATTAATCCGTCGATGATTAATTTTGCGGATGGCAGTGGACTTTCGCCACAGAATTATGTTTCTGCAAGAGCTGAAGTTCAAGCGCTTTTGTATGCAAAAAAACAATCTTGGTACAACGCTTTTTTTAGCGGTTTCCCAACGCAAGGCAACGGTATGAAAATGAAGAGCGGAACCATGCGCAACACCAAATCGTTTGCGGGATATCATAACGGATATGTGTTTTCCATTATCATCAACAATTACCAAGGTGGAAACTCAAGTGAAGCATTGTACAAGGTGCTCAATAATTTGAAATAGCAATGAAACTGAGACCACTTTTATCCCGAATCAACATTTGGTTTGTCTATTTTTTATTTACCGCGATTATTTTCGGGGTTGTTTTGTATTCCACTTTTTTAATCAATGATTTAAGGGTTCGTGAAATTAATCGCATTGAACTTTTTGCGAAAGCAATGAAATTGTTGCAAAGTGATTCTGAAGTTTCTCCCGAAACCCAAGATTTGATTCTTTCCATTTTAGAAGAAAATAACCAATTGCCTTTAGTGGTAACGAACGAAAATAAAAAGCCACTTTTGGATGAAGGCTTTGTGCGAAATATTCCTGCCGAAGTGCTGCAAGATTCTGCGAAATTGAATCGTTTTATGGAGAAAATGGAAAGCCATTACGAACCTTTTGAAGTGCAGATTGCCAACGGTAAAAAGCAATATGTTTTTTATGATAACTCTCAGTTATTGAAAAATTTACAATATTATCCGTATTTTTTGGGCGTTTTCATTTTGCTGTATCTATTGTTTTCCATTTGGTTTATGCGAACGGTGAAGAAAACCGATGAAGGTTTTTTGTGGGCGGGTTTAGCCAAGGAAACAGCGCATCAAATAGGAACTCCACTTTCATCGATGATTGGTTGGAACGAAATTATGAAGGAAGAAAACCCAGAATCTCTGGGCGTGAAAGAAATTGAAAAAGATATTCTTCGTTTGAAAACCATCTCCGAACGTTTTTCAAAAATTGGTTCGATTCCGGAACTGAATGATTTTAATTTAAACGAAACCATTCAACAAAATTTTGATTATCTAAAAACCCGAATATCAACAAAAGTTCGCTTTACACTCAGTCTTCCTCAAAAAGATATTTTAATTCCGCACAATCGAATTCTTCTCAGTTGGGTAATGGAAAACTTAGTGAAAAATGCCGTTGATGCAATGAAGGGAAGTGGGAATTTGGATATAACGGTTTACGAAAGAAATCAAAATATTTATATTGATTTTAAAGATACAGGTTGTGGAATGACGAAACCACAAATTCGCAATGTTTTTAAACCAGGATATTCTACCAAAAAGCGTGGTTGGGGATTGGGTTTAAGTTTGGCACGAAGGGTGATTAAAGAATATCACAATGGAGATTTAAAAGTAGCGCAAACTGAGGTGAATAAAGGCAGTACTTTCCGAATTATTATGCACGAAGCATAGTTTTGATGCGCTTTTTGTAATTTTGTAGGAAGTTGTTTCGCAGAACTTTACATCATCATTTTCAACAGAAAAGTTCGTAGTTCTTTCTTTTTTTTCTGGATGAATTTCAACGTGAAAAAGCGCAAAGATCTGTTTATCTATTTTGGTAAATCACGTAATAATTAGCATCGAATTCTACGGCCGAATCGCTTTCTAAAGTTATTTTTTGAATTTGATGGGATGGTGTGATGGTGTATGTTTTTCCCGCGCTTTTCATTCGAATGGGAAGATGAAAGTTTGCAACTGTTTTCGTCCATTGATATTCAAGCTGATTTCCTTTTTGTTGATATACAAGTACGGGAATATCGGTTGTTCTTAAATATTGATCAAATACGGTTGAAAAGTCAATTCCCGATTTTTCGGAAATGTAGCTTTCTATTTGCGCACCAGTAACGGTTTGATGGTAAAAATCGGTATTCATTCCACGCAAAATTCTTCTGAAAGTTTCATCATTGTTAATAACTTGGCGAATCGTGTGAATCATATTCGCTCCTTTAGGATACATATCCGCGCTTCCTTCGTTACGAATACCATATTTACCAATAATTGGTGAATCGTTGGAAATGTTTTTCCGAAGGCCGATGGCGTAAGTGTTACCATTTTCTTTCCCAATAAAATCATTAACGAACAGCACTTCGGAATAGGTTGTAAAACTCTCATGAACCCACATGTCTGCTTGATCTTTTGCCGTAATATTATTTGCAAACCATTCGTGTCCCGATTCATGAACGATAATATAATCCCAACTTAAACCATTTCCCGTTCCCGATAAATCTCGGCCTAAATAGCCGTTTAAATAGTGATTTCCGTAGGCAACGTTACTTTGATGTTCCATCCCAAGATAAGGCGTTTCAACAAGTTTATACGAATCTTCATAGAACGGATATGCGCCAAACCAATGTTCAAAAGCTTTCAGCATTGGTTGTACTGTTTTAGGGAAGTGATGTTTTGCTTTCTCCAAATTTTCTTCCAAAACCCAATAATCAAGTTTTAAATTCCCTTTTTCTCCGTTATAGGAATCTTTGAAATTAATGAGTTTCCCAATCGTGGGCACAATGGAGTAATCGTTTATCGGATTTTTAACTTCCCAAGTATAGATTTTTTTTCCATTTTTTTGCGTGGTGTTGATCAACTTTCCATTTCCAACGCCCACCAAATCTTTTGGAGTAATAATTTTCATTACAATTCCTTCATCGGGTTCATCGCTCCAAATATCTTTTATAGGAAGCCAAAGCGATGCGCCTTCACCTTCTTGGGCAACGCTTATCCAAGGGTTTCCGTTTTGATCTTTTGTAAAAACCCAACCTCCATCCCAAGGTGCATTTTTCGCTATTTTGGGATGACCTGAAAATTGAATTGTAAAGGTTTCATTATCGCCCTTTTTATATGTTTTTTTAGAAGTGATGAATATAAAATCGCCTTCGCGTTTGGCAGAAAGTTGTGCATCTTTATTCAGTAATTTAAATTCCATCGGTTGATATAAATCAATTTGAAAGATGGGATTTTTAACTTCTTTTGTAATTTCTAATTTGATGGTATTAATTCCGGAAACCGATTTCTCTTCAAATTGAGGTTCAACAGAAAGCTCGTATTTTTTTACATCCCAAAAATTACGAAATTCTGTATTAGATCCTTTTAAACTATCTGATTGGGAAACTGTTGCTTTTGGGAATAATTGCGCAAAAGCAAATACAGCGTTAAAAACAAATAAGAAAGCGATTATTTTTTTCATCTGAATAAAAATTTAAGATGATGATACTGTTTAATTTTTACAAAATCTGCAATTTATTTTTGAACCGTTTTGTTCTCGTTTTTCAACATTCGTTTGTAAATTCTAGCCGACATCATAATGCTGAATTCATATAGAATAATCAGTGGGAAAGCGGCTGCAAGCATGCTCATTACGTCTGCTGGGGTAACCACTGCGGCGACAACCATAATCAGTACAATAGCGTGTCTTCGGTACGTTTTTAAAAATTGAGGTGTTAAAATTCCAATCATGGTTAAATAATACACCAAAACTGGAAAAAGAAATAAAACGCCCATTCCTAAAACCACCTGCAAGAACAATGTGGTATAATCTGATAAATCGAAAAGTTGCGTTATCGAGTCGGAAATGTTAAATAAAAGTCCAAAATTGATTGCAAAAGGAAGGATAAGGAAATAACCAACTAATATTCCGGTAAGAAAGAGAATCCACACGAAATTGATGAAAAATACAGAGTTTTTCTTTTCATTTGGGTGAAGCGCCGGACTGATAAATCGCCATAATTCGTAAATAATGTAAGGAAAAGCCAAAACAATACCGCCGAAAATTGCCACCGCCATCATTACATTAAATTGTTGAAAAAGCTTTTTCTGCTGAACAGCAAAATTATCGGGCAAAGTAAAGCTGTCGTGTCCAAGCCATTCTTCTGAGAAATGATTGACAATTCTAAAGGTTAAAAAATCGTTTTTGGTGGGTGCAAAAAAGATGTGATCCATAATCCAATTGATGTTAAATCCCACAATTAAAGCGCCGATTACAATGGCGAGAATACAGCGGATCAGGTGTCCGCGAAGTTCCCCAATGTGGCTCCAAAACGACATTTCTTTTTCTTCACTCATACTTTATTAGAATATTTTTTTTAGATTTTTTTAATTCTTCTTCTTCTACAGATTGTTAGTTGATGCCTTCGTCCAAAAGTCGGTGCAAATCGATAATTCCGTAGTAATTTCCGTTTTCAGTTACTATAAGTTGCCCGATATTATTGGTTTTCAAAATCTTCATTGCTTCTTTTGCTAATGCATCTTTTTCTATTGATTTTGGATTTTTGCTCATAATTTCTTGTGCAGAAATTTTGGTAACATCTTCATCGTTCATCAACATTCTTCTTAAATCACCATCCGTAATAACACCTAAAATTGTATTATTTTGGGTAACAACGGTAATTCCGTGGGTGGAGGAGCTTACGGAAATAATAATATCTTTAATTCCAGATTCGGGATGAATTTCTGGTTTTTGAGAAGATAAAAACTGCTCTACTTTTGCGGTGAGATTTTTACCTAAACTTCCTCCAGGATGAAATTTTGCAAAATCGGTTGCTTTAAAATTTTTAATTTCCATTAAACAAACCGCTAAAGCATCTCCTAAAGCCATTTGCACTGTTGTGGAAGAAGTTGGCGCAAGTTTTATCGGGCATGCTTCTTTTTCTACAAAGGTATTCAGCACAATATCCGAACCTTCTGCGAGCTTACTTTTTAGATTGCCCGTCATCCCGATTAATGCTGAGGAATACGCTTTTAAAAAAGGAATTAAACTAACGATTTCTGGTGAATTTCCAGAATTTGAAATGCATAAAACAACATCTTGTTTCTGAATTAAACCTAAATCGCCGTGGATGGCCTCGGAGGCGTGTAAAAATTGCGATGGCGTTCCGGTAGAATTTAATGTGGCTACCATTTTATTGGCCACGTGCGCCGATTTACCAATTCCCACAACAATTAATTTGCCTTTTGTCGAATTAATGGTTTCTACAGCTTTCAAAAAACTGTCGTTTAATCTGTTTTTTAAATTTTCAAGTTCAGAAATTTCGATTTCGATAGAATTTCGTGCTAGAGAAAGTATTTCGGAGGGCTTCATTTTAAATCCGTAATTATTTTATAAAGAGGTTTCACCAAAATTATTTTTTTTTACACTTTTATTTATTTAACTTTGGGTAAGATGCAAATTTAGCAAACAAATTTAGATGAAGACAAAAAGTATCGACTTATCCAAAGAACTGAAGAAGTTTTTCGGCTTTTCCCAATTCAAGGGGCAGCAGGAAAAGATTATTCATACCTTGTTGGAAGGTCAAGATGTATTTGTATTGATGCCGACGGGAGGTGGGAAATCACTATGCTATCAGCTTCCTGCATTGATTTCCGAGGGAACAGCAATTGTTGTTTCGCCGCTAATCGCCTTAATGAAAAATCAGGTTGATGCCGTAAACGGAATTTCTTCGGATGAAGGCACCGCGCACGTTTTAAATTCTTCACTCAATAAAGCACAAACCAAACAGGTTTTTGATGATATTAGAAGTGGCCGCACAAAACTATTGTATGTAGCACCCGAAAGTTTAATTAAAGAAGAATACCTTGAATTTTTAAAAGAAGTAAAAATTTCTTTTGTAGCGATTGATGAAGCGCACTGTATTTCCGAATGGGGACACGATTTTCGTCCGGAATACCGTAATTTAAAACTCATCATCAACAAAATCGCAAACGTTCCAATTATTGCACTTACTGCCACCGCTACGCCTAAAGTTCAGGATGATATTCAAAAAACTTTAGGGATGAACAATGCGCAAGTGTTTAAAGAAAGTTTTAATCGCCCAAATTTATTTTACGAAGTACGCCCGAAAGTTAATATTGATAAAGAAATTGTAAAATTCATCAATCAAAATAAAGGGAAATCGGGAATTGTATATTGCTTAAGCAGAAGAAAAGTGGAAGAGTTTGCACAACTTCTGCAAGTAAACGGAATTGATGCTTTGCCGTACCACGCTGGGCTCGATCAAAAAACAAGAATTGCCAATCAAGATAAATTCTTAATGGAAGAATGCGATGTAATTGTCGCCACGATTGCATTTGGAATGGGAATCGATAAACCCGATGTGCGTTTCGTAATTCATTATGATATTCCAAAATCGTTGGAAAGCTATTATCAAGAAACGGGTAGAGCAGGGCGAGATGGAGGAGAAGGCCATTGCATTGCATTTTACGATCCGAAAGATATTGAAAAGTTGGAGAAATTTTTAGCTCAAAAGCCCCTTTCCGAAAAAGAAATTGGTCTGCAACTTTTAAATGAGGTCGTAGGTTATGCAGAAACGTGCATGAGCAGAAGGCAATATTTATTGTATTATTTTGGTGAGCAGTTTGATCCTGTGGAAGGTGCTGGTGCAAAAATGGACGATAATTCTTTACATCCGCCAAAGCTTAAGGATGCGACCAAAGATTTAAAATTAGTACTGGATGTTGCTAAAAAATTAGAAGAGAAATTCCGTACGAAAGACCTTATTAATATTATTGTTGGCAAGGAAAGTCCAGTAACAAAATCCTATAAGCTGGAAACCCATAAACTTTTCGGTATCGGTAAAAATGAAACCGATAATTATTGGAAATCGATTATTCGACAAGCAACCGTTCAAAATTACCTTCAAAAAGATATTGAAACGTATGGTGTTTTAAAACTTACCGATAAAGGGAATGAAACTCTTGAAGGAAAACGTAGCGATGAATTTTTAATTGCCGAAGACCGCGAATACGATTTGAATCAAACAAAGTCGGAAGCCGATAGCGTACAAGTACAAAGTGGCGGCGGCATGGATCAAACTTTATTTGCCCAGTTAAAAGAGCTTCGTAAAAAAGTGGCTAAAAAAATGGGCATTCCTCCGTACACTGTTTTTATGGATCCAAGTTTGGAGGATATGACGGTGCAATATCCTGTTTCTGTTGAAGAAATAGCTAAAATTTATGGCGTTGGAGAAGGTAAAGCGCGGAAGTACGGAAAAGAATTTGCCGATTTTATTAAAAACTATGTGGAAGAAAACAATATCGAGCGTACGCAAGATATGGTTTTGAAACAAGTCGCAAATAAATCGTCGCACAAAGTTTTTATCATTCAAAGTACCGATAAAAAATTGGATTTTGAAGATATTGCAAAAGGTAAAAATTTAACGATGGATGAACTTTTGAAAGAAATGGAATCCATTGTTTATCAAGGTACAAAACTCAATGTAAATTATTATATTGATGATAATTTTGATGAAGATATGGTTGAAGAATTTATGGAATTTATGACGGAATCTGAAAGCGATAGCATGAAGGTTCTTACGGATGAATTTGGTGATGATCTTAGCGATGAAGAAATCAGAATGCTTCGTATTAAATTTATTAGCGATGTAGCGAATTAAAACTCATTTCATCAATTTGAAATAAAGGCGGCCTCCATTGTTGGGCTGCTTTTTTTGTGGATATAAAAAGCCCCGAACTACACTGTAATTCGGGACTTCTTTTGAAAAAAGGAATATTAAAAATCGATCTTTTTTATAAAAAATAGGAAGACGTTTTTTTACTCTTTGATGATTTTGAATGTTTCGATGCTACCATCTTCTAAAAGTGCTTTTACCACATAAACTCCTTTCAGTAAGTGTTGTGTGTTTACTTTTCCACCAATTAATTTGGCTTGTTTCACTTTTTGTCCAGCAACATTGAAAATTTCAACACTTGTAATTTTCTTGTTAGAAACGATGTTTAAATCATCTTTAACAGGATTCGGGTAGTAGGCAAATGTAGAATTGGCAGTTTCGCTTGCCGCAAGACTTTCTGTACAGTTACCTAAGATTTTGTACACGAAATCACTGTTTGTTGGGCTGTACGTCCATCCACTTCCACTATTCATCGCACTTGGTAGTCCAAGAACATTTTGAGTTGTGGATTCTAACGCCACGGCGTCTGTAATAATTTCTAGCCAATATTTACCTTGTGTTAGGGTAATTGGTTGGTCTAATTGAACGGTGTATTCATGACCGAAATATCCAGTTCCTTCCCAACTTAAAGTGCTAATATCATCTATGATTGTTCCGTTTACTGAACTGATTTCATCACCTGGAAAACCGTGATTGTCTGTATATAATTTGAATGCGTACGAAGTTGAATAATTTACAGTTGTCGATTTTATGTGCGAGAAGGAGAATTGTTTTCCTTCAGCTACATCAATATCAATTGCGAGTTGTGTTCCGGAAGTGTAATACCCTTCTTCGTGTTGGTTGCCATTCACTTCTTGCATACAATTATTAGGATTAATCACCGTGATTTCAATGTCGTCAAAAGATGAACTTTGATTGTCTGTCGCACGAACGGTCGCTATACCTTCTTGTAGTCCAGTAAGTAAACCATTTTCGTTTACGGAAACGAGTTCAGATCCTTTTATGATACTCCAATTTACATTGTTGCTAAGTGCTCCTTGTACAAACGCTTGAAGCTGCAAGGTTTCATTCATCATCACTGTTTCATCTTGTCCGGCAATTGGGCGAACTTTAACTTCCATTGGTGTACAATTTCCGGTTAATTCAAAAACGGCATCAATTCCACCATCACCAAGCGGAACCTATCCGTGACCATCCCAACGATCAATTTGGTAATCGCCACCAATGGTTCCGTAAACCGTAATATCCCAATAAATTTCAGCGTTATCTTCGGTACTTACCATTGGTTGCATTCAATAGGTGCCTTCTGTGAAGTTGATGGTTTCAGGAAGTTTAAGTTCGATTTCGTACTGATAAAGACCAAAACCAGAGTCCATAACGAATTTTTGGGCAACTGGAGTAACGTTTTCTACGCTTTCGACTTCCTCGCCTGGCATATTTCCATTTTTATTTTTGAAGAATTTTAAATCGAATGAAGTTAGAGGTACATCCGCTGGGGAAATAACACTTAAGCGTACGGTTCCTAATTCGAAGTTTATACCGTCTGCCACCACAAAATCATCTGCACCTTTATTTCCGTATTTCGAAATGTCGTATCCTAATCCAAATTTCATGGTTTCGTGTCCTTGAGAGCATCCGTTTTCCCATACATTCACAATAATTTTATCGCTCAATACACCATCTTCGTGTTGCTTTTATTACCGCGATTCCTTCTGAAAGTCCAGTTACAAGTCCGTTTTCATTTACACTTACTACAGAATTTCCTTCTTCAACGGACCATGTTACATATTGGTCAGCTTCTGCGGGTAATGTAGTTGCAAGAAGTTGTAAAGTGCCTCCAATTTGAAAGATATCGGCAAAAACATCATTCGCAGTTGTTACTTTTAAACTTTGTGGTTGAACTTCACTCTGCTGATTGGTAATTTCAATGGAAAATGTTGAGAAAATCGTAGCGTTTTCTGCAGATGCTGCTTTAACGGTTACCGCGGCATTGGAAGTGATTGCGGTAACGAGACCATTTTGATCGATACTCGCAAAAGTTTCGCCTTCTGCAATGCTCCAAACTACATTTTGATTGGCTTCTGTAGGAAGTACATTTGCTTTCAGTTGTAAAGTACCATTATCAACTTTGATTTTTGGTTCTTCACCGCCTTCGGTAGAAATAATCACGTTTTCGGCAGCAGTTTTACCTAGATTTAGTTTTTTACAGAAAGTTTTCCTAAAGCACTGTCGGAAAAAGCGAGATAAAGATTTCCTTCGCTATCTACTTCTAAGGAGTTGAAAGTGCCTTCTCCCGTTGAAGCAAAGCCAGTTCCTGCCGGATTCCAACTGTTGTTTTCTTCATCATAAGCCAAAACATAATTTTTTAGGAAGTTATCGTTTTCCCAATTGCTGGCTGCTACATAAACAATATTATTAGCGCCAACTGCAATGCTGATGTGTTGCACTCTATCTTGGGAAAAGTTTTCTGCACCCAATTGCATCCAAGAGGTTCCATCGTACTTTTTAACATTCAGTTTGTTGTCGCCTTGGGTTTTAGAAACATATGCAATGTATATATGATTGTTTTGGTCGATGGTGAGTGAGGAGTTGTAAAATTATGAAGTTGCTGCTTCTCCTAAATCTGCAACACCTCCAACAGGTTGCCATTGATCGTTGGTAGAAGCATTTTCGTCGTCCACATAAACGTGTACAGCAGAATTAGTGTTGAAGCTTACGTACACTTTTCCGTCGCTCCCAGAAGCCATATCGATAAATGTTGGTACGCCACCTGCAATGCCAGTATTTCCGACTTGAAGCCATGTACCATTCACTAATTTTTTTACGGTTCCTCCGTTTTCTCCATTAGAAGCGAATAGTACATCATTTGCCGAAAAAGTAGAAGTACTGTAATTGATTTGCTCATTGGTTACTTTTGGAAGTGCTGTCCATGTTCCATTTTGAAAGACTCTTGCTTCATGGCCGGAGTTAGGGTAACCTGCTTGATTTAAAAAATAGGGTGTTCCTTGCGAGCTCACTGAAAGTGAATTAAATAAGGTGTAATCGGAAGTCATCCCTTGTCCACCAACGTGTTCCCAATTGGTTCCGTTAAACTTTTGCACCGATCCCTTCATTACATCAAGATCATAATAGCCAACATATAAATTGTCGTTGGCATCGTTTTGTAATGTTAATCGTCCAACGCCTCCCGACGAAATTCCAGTTGAATTTCCGACCGGTTCCCAGACCTGTGCCTAGACCGTACTGCTGAATATACATCCGTACAGCAAAGCACAATAGAGTAGTGTTTTTCTCATACTTAAATACTGATAATATTAAATTAGAATAATTATAAATAACGATTTGCTACAAAAGTAGTATTCTCAATTAAATACCCAAGATAAAAGTACACACATTCCTTTACTTTACTTGAAATTTCAGCTACACATTACATACTCTATTTTGAAAATCAATTACTTATGTATTTGCATTGAACCAAGTGTAAAGATCTGTTTCGGTGGGAATTTGTAGTTTTTTACGAATTCGATACTTTTTATTTTGCACCGTTCTGGTTTCGATATAGGTTAGTTTTGCAAGTTCTTTTGTTGAAAGATTGAGCTTTATAAGAGAACAAAATTCAATTTCTGTAATACTCAGTTGAGGGTTTATTTTCAAAAGCTTTTCTGAAAAGTGAGGGAATTTTTTTTCAAAAGTGAAAAGATAGGAAGCATCATTATTTTCTAAAAGCTGAAATAGAATACTATAATCTTCATTTGGAAGATGTTTTGTTTTATTTTTTCGTACAAAAAAGATACTCGCAGTACCAGCAATCACGAGCAAACCAACCAATGCGTATTGCCAATTATTCTGTTTTTAACTGCGTCTAAATCCTGATTAACTACTTTTTGAAGAGAATTGTATTTGCTTTTTAAGTCTTTAATTTCGAGTTATTTCAGTTTGTTTTCACAGTAAATAATGCTGTCTTTTTTTCCTGTTTTCTGATAGAGTTCTATTAAAGAAGAGTAAATTTCTGGCAGGTTAAGATCAACACCGATTTTTTCGCTTACCTGAATTGCTTTTTTATAATTTTCTAGCGCTTTTGGATATTCTTTAGAAGCCTTAAAAACCTTTCCTAACACATAATAATTCATCGTCATTGCTTTGTCTTCATCGTTGTTTTTTGGCTTTAAAGCAATTGATTTCATTACAAAATATTTTGCTGAATCAAGATTGTTTAGGGAGATGCAATGTTGAAATAAAGAGTAATGAGAACGAATATTAAGCAGCGATACAACGGGTTTTTTATCATTTTAGCAGTTTAAGTTGGATAAAAATAGTAAATAAAAAATCTTTTTTGCACTTTTGTAGAAGTTGATTTAATGATGAAAAAAATATCAATAATTTTTATACTTCCTGATTTAGAAACTGGTGGTGCAGAACGGATTGTAACCACAATTGCAAATCATCTTCCACACGAAAAGTTCGATCCCAAAATTATGTTGCTCCGTAAAGAAGGTGGATATTTAGATTTTCTAAAAGAAGATGTGGAAATTATTGATTTGAAAACCGAGCGTATTCGTAATGCTCTAAAACCTATTTTTTCCGAAATTAAAAAACGCAAGCCCGATATTGTTTTTTCAGGTTTTGGTGAAGTAAATGCGTATATCGCGCCTTTTCTCAAACTTTTTCCTAAAACAAAATTTATTGCCAGAGAAACCAATGTGGTTTCCCAACACGTAACCAGAAAAGAAATTCGGTTTTTTTACAAATTCTACAATAACTACGACAAAATTGTTTGCCAAAGCGATGATATGTTGAATGATCTTGTTGATCATTTCAAAATCAAGCCAAGCAAGCTTCTGAAAATTAACAATCCGGTAGATTTTGATTTTATAAATGAAATGCTTGTCGAAAACAAAAAGCCCGATCAATTTACCGATGGTTATAAAAATATAATTGCGATAGGAAATCTTTCTTACCGAAAAGGTTTTGACCAGCTTTTAAAAGTATTTTATTATTTAAAAAGAGAAAAAATTCTCTTGCATATTTTAGGCGATGGAAAAGACCGAGAACTTCTCCAGAATATGAAACTCGAACTCGGTTTGGATAAGGTATTTTTTCATGGTAGACAAAAAAATCCGTTTCAGTATTTAAAGTTTGCCGATTTATTTGTGCTTTCCTCTCGATATGAAGGTTTCCCCAATGTTTTGTTAGAAGCTGGCGCTTGTGGAACATACGCTCTTGCCAACAATTGTCCTGGAGGCATCAACGAAATTATACAACCTGGCATTAATGGTGAGTTGGGGAATATCGAGGATCACGAAACTTTTGCGCTTCAAATTCTTGAAATTACCAGTAAAACGCATCAAAAAAACATCATCATTGAATCCATTTATTCCCGTTTTTCAAAAGAAATTATTTTGAAAAAATATGAAGATTTACTGCTAAATATGAATTCAAATCCACGTTAGTTTATCCATTTTTTGTACTTTAGCGGTATTAAATTTCAAATCAAAAAATAAAGATAAATGTCACAGTTTGATGTTACCATTATTGGTTCTGGTCCAGGTGGTTATGTAGCGGCAATACGCGCTGCACAACTCGGTTTCAAAACCGCACTTATAGAAAAATATTCAACCCTTGGAGGTACTTGCCTTAATGTAGGATGCATTCCTTCTAAAGCTCTTTTGGATACTTCAGAACATTTTGAACAAGCGAAACACAGCTTTGCAAATCACGGAATTCTGATCGACGAACCGAAAATTGATGTGGAAAGAATGATCGCCCGCAAAAACGAAGTGGTAGATCAAACCACGAAAGGGATTGTTTATTTAATGGACAAAAACAAAATTACGGTTTTCCACGGAGTCGGAAGTTTTGAAAGTGCTACTCAAATTAAAGTGACCAAAGAAGATGGCAGCAGCGAAATCATTGAATCTAAATATTCGATTATCGCGACGGGTTCAAAACCATCAAGCTTGCCTTTTATTACGATTGATAAAGAAAGAATCATTACCTCCACCGAAGCGTTAAACATGAAAGAAGTTCCGAAAAAGCTTTTGGTCATCGGTGGTGGCGTTATCGGCCTTGAATTAGGTTCGGTATATTTGAGATTAGGCGCTGAAGTTACCGTAATTGAATTTATGGATAAAATTATTCCTGGAATGGAT
This sequence comes from Bacteroidota bacterium, assembly GCA_023422635.1. Taxonomy (GTDB): domain Bacteria; phylum Bacteroidota; class Bacteroidia; order Flavobacteriales; family Weeksellaceae; genus JAFAGO01. The sequence goes on from JAFAGO010000052.1 coordinate 38,467, forward strand.
GGTGCTTTATCGAAAGAACTTCAAAAAGTTTTGAAAAAACAAGGTATGAAATTCGAACTTTCAACCGCAGTTTCTGCAGTGGAAAGAACAGGAGATACCATAAGAGTAACAGCCAAAAATAAAAAAGGAGAAGAAGTTTCTTTTGAAGGCGATTATTGTTTGGTTTCGGTGGGTAGAAAACCGTATACCGACGGTCTTGCCGTAGAAAAAGCAGGTGTGGATCTTGATGAAAGAGGAAAAGTTAAAGTAAACGATCATCTTCAAACCAACGTAGCCAATATTTATGCAATTGGTGATGTGGTTGCAGGACCAATGTTGGCACATAAAGCTTCTGAAGAAGGTGTATTTGTGGTGGAATCTTTGGCCGGACAAAAACCGCATATCAATTATAATTTAATTCCAGGTGTTGTATATACTTGGCCAGAAGTGGCAGGCGTAGGAAAAACCGAAGAACAATTAAAAGAAGCCGGCGTTGCTTATAAAGTGGGGAATTTCCCGATGAGAGCGTTAGGCAGAAGTCGCGCTTCCGGAGATACCGATGGTTTTGTGAAAATTATTGCCGACGAAAAAACAGATGAAATTTTAGGTTTCCATATGATCGGCGCGCGCGCTGCAGATATCGTTCACGAAGGAATGATCGGTATGGAATACCGTGCAAGTGCAGAAGATGTTGCAATGATGTGTTTTGCACATCCAACCTTTTCCGAAGCCGTAAAAGAAGCCGCTTTGGATGCAACAGCAAAACGACCAATCCACATGTAATGGTAATTACATTATGATGATATAAGAGAAACTTCGGTTTCTCTTTTTTATTTCCTTACCTTTGCTGCATCAAAAAATAGTCTATGATTCCTGGTAAAACCCAAATGGTAACGGTTGCAGAAAAAACTGATTCTGGTTTTTTTCTTTCTGATAATGAAGGCGATAAAGCATTTATTTCAAAAGTTTTTGCAGCTGATTATTGGAATATCGGCGATGAGGTTGAAGTGTTTATCTACCACGATAATAACGCTTTTAAAGCAACAACCGAGAAGCCTTTAGCGGAAGTTGGGGAATTTGCGGTAATGCAATGCGTGCAAGTTTTGCCGATTGGCGCATTTCTCGATTGGGGAATTATTAAAGATATTTTTGTTCCTTACAAAGAACAGAAAGGGAAAATGGAAGAAGGTAAGCGCTACATTATTTATGTGTACGAAGATGAAGCAACTGGCTTGGTAACAGGAACAGCGAAGTTTAAAAGAAATCCATCCTACGAAAATGTACCTTTTGAGAAAGGTGAAAAAGTAGATTTGCTATTGATGAACGAAACCGAATTAGGTTGGAACGTCATCATTAACAAAAAATATATTGCGCTCATTTACGCTTCCGATGTGTACAAAAAATTATATCCACTTTCTGAAGAAGTTGGCTATATTAAAACGATTCGTGAAGATGGCAAAATTGATGTTACTTTGCAACCCGAAGGTTTTCAAAATATCGATGAATACAAACAAAAAATCTTAACCGCACTTGAAGTGAATTACGGTTTGTTGTATCTATCAGACAAATCTTCTCCCGAAGAAATCAAAGATGAACTTCAAATGAGCAAAAAGAATTTTAAAAAAGCAATTGGTAGTCTTTATAAACATAAAATTATCGATTTGCAAGATGATAAAATTCGATTGCTCTAAATTAATTTCTGTTTTTCACCACCAGCCAGCCATTCATTATTCTAGAATCTGAAAGGGTAATCACGTACCAATAACTGCCTGAAGCAACGCGTCTGGAATTGTATTCTCCATTCCAAACAAATGTATTTGATTTTACGGTTTCGTTTAAAATTAAGGTTCCAAAACGATCGTAAATTTGCACCGTTGAATTTGGGTAGTTTTCCATTCCTGTTATTCGCCATGTGTCGTTTATTCCATCATTATTTGGAGTAAAAGCGTTGGTAATATTAAAGATTGTAAAGTTTTGCTGATCGACCAAACATGTGCCAGTTCTTACATATACTGTATAATTTCCACTTGGTAAATCTGTGAAAATATTCGAAGATTTCCAAGAAATTCCATCCAAAGAATATTCGTAATTTCCATTTTCTGAAAGCACAATTTCAACATCATTATTGGTAATTACAATGGAAACTATTTGTGCCATTACAGAATGTTTTGCAATCGTTGTGGATGTAGTTTCGCAACCGTTGCTATTTTTCACCGTTACGGAATAAGTTCCTTCTTTTGATATAATGATACTTTGAGAAGTTTCTCCAGTGCTCCATTGATAGGAAGTAAATCCAATTCCTGCATCTAAAGTATACGTTTGACCATCACAAAATTCTACCATTTCAGGTAGCTGAATATTCGGCTTTTCGAATACGGTAAGATTAATTTTGATATTTTTAAAGCAACCATCTGTGGTTGAAACTTTTACATTAATTTCGTTCAAACCAAGATTCAAAATATAGCTTTCAGGATTTGTAATAGGATATCCTATCGCATCAAAATATTCAAAAATATAAAGGCTTGAGTTGGTGATGATTTTTTCTTCATATTCTTTTAAGTTCAAGATTTTAGTACTTCCAATTACATCATTACAAAACGCATCTGTAATATCGATGGCAGGAAGATTATTCTGAGAAACCAAAACCTTTACAGCGATTTTTTCGGAAGTGCAACCATTTATGGTTTGGGTAACGAAGTATGTTTCATTATTAACCAACAATGTTGATGACGGAAGTAGATTTCCTAATGCATCATAAAACTGAATGTTTGTTCCTTGAACTTGAAGATCAGCAAGCGTTGGTACTTGTGATTCACAAAATTCCTGAGGTGTATTTAGCGTTGGAGTTTCGGTTGAATTCAATTGAACTTCAATTTCAATGGTGGCACTTTCGCAACCACTTGTATTTTGGCTTGCAAAATAAGATGTTCCATCTTCCAATAAATGCGTGGTAGGAAGAATATTTCCAGCGGAATCGTACCAGGTTATATTGCTTCCTGTAATTGTTAAATCTTGAATTTTAGGTTCATCAATTTCACAAAATACTTGTGGATTTGCAGGTGCGATGGGAAGCGCAGGTGAAGAAATTACCACATCCTGTGTTTGTGTTGAACTATTTCCGTTTCCATCATTATAGGTCCAAGTGATGGTGTAATTTCCGGGAGTTAAATATTGCAGTGGATCTGATGTTGTTCCTATAATCGTTCCAGCACATTGGTCAATCGCAGTTGGGAAGGTAGAAATAATTGTTGTACAATCTCCTGTAATCGGTGGTAAATCTCCCATTTGTGGAACTGGAGCAAGTGAATCTCCAACTACCACTTCTATAGAGAACGTGCCATCACAATCTCCAGTTCCAGTTACGGTACACGAATAAGTTCCTGAATTAGCAGTTGTTGCATTGGGAATTGTCGGATTTTGTAGGGATGAAGTAAACCCATTTGGTCCGGTCCAATGATAGCTTGCACCTCCTGCAGCATTAAGCTGAATGGTTGCTCCAATACAAACAGGTGAGTTTGAAGATCCTGAAGCAAACGAGGTACAGTCTTTAAATTTTGCAATAAAGGCGTCGTTACTTACCCAAGGTGTATCTTGAGTTTGTTGAAAAGTACCTGGTGTCGCAATACCTGATGTATTATTGCTGGACATTCCATAAAAATATAGAAAATTCTCATTATCCTTTAGTACTTGCCCAAGTTGTGTACCGCCATTGCCTGTATAAAATGTTCCCCAAACTTTTTCAAAGTTTGAATTGTATTTCAAAAAATAGGAAGCGCAAGAACTGCCTAAAGTAGGCATATACGCATCTGGAGTTGTAATTTCAGACATTCCAGTTTCTCCTGGACAACCCAATCCTGTAATGTATAAATTTTTGTCTTTATCAATATAAGTAATTGTCTGAAAAGCTTTAGGAACTTCAATTTCAATGCTATTTGTGATTACATTTGAAAGTGTATTTGCTATTGTAACGTTTGCCAATTTTTGATTACTTACTTGGGATGAAAACCAAACTTCATCACCAAATCGACGGGCAGAATCATTAATGTATGCTTTGTTGGTTTCTCCGAAATAACTTGATTTAAGCAATGCTCCACTTTCTGAAAATTTGACATAAAGACCACTATTCCCACTATTTCCACCTAGATTTTGGGATTGAAATGGATTGATCATTGGAAAATCTTTTGCTTTAGTGTTTCCCACAATTTCAATTCCGTTATCATTGGAAAAAATACTAAAAAGAGAAGAAGAAGAACCATCTGTTCCTACAGATTCACTACCACCAACATAGGTAAACCATTTTACGTTTCCATCAGACGCGTCAAACTTTCCTAGCATGCCAGTATACAATGAAGCCCCCATAATGGATTCTTGAAATGCTCCTGCTGTAGAAAAAATATCAAAACGGGTATCACCAGTGATATAAAAGTTATTGTTATAATACCGCGCGTCATATATTGTAAATTCATCGGGGTAGGAATTCCAAAAATCAGAAATGTCTTCGCCGTATAATTTTTCAAAAATTAAAGTTCCGTTAGAATCCAGTTTTAATATGGAAACTTTTGGAAAATAGTAATAGGGATTATTAGGGTAAGAAGGATTGGGAATTTGTACATAAGCTCCCATATAAATATTCCTATTAGCATCGAAATCTATGCCTAAAATACAATCGTAATATTTTTTTCCATAATATGAACCCCAAAGTTTTTGGCCATCTTTAGTTACTTTATTAATAAAACCATCGTAACCTCCGCTTCTAGATACTTGAAAAGCACCTGAAGTAGCAATGTTGTTCGTACTTGAAGTTGTTCCATATAGGTATAAAGAACTCTCTTCATCGGTTTTGATGCAAAGACCTTCCTCACCATTGCCTCCAAAATAACTTCCCCAAATTCTTGTCGGCACAGGATCAATAATTAAAGTTTTATCAAAAGTATTTTGATCGGTTTTAAATCCAAAGATGTTTTTTTCCTTCTGAATAAATTGTACGCCAACACTTTTTTCACCAACGATCCAAGAATTCGGGATGGATTCTTGCAGTTCGCCAAAGCGAAGGTTCATCGAAATTTTTCCGTTTTTTAAACTCGTTTCTGCACCATTAATTTTGAATTGAATATCCGAAACTTTTCCTCCAGGTTGAACAATAAAATTGTATTCAATTGGTTTTAAAGTGTCTTTTGGTTTAAAAAATACCAAGTCAATATTGGGATATAAATTTTTGTACGTGATTTTTTTGTAGCGAAAAACTCTTTCTACACCCTGGGGTTTTGAGGGAATGTTGTAATAATTTTCGTAATCTTCCGATCGTTCTTCGGCGATGATTTGAGGTTTTTTCTCAGCGTTTATAAATTCAAAATCAATACGATGAAATTTTTGTTTAATTTCAATTCTGTCTCGCAGTTGAATGTTTTTTTGGGGCTTGTCTACTTTTTTGTTGCTTGAAGGAATGAGCTTCCGTTCCGTTTCATAAACATCGTACGAAAAACCATTTTCTCTAATTTGAACATTTAATCCTCCAGCATTAAAAAGATATTTCACATTTGGGTTGGGGACTCCATCTTGATCGATAATTTGCCCCTTGTTTTCGTGAAAAAAATAGCCGTCTGCACTATTTACTTTGTTTTGAGCGAGGAAAAATAAGGGAAGAATATAGAAAAGAAAAAAGGAGATTTTCTTCATTAATGAGTTTTTCTCAAAGGTAGAACTTTTTACTTGAATTGCATTGTTTTAAAGTAATTCTTCGAAAGCCTCATCAACCGTTGGGTATTGAAATGTAAATTCTGTTTTTTTAATTTTTTCATTGGAAATTCTGGTTCCTTCAAGCAAAATTTCGCTCATTTCTCCTAAGGCAATTTCTGGCAAAATGGAAGGAACTTTTACTGGGATGAAAATTTTGTTTTTTGCTTTTGCCAAATTCCTCATAAAATCTTCTTGTGTTGGGACTTCATCGGCAACGGCGTTGTACGCGCCTTTTACATTTTCATCTTCAATTGCCTTAATGTAAAAGTTCACTAAATCATCAATATGGATCCAATTAAACCATTGTTTTCCACTACCAATTGGCGAAGCTAAATTAAAATCTGTTATTTTTGAAAGCGGTTCAAAAGTTCCACCTTCTTTTGAAAATACAGGTGCAGTTCTAACAACTACAATTCGATTTGAAATAGAAGAAAATTTTTCTCCAGCTTTTTCCCAAAGTCGGCAAACTTCCGAGAGAAAATCTCGATGAAGAATTCCAGAATCTTCGTTTAAAATGGTATCACTCGTAAAAGTTCCATAATAATTAATGCCCGAAGCAGAAATGAAGGATTTTAGATAATGATTGCGCTTTTTTAATTCTTCTAACAAAAATATTGCGCTATTAACACGACTTCTTAGAATCTCTTCTTTGTAAGCATTAGTCCAGCGTTTGCCAATATTTGCACCTGCAAGATGAATAAGGCATTCCACATCTTGAAATGCCTTTTCATCAATTTCTTTATTGCTGTAATTCCAATGAAATTCGTTTTCATTTTTAACTTCACTACGAACAAGTATATTCACTCGATGCCCGCGTTCTAAAAGTTTTTTGGTGAGTTCTCGACCAACAAGTCCAGTTCCTCCCGAAATTAGAATTTTCATTGGAAAGGTATTTTTAAAGCATCATTACACCTTCGATTTTGGAGACTTCTTGGTAGATTCTTACCACCTGGTCAGCGTCCAAAACAAAAGCATTGAAATTCAATGACGTGTATTTGCCATTTTTACTATCACGGTTAGAAACTGTATGTTTTATTCCATCAAAAACTTTGTAAATTTCAGTAACTTTTGATTGATCATTAGTGATGATAAATTTGAAAAGATAATCTTCAGGGAAGTCATGTGTAGCATCTAGTTTTTCTTTTAAAGAATCGTAAAATTCTTCAGGAGAAGTGTTTTCGTTTTGTTCTAAAATATTCATATTCTATTGTTTAAAGTAAAATTGTGTGCGTTTTCGAATTTTAAAGGTAGTTATTTATTTGATATTTATTTTCCTAGGGCTTGATAAATTTGCTGGTAATTTTGTTTCTCATAATCTTCCACAATATTGAATAGTCCGTCCACCATTTGTTCAGATGCTAAACGACTAATCCCTCCCGTAGAAGATAGATTTGTGGTGTTGCCACCTAAAAGTGAACCCAAAAGAGCATTTCCTTGCAAAGCGGTATTTACCGATTTTACAATGCCAAATTGATTTAGTTTTTCCTCAACTTTTGGAGATATCGCGGCGATTAACTGTTCGGAAGTTTTCTCTTTTAAAACTTGTGTTGCCATTCCTTGTCCACCCTCTGCTATTCTTGCAACATCTTCCGAAGTTAAACTATTAACGGCGTTGGTGAGGATTGGTTCAGAGATGTTCACCGTGTACGAAGCCGCTTGTGCGATATATTCTCTTTCTTTAGTAACCAAATTGGGCGCTACTTTTTCTAAAATAGAATTTACTTCGCGAAGCGATTTTGGCATCGCTTGATCAATTAAATTATTCTGAAGAAAAGCATCTTTATTTTTAAAAATTCCTAAACCTTTAGAAATTCCTCCTAAAAGCACACGCTTAATAATGGCAACCCCAATGGATGAAGTTGCTAAAGCCACACAAGAATGAGTAGTTACACCAATAGCTGCTACTGCTGCGGTTGATATAATTATGGTTTTTGCTTTCATATAATTCTAATTTGTAGGGAGCTTTCAAATATTGCACCAAAACGGATTTTAAAATTTCCTTAACTTTTTTTTATATTTTTTTTAATAATTCAATTTTAAATTCTAATTTTGAGATAATAGAATTTTAGTGATTTTAAAATTTCTAGATTTAAGAAGAACAAAATGTAAAACCCTATGAAAAACAAATCCTTAAAAGCATCTTGTCTTATTGCCGTACTATATTTGGGTAGTAATGTTGCAGCACAAGAGCGGCAGAATGATTCTGTTAAAGAACAAAAAATTGAGGAAGTAGTAATGATTGGTTATGGTAAGCAAAAGAGGGGAGATTTAACCTCTTCAATTGCTTCTGTTAAAGCTGATGAAATTGTAAAGCAACCATCTACTACGGCAATGCAATCCCTTCAAGGGAAGTTATCAGGAGTAACAATTGTGAATAGTGATCAACCAGGAGCTACACCCAGCGTAATTATACGGGGATTGGGGACAGCTCTTGGTGGTAGAGATCCGCTTTATGTTGTGGATGGTATGATTGTTCCCAATATTACCAATATTAACCCACGTGATATCGAGTCAATTGATGTTATGAAAGATGCTGCTTCAGCTGCAATTTATGGAGTAAGAGCCGCCAATGGTGTTGTTATTGTAACTACTAAAGCCGGTAAACGGGGCAAAACTAAAGTTACTTATGATTCCTATTATGGTTTCAAAACAATATTAAATAAAGTTGAGATGGCAAATTCTCAACAATATGCGCAGTACTTTAATGAAGAGCGAGCAGCTAATGGGAAAACAACATTTTTGAATGAAAATCAAAAATATGATACGGATTGGCTAAAAGAACTAACTAGAACTGGTATTGTTCAAGATAATAATGTTACCATTAGTGGAGGTGGGGAAAATGTAACCTATTTTTTGGGAGCTGATCACTTTAATGAAGATGGAATTTTAAGCGGACAAAATTATAGAAGGACTACGATTAGAAATAATAATAATTATAAACTGTTTAATAATAAAGTTCGATTAACCCAAAATTTAAGTTTTTCTACTACAAATTCTAATAATAAGCCACTTGGTGCTTTTGATACTGCACATCGCCAATCACCAGCAGTACCTGTTAAATTCGATGACGGAAAATGGGGATTGCCTTATTGGAGTGATGTAACAGGGCAAGTGGGATATATAGGATCTAATGGACAGCTTAATTCTCACGGAAATCCTATTGCTTCAGTATATTACACTAATGACGTTTCAAAAACAAATACGCTTCAAGGTATGTTGCAAGCTGATGTGGATGTTTTAAAAGATTTAACTTTCACATCTAGAGTTGGAGCTACTAAATATTGGTATAATCAGGAAATTTTTAGCCCGATTAAAGACACATGGTTAGCTGCAGATCCTACAAGAACAGAGGCGCAATTCTTAGCTTCACAAGCTCAAAATCCCACCAATACTCAGTATGCCAATAACTCCTATTCACTAGAAAAAATTGATACTTTCCGCTGGCAATGGGAAAATTATCTCACATACAGTAAAAAATTTGGAAAACATAATTTAACTGCTGTAGCAGGAACTTCATCGGAAGAGATAGGGGTTGGAGGGCGTATGTATGGTTTGGCTTACAACGTACCGTCAAAAAGCCAATATTGGAGTCTAGACCTTGCTGGTGATGGACCAGATAAAGTTGTTGAGCAAATATATTATACGCCAATTCATTATGTTTCTTACTTCGGAAGACTTCAATACGACTACGATAAGAGGTATTTTATTTCGGGTGTAGTTAGAAGAGATGGATCTAGTCGATTTAAGGAAAACGCTGATTATTGGGACACCTTCACGTCGGTAAGTGCTGGTTGGACAATTTCAAATGAAGATTTTCTAAAAGACAATTCATTTATAAACTTTCTTAAACTTCGTGGAGGTTGGGGAATGTTGGGGAATGATAATATTGGCGTCGTTAATGTAAGCTCAATCATATCTGGACCTGGTAGTCAAAACTACAATTATGTCTTTGGCCCAGGACAAGATCTTATTTTTGGTGCATATATTGGTTCACCTGCTTACCCCTTAAGTTGGGAAGTAACAAAGGAATGGGGAACCGGCCTTGATTTCGAAGTGTTGAATAGAAAGCTTAGTGGAAGTTTTGATTACTACGAAAAAAAGAACACCAATATGATAATGAAAGTTACCAATCTTAACACAAATCCTTACAGCGGTGATTTTTACGATCATGGCGGTGAGGTGATGAACAAAGGTTGGGAAGCTTCTCTAAGATGGCGAGATATGTCCGAAACGGGTGATTTTTCTTATAATATTGCTTTAAGTTTTAATCATAATGATAATGAAGTTATGAATGTTAAACAAGCATATGATGGAATGACCGGCGGATCATTAGGTAACGGAAGAATTACTAAAAGATTACAAAATGGTCAACCTTTAGGAGCTTGGTGGATGTATGAAGTGGAAGGAGTTTGGCAAAATCAAACAGAAATTGATAATAACGCACATATTTCTGGAGCAAAGCCTGGATTCCTGCGGTATAAAGATCAAAATGGTGATGGAGTAATTGATGAAAGAGATAAAGTGTTCTTCGGAAGCTATATTCCTACTTACAACTATAACGTTCAGATAGGTTTTAATTATAAAAATTGGGACTTTAGCGTACAAGGCTATGGCGCCGGAGGAAACAAAGTCTATAATGGGTTGAACAGTACCCGTTTAGGTGGAGAAAATATTTCTTTATATATGTTCGAAAATCGTTGGACTGGTGAAGGCTCCACCAATTCTAATCCTGGAGCCAATCGTGATGTAGAAGCTTCTAACTACTATTTAGAAGATGGTGATTATTTTAGAATCAATAACATTACTTTAGGATATTCCTTTAAAGACAAAATACAAGGACTTAGCAATCTACGCTTATATGTAACCGCACAAAATCCATTTCTGTTTACAAAATACGAAGGATATACTCCGGAATTGAATTCGAACGGAGATCCTTACGGAACAACAGGGATAGAATTGTCTGCTTATCCTAACTTGAGAAGCTTTATTTTAGGAGTTAACGTCGAATTTTAAAAGATTTAAAAAAATGAAAAATAATATATTAAAATATGCAATTGCAGCAGGAGTACTGATGTTCAGTATTTCTTGTACAAGTGATTTTCTGGATGTAGACTCTAGAGAAGATGTAGACCAAGTTGATGGAGCTGAAGTGTATGAACCAGAAATGCTCGTAAATGGCATTTACGGAATGTTAACAGAGTGGGATTTCGCTTTTTCTTGGTTGGGCGTTACTGAAATTATTTCAGACAATGCAGATAAAGGAAGTTCTCCAACGGATGGTGGTTCGGATAAGCTTATTCTCGATAACTTGGAACATACCAGCGCAACAGGTTCAATTGGTGCAATGTGGACTCGTTTTTACAAAACAATTGGTAGAGCAAACCTTTCTATTAAATATACGGAAGAATATGGTCTAACCGATGAAGCTTACAAAAATAGATTGATTGGTGAAGCAAAATTTTTGAGAGCACTCAATTATTTTTGGCTGGTAAGAATGTTCGGGGATGTTCCAATTCAGGAATTAGACGACTCAAATTCTTGGGTTGAACGAAAACCAAAAGCAGAAGTGTATGCTTTAATCGAACAAGATTTATTAGACGCTATTTCGGTTTTGCCTGCAAAAAATGAGTATTCAACAGCGAATTTAGGCAGAGCAACCAAAGGCGCTGCCCAAGGGTTACTATCTAAAGTTTACCTGTATGAAGAAAAATGGCAACAAGCATATGATATGGCAGGAAATCTAATGAACTCTGGTCAATATGGCTTAGAATCAGATTATGCAAAAATATGGAGAGTTGAAGGTGAAAATGGTACCGAATCGTTATTTGAAGTTCAAGCTCGTGGAGAAGCAATAGCTCATGGTGTGCAACAATATTCACAAACGCAAGGTGCGCGTGGTACTGGCGGTTGGGGATGGGGTTTTAATACACCATCTCAGAACTTGTTAGATGCGTTCAATGCAGAAGGAGACAATATTAGAAGAGATGCCACAATTATTTTCAGAGGTGAAACCTTATATGATGGCCGATTAGTTCCTGAATCTGTTGAAAATCCGATGTATAATGAAAAAGCCTATTCTAGTGCAAACCTTGGCGATTCTGACGGAGATAAAAATATTAGAATCCTCCGATACGCAGAAATTCTCCTCATACGTGCGGAAGCTGCAACTCATATCGGAGCTGATGCTGCCACTCCACTCAATTTAGTGAGAGGCAGAGTAAACTTGGCTTCAATACCAAATCCTACAGTTCAGGATATTTGGAAAGAAAGAAGGTTAGAACTGGCTTTTGAACACGACAGGTGGTTTGATATTGTACGTACAGGGCAAGGTCAAAGTGCTATGTCTGCCAATGGAAAAGTTTTTGTAACGGGCAAACATGAATTGTTTCCTATACCCAATGCACAACTGATCCAAACTCCAGACATGCCTCAAAATCCAAATTGGTAGGATCAATGCAGGTATTTTGGAAGAAAACAATCATTATAGCAATTGCCATACTTTTGTGTGGCAGCTGCTCTAGTGATGGTCGTGAAAGTGTTGAAGTAGTGCAGCCAACACCCGAACCTCCTGTAGTTGTTAATCCCGAACCTCCTGAAAATAATTATACCGATCAAGAAATGATTGAAATGATTCAAAAAGACAGCGAAAAATACTTCTGGGATTATGCTGAAAGCAATTCGAAACTCGCTCGCGAACGTTATCATAACGATAAACCTTCAGAGGACGCAAATGTGATTTCAGTAGGAGGCTCAGGTTTCGGAATTATGAATATCCTTGTAGGAATTAAAAATGGTCACCTCTCAAGAGTAGAAGCAGTTTCCCGATTAACAACCGCTTTAAACTTTTTAGAAAAGGCAGATCGTTTTCATGGTGCATGGCCTCATTGGATTGATGGAAATACGGGTAAAGTAATTCCTTTTAGTTCCCAAGATGATGGTGCTGATTTAGTAGAAACAGCTTTTTTATCTCAAGGATTGATTTGTATTCGCGAGTTTTTTAAAGATTCATCAAATACTACTGAAACTGCCTTATCAATAAAAGCTGATGAATTGTGGAAAGGGGTAGAATGGAATTGGTTTACCAATAACGAAAATGTACTTCATTGGCATTGGTCTCCTAATTATAATTTCAATATCAATCTTGAAATTCGGGGGTATGATGAAACATTAATTACCTATATTTTAGCAGCATCCTCTCCTCAATATTCAATAAACAAGCAAGTCTATCAACAAGGTTGGGCACGTAACGGAAATATAAAAAATTCTGCAACTCAATATGGAATTCCACTTGTGGTAAATCATAATGGTATTTCTGGGAATGTAGGGCCAATGTTTTGGTCACATTATTCTTTTCTAGGTTTAGATCCCAGAGGGTTGTATGATGAATATGTTAATTACGAAGATGCTACCACTAATCATGCTAAAATTATGTATCAATATTGTGTTAACAACCCAGCAGGTTGGCAAGGTTATAATTCCGATAGTTGGGGATTAACTTCTAGCTATAGTCTAAATGCAGATGGAACAACGGGATATTATGCACATCAGCCAACCAAAGATATAGGGATTATTGCTCCCACAGCCGCTTTATCAAGCATGCCGTACATACCAAATGAATCAATCAACGTTCTTCGTTACCTCTATAATCAAAACAAAAGTAAATATGTAGGTTTTGCAGGTCCTTATGATGCGTACTCTGTACATTACAATTGGGTAACACCTAGATATTTAGCAATGGATCAGGGGACTATTTCACCAATGGTTGAAAATTACAAAACTCAATTTCTATGGAATCTTTTTATGAATGCATCCGATATTCGAGATGGATTAGTCAAATTAGGATTTCATTCTTCAAAGCACGGATTTTAAAATAGTACTGAAATGAAAAAAAAATTATATATCGCGGTTGTAATCTGCTTATCTATTTTTTCTTGCACTTCACAAACCGCAACTTACGAAAAAAATAAAATCGAAATAAAACTGTCTGATGAGGATTTGATGGATAAGGTTCAGCAACAATCATTGAAGTATTTTTGGGATTTTGCAGAACCCAATTCTTACCTTGGTCGTGAGCGTTATCATCAAGACGGGATTTATCCGCAAAATGATGCACATGTTATTACCACAGGTGGCTCAGGTTTTGGATTAGCAACCATTTTAGTAGGAGTTGAAAGAGGTTTCATTCCAAGAGATGAAGCTGTTAAACGCCTATCCCACATGATGGATTTTTTAGCTAAGGCAGATCGATTTCACGGTGCGTGGTCGCATTGGATTAACGGCGAGACAGGAAAAATGGTTCCATTCGGACAAAAGGATAATGGCGGAGATTTGGTAGAAACAGCATTTTTAACTACAGGAATATTAATGGTTCGTGAGTATTTTAAAAATGGAAATGAAGAAGAAAAACAACTCGCCCAAAAATGCGATCAACTTTGGAAAGGGATAGAATGGAATTGGTATACCAAGGGAGGTGAAAAGGTATTATATTGGCATTGGTCACCAGAGTATCAATGGGAAATGAATTTTCCATTAGAAGGGTATAATGAGTGTCTTATTACTTATATTTTAGCAGCATCTTCGCCTAATTACGCTATTGATAATGAAACCTATTATAAAGGATGGACCAGAAATGGAACTTATCTAACTGAAAAAACAAAATACGGGTTACCATTGTATGTGAAACACAATTATTCTGAAGAATTTGGAGGTCCTCTCTTTTGGGCACATTATTCTTACATAGGTTTAGATCCAAGGCAACTTTCTGATCGATATATTGCAAATTATTTTGATTTAAATAAAAATCAGGTAATGATTGATTATAAGTATTGTGTTGAAAATCCAAAGCATTGGAAAGGATATGGCGCAAATTATTGGGGACTTACAGCAGGATACTCACGAAATAATGATGGCTCTGTGGGGTATCGTGCTCATCAACCTTCAGAAGATTTTGGAGTCATTAACCCAACTGCAGCATTAAGTAGCTTTTCCTATACTCCAAAACAATCAATGGATTTTCTAAGATTTATATATACAGAAAAACCCGAATTTGTTGGAGCCGCCGGTCCTTTTGATGCGACTAGCATTCATTACGATAATTGGTTTACACCAAGGTATTTGGCAATTGATCAGGGAACCATTGCACCAATGATCGAAAACTATCGTACAGGTTTTTTATGGAATCTCTTTATGAATGCCCCCGAAATAAAAGCTGGATTACATAAGTTAGAATTTAAATCTAAGCAACACCATTTAGAATAAAGTTCTGAAAAACAGTAAATAAGTACGTTTCTAAAAAAATCGAATTTGCAAATTATTCATTATGATCAAGAAAATTCAATATCTTCTACTTTTACTTTTGTCAGTGAACATTTTTTACGGTCAAGAAATTAAGGGGAGTTTCGATAAAGATGTACAAGAACGAAAACAAATTAAATACCTCTTTGATTATCCTAATGCTACAAAAGGCAAGATTCCCCTTATTGTTTTTTTGCATGGTTCTGGAGAACGTGGAACTAATTTAGAAAGTGTAAAAGCTCACAGCCCATGTACATATAAAAATTTAATGTCCGAACCTGTCGCGATTTTAGCTCCTCAATGTGCTGAAAATCAATGGTGGGATACCGATGCTGTATATCATCTTATTCAGAAAATTACAAAAAAATATAATATTGATCAAAAAAGAATTTATCTCACAGGATTATCCATGGGAGGTTGGGGTACGCTAAAATTAGCAATGGATCACCCTGATATTTTTGCTGCAGTGGCTTCAATTTGCGCACCAACAGATCGTGTAATGTATGCGAATATTCATCAATACAAAGATTTAAATATCAAAATCTTTCATGGAGGGATGGATGATGTTGTGCTGCCAGAAAATGCATTTAAATTCTACCAAAAGCTGCATCCCATTAATCCAAAAGCAGAATTAGTCATTTTCCCAAATGATAATCATAATGCATGGGATTCTACCTATTCTAATCCAAAATTTTGGGAATGGATGTTTTCACAACAATTAAAACTCAACTGATATATATAAACCCTTTTACAATGAAAAGAATTATTTTAATTGCTTCCGTTTTGTTGTCTACGGTAATTGCTGCACAGGAACTCGTATGGAAACCTGTACAGTCGTACCAAACAACACAATATCAAACTAAAAAGAAAGCTTTTATCGATAACTTAATCAGCAAAATGACTTTGGACGAAAAAATCGGACAAATGAATTTGCCAACTTCTGGAGATTTTACAACAGGAACTGCCACAAGCTCAGACATCGGAAAGAAAATCGAAGAAGGTTTAGTTGGGGGACTCTTTAATATTAAAGGAGCCGATAAAATTAAAGCGGTACAAAAAGTTGCGCTAGAAAAGAGTAGATTGAAAATACCCATGATTTTTGGAATGGATGTTATCCACGGGTACGAAACTACGTTTCCTATTCCGCTCGGTTTGGCTTCCTCTTTTGATATGGACCTTGTACAACAGTCGGCTCAAGTGGCTGCAAGAGAATCGGCTTCTGATGGCATAAGCTGGACCTTTTCGCCAATGGTAGATGTGTCGAGAGAGCCCAGATGGGGAAGAGTTTCCGAAGGGTCTGGTGAAGATCCCTATTTAGGAAGTGAAATCGCAAAAGCAATGGTGTACGGTTATCAAGGTAAAAATTTAGCTGACAAAAATACGATTTTGGCATGTGTTAAACACTTTGCTCTTTACGGTGCACCAGAAGGTGGACGAGATTATAATACCGTAGATATGAGTCATGTTCGTATGTTTAACGAATACTTTCCACCTTATAAAGCTGCTGTGGATGCAGGTGTAGGCTCTGTTATGGCTTCTTTTAATGAGGTTGATGGTATTCCTGCAACAGGAAACCGCTGGCTGATGGATGATGTATTGCGTAAGCAATGGGGATTTAAAGGGTTTATTGTTACGGATTATACGGGCATCAACGAAATGATAGATCATGGAATGGGCGATTTGCAACAAGTTTCCGCTTTAGCTTTAAAAGCCGGAATCGATATGGATATGGTAGGCGAAGGATTTTTAAAAACCTTGAAAAAATCACTTTCCGAAGGCAAAGTAACCGAAGCTGAAATTACAGCAGGTGCTAGAAGGATTTTAGAAGCAAAATATGACCTTGGACTTTTTGATGATCCCTACAAATACGGTGACGCAAAATGGGCAAATTCGGAAGTTTTTAGCATTAAAAATAGAGAGATTGCACGAAAAGTGGCGGCAAATTCAATGGTTCTATTGAAAAACGATAAGCAAATATTACCACTCAAGAAAGCGGGAACCGTTGCCGTAATTGGGCCAATTGCAGATAACGAATTGAATATGACTGGAACTTGGAGTGTGGCGGCCCAACACGATAAATCCAGTTCTTTATTTAAAGGTTTAAAAGAAACAATTGGTAAGGATATTAATTTTATCTATGCTAAAGGAAGCAATGTTTTTTATGATGAAACTTTAGAAACCAGCGCAACAATGTTTGGAAAAACTGCAGGAAGAGATGCAAGATCCAAAGATGTTTTGTTAAAAGAAGCCGTAAATGTTGCACAAAAGTCCGATGTTATCATACTCGCTATTGGCGAAACAGCGGAATTAAGTGGAGAAAGTAGTTCAAGAGCAGATATCACAATTCCAGATGCGCAGAAAGATTTACTTAACGAACTTAAAAAAACAGGTAAACCAATTGTACTCGTTTTATTCACAGGAAGACCTTTGGTTTTAACTGATGTTTATGATAAGCCAGACGCTATTTTAAATGTTTGGTTTCCAGGAAGTGAAGCAGGAAAAGCAATTTCCGATGTTCTTTTTGGTAAAGTGAATCCATCTGCAAAATTACCAATGACGTTCCCAAGAAGTGTGGGGCAAATTCCTATTTATTACAATCATAAAAATACAGGTCGACCTCTAGATGCTCAAAGCACAGAAAAATGTAAATTTCAGAAGTTTCGATCCAATTATATTGATGAGTGCAATACGCCATTATACCCATTCGGTTACGGTTTAAGTTATACCTCTTTCAAATACTCAGATGTGGTAATTTCTAATGAAAATCCTAAAGGAAATCAAACCATTGAAGCGTCCATAACCTTAACCAACTCTGGAAATTATGATGGCGCAGAAGTTGTGCAATTGTACATTCGTGATTGGGTTGGAAGCATTACACGACCCGTTCAGGAGTTAAAAGGTTTTCAAAAGATATTTTTGAAGAAAGGTGAAAGTAAGAAAGTAACCTTCAAAATTTCTCCCGACGATTTGAAATTTTACGATACTGATTTAAAATACGATTGGGAATCCGGTGATTTTGATATCATGATCGGAACCAATTCTGAAGAAGTAATGACGAAAAAAATCAACTGGACTAAGTAGAAAAAAGTATTTCGTTATGGATAAAGAGCTGTTTCAAAACTTTTGGAGCAGCTTTTTTAAATTGTTTTGTAAGAAAAACAATTTTTCCTGAAACCAACCATTAAGAGAATATTGCTACATTTGATTGGAAAGAAATTATTAAAGAAATGAGAGATAAGTTTTTATCCATCGGTATTATTCTCGTATTAATCGCTTGGATTGTGGCTGTTTTGTTAGGTACGTATTTTTGGATTGCACTTTTACTAACCATTATTTATGGTATTGGTGTGTATAATGCCTTTCAAACCAAACATGCAATTTTGAGAAATTTTCCTGTTTTAGGTTATTTTCGATATTTCTTCGAAAGTATTTCTCCTGAAATGCAACAGTATTTTATCGAACGAGAAACCGACGGAAAACCATTTCCCAGAAATCAAAGATCTGCAGTGTATCGTCGAGCAAAAAACATAAGCGATACCGTTCCTTTTGGAACTCAGTTGGAAGTTAATCAAAGAAAATATGAAGGAATTAAGCATTCCATTTACGCAAAATCGCCAATGGAAGAACTGCCAAGAGTTTGGGTGGGTGGCGATCAATGTACGCAGCCTTACCATGCATCGTTATTTAATATTTCTGCAATGAGTTTTGGTTCTTTAAGTGATCGCGCACAAATTTCGCTCAATCGTGGAGCGAAAAAAGGAAATTTTTATCACAATACGGGTGAAGGTGGGATTTCGCCCTATCATTTAGAAGGAGGTGACTTGTGTTGGCAAATTGGCACGGGATATTTTGGCTGTCGTGACGATCATGGAAAGTTCAATCCAGAATTGTTTAAAAAGTATGCTCATCTGCCAAATGTAAAGATGATCGAAATTAAACTTTCTCAAGGGGCGAAACCAGGACATGGTGGTGTTCTTCCTGGCGTAAAAAATACACCAGAAATTGCTAAAATAAGGCATGTAACTCCAGGGATGACAATTATTTCACCACCATCGCATTCGTCGTTTTCCGATGCAGAAGGTTTGCTGAATTTCGTACAGCAACTGCGTGAACTTTCTGGAGGAAAACCAATTGGATTTAAACTTTGCATTGGCGACACACGTGAGTTTGAGGACATTTGTGAAAAAATGGTTCAACTGCAAATCTATCCTGATTTTATCACTATTGATGGTGCAGAAGGTGGGACTGGAGCCGCTCCACCTGAATTTTCAGATGGTGTGGGTATGCCTTTGGAGCCTGCATTAATTTATGTGAACCGAATTTTAAAAGCGTATGATTTGAGAAGTAAACTGAGAGTGATTGCGAGTGGCAAAGTGCTTACTTCTTTAGATATTCTGCGCGCTGTTGCAATGGGAGCAGATATGTGCAATAATGCGAGAGGTTTTATGTTTGCTTTAGGTTGCATTCAGGCGCTGAGATGTAACAACAATAATTGTCCGACAGGTGTTGCAACTCAAGATAAAATGTTGATTAAAGGTTTGGATGTAACGGATAAGAGCGAGCGGGTGTATCATTTTCATAAAAATACGCTACTCATGTGTAACGAGTTAATTGCTGCTGCGGGAAGATCATCGTATGATGAGGTGGATGCTTCTATGTTTATGCGTGGTGACGAATTTGAGCATTTATCGGATCTTTATTTTCCAGATATTCTTCAAAATGTAAGTGGTGAAAATTTGAAATAACTTATAAAAAAAAGGGAACATTGTTTTGCAAATGTTCCCTTTTTTTTTGTTTAGGCTTCAATTTACTGAATAATAAATTTTACGTTTTGTTGATCCAATTGTAGAATGTAAATTCCGCTTTGTGTATTTTTAAGCGTAATGTAATTTACACTTCTGAAAGGATGTTCTACGGTTTGCAACAATTGCCCGTTGATGGAATAAATGGAAGCTTTAGAAATTTTCCCAAGAGAATTTCCGGTTACCACAAGCATTCCGTTTTTCACAGGATTTTGAGCCAAATAAACTTTATCTAAAACTTCTGTTTCTTGAGCAGAAAGTGTTGAAGTCCAAATCTTTTCTACAAATTCAGGGTGATCCACAAATGGGTTTCTATTGTTTTGATAGGTGTATCCAAAATCATTTCTGTCGATTTCTTTTTGAGAAACGGGGTCGTCATTATTCCATTTTAAAAGCAAATTGATGTACCATTGTTCGAAGCCTCGATCTTTACTTCCATCCTGCGGATTGTTCGAATCGCTGATATCAAATGATTGTAAGCGATCTTCATAGCGTGTGATAAAATACAGTAATGCACGAGCGATGTCGCCTTTAAATTCATCAATCGGTTCAAAGACCGTTCCGCTAAAACCTGGAAAATTACTTTTTCCTAATTTTGAACCATTTTTAGTTGGATTGCTAATTGTTGATGGTGCAGAAGCAAGTGTTCCTACCGTTCCAAAAGGATAATTATTTCGGTAGCCATTTACTTTTCCATCAGTAGGATAAATGTGAAAATAATCGCTGCGCATTGGGTAGGCGTTATTAAAGAAACCTTGTGGAAAAAGGTGCTCTCTGTTATAGCAATCGCCCTCGTAGGTGTAATTGCCGCAGACTTTCTGTCCAGGTATAAAAACATACGGATCAGTTCCATCTGGAATTTCAGAATAAATATCAAGAATGGTATTGTCATTTTCATAATATTTGTCGATATCACCGGTTTGATATGCCGTCATTAATGCTCCGTATCCACGATCAACAGCTCCCTCGTTAACAATGTTTTTTAGCTTTGTTTTTAAAGCATAG
The DNA here is from genome assembly GCA_023422635.1 of Bacteroidota bacterium. GTDB lineage: Bacteria > Bacteroidota > Bacteroidia > Flavobacteriales > Weeksellaceae > JAFAGO01. The sequence continues at coordinate 59,283 of JAFAGO010000052.1, forward strand.
CCGGTAAGATTTTCAGTTCCATCGTAATATCCCGAAGGAATTTGAGCCGATAGAAAACCAGAAAAAACAGCAGTAATTGCTAAAAGTGTAATTTTTTTCATAAGTTTTTACAGAATAAATGGTAAAAAATAGGAGGTAAAGGTAATCAAAATTATGATTAGTGATTACTTATTGAGATAATTTCTATTAATTTTTGAAAACAGCAAAGAAACGATAATTCCAAAAGAAGCTGCTGTAAATGAAACAATTAAGTAATTTTTTAAATTGATATCAACAGGAAACGGGATGCCAGGCATCGTTTCGAAAAATCCTGTATACCATTGAAAAACGCAAATAGCACTTCCTGCAATAAGTCCGCATAAAATTCCGAAAACCACAATTAATAGTCCTGTGTAGAAATAGATGTTTCGAAGTTCGCGTATCGGCAACCCTAAAGAAATTAAAGAGTTCGATTGTTGCCTTTTATCAAGTTGCAAAATAATTATTGCTCCAGCCAAGTTGAATGTGGTAATTAAAATTACTAAACCAAAAATTAGGTAGATAAATATTTTTTCGGTGTTGATCATTTTCCAGAAGGCGGCATTTTCTTCTGCTTTCGTTTTAACACTGTATTTGTTTCCTAAAGCTTTCGAAATTTCATCCTTAACATCATTGGCAAGTTCTGGATTTTTTAATTTTATTACAATATCGTAAGCGGATTTCTTGGGCAGATTTAGAAGTTCTTGCGTGAGTTCTAAAGGGCTAATAATGGTGTTGTCGAGTTGTCCTTTACCTGGGAAAACGCCGGTAACATAGATTTCCTTTTTATTAAAAATATCTTCTTCTTTATTAATAATTCCGGTTCCAGGTTTTGGCATCATTACCACGGCAAAGTTATTTCCGCCTACAAGAATACTTAGCCGATTGTTCAGCTGATTCTCCATTAAAACTTCATTCGAGAATTTAAAACTTGGATAAGAACCGTAGAAAATATCTTTATTAATCGGGTTTACGCTAGTGTAAGCAGAATCAACGCCACGCAAAATCGCGATATCGCCATTTTCTCCGTAGCTGATGTATACTTTTTCTTCGATTGTTTTGGAGAAGGATAGAATATTCGGATTTTGTTCTAATACTTTCACCACGCGATCAATATCGGGAATGGTTTTTCCAGAATTACTTTTGAGCGTTAAATCTGCATGCAAATTTGCAATCATATCCCGATTCAAGTCTTCCAAACCTGAAAATACGGAGATGATAATAAACATCGCTGCCACTGCCACCATCATTGCTATTGCTGCCAGCCAAGTAATAAAAGTTACTGCTGTACTGCCTTTTCGAGCAATAAGGTAACGCTGAGCAATGTAAAATGCGGTAGAGTTTTTCAAAAGATATGCATGTTTTTAAAGTACGGGATTATCGCCTTCGCCTTTTAATTCTTTTTCAATACGTTCAACATCATCAAGAGAAGTGTCGAGAAAAAAGTTAAGATCGGGGATAATTCGAACCTGTTTTGCCATTTTTTGACCAATATAATTTCGGTATTGAGATTTATTTTCCTCAATTTCCTTCATAATTGGTTTACGAAACTCTTGTGGGAAAATGCTAAGATAAATTCGTGCAATTCCCAAATCGGCAGTAACTTTTACATCCGAAACGGTTACCAGAAAATGCTGTTTGCTTTCTGCAGCCTGTTTTCTGAAGAGTTCTGCAAAATCCTCTTGAATAATCTGTGCGACTTTTCGTTGTCTGTTACTTTCATTCATGGTGCAAATTTAGTATTTTTGTTTGAATCATTAAGCGTATATCCCATCATGAAAATAGAACATTTAGGCATTGCTGTAAAATCGCTTGGAATTTCCGATTCACTTTTTGAAAAATTGTTAGGAACAAAGCATTACAAGCATGAAAGAGTGGAAAGAGAAGGCGTTGAAACTTCATTTTATCAGATCGGTGAAAGCAAGATTGAACTTTTAGAAGCTGCTAACGATGAAAGTGCAATGTCAAAGTTTATCGATAAAAAAGGAGAAGGAATTCATCATATCGCTTTTGGTGTTGAAGATATAAAATTTGAAATCGAGCGTCTTAAAAAAGAAGGCTTTATTTTTATTTCGGAAGAGCCGAAAGAAGGTGCAGATAATAAGTTGGTTGTATTTCTTCATCCAAAATCCACAAATGGCGTATTGGTCGAACTTTGCCAAGAAAAGGCATAAAATTATTTTGAAATAACAGAAAAAAGATTATTTTTGCACTCACAAATTTCTAACCAAAATTTTCGGTCCTATAGCTCAGTTGGTTAGAGTCCCTGACTCATAATCAGGTTGTCCTTGGTTCGAGCCCAAGTGGGACCACTCCTCTAAATCAAGCACTTACAGAAATGTAGGTGCTTTTTTTATGTATTCTGACGAACATTTGACGAACATTTAAAGTGATGTTAAATATTTTAAAATTTATTTTTTAGACATTTTTATGTTATTTTGTTTCAAAATCACAATATGCTAAATTCAATATTTTCTTATTTCGTAGTTTGTTATCCTGTGGTAATATCACTTTATGTTATAATCATTTTTTACTTCGCAATTTTTCCAAGTGTCTACCAATTGTTTAGGTATGATGAATGGAGATATTCGAAAGGCTTTAATGGTAAGAAAATTTTAAATTTGAGTTCCCTTAGTATATTTTTCGTACTTGTCCTCTGGTGGTATATAAGTGTATTGTCACAAAATAGTACTAATTCGGATATTGAATATATAAATGATTTATTTCCATCATTTTTTCTATTAACTGTCACAACTGCTTCAATATACTTTCTTTTTCATAAATATTCTATAGCTATTTTTAGATTAACTATAAAAAAGAATACAAAAGGAGAAGATTTGCTCGAACCTAAAAATTTAAATGCCATAAATGATAATCAATCGTCAATTGTTAATAATTATCAGAGTAATTTTAATACGCTTCTCAATATTGATAATTCTCGAAGCGAAACAAAAATTGATAATTCTTCAAGCAATGAATATACAAGTGAAATAAATATTGACATCTCTAAGAATGAAACAAATATTGATAATCCAGTAGTAAATATTATAAAAAAAAATCAATCATTAAATCCCATACTTAAAAACCTTAATGAAATTCAATTAGGAAAAATTTTAGATGAATTCAGTAGTACAATTGAGATTGATAAAAATTCATTAAATAGATTATTTAGTCTATTTCAGGGATACGAAATTTTAGAAAGAATACAAATAAAAGTATTTATGAATAAGAAAACTAAAAAAGTAGATTATACCCCAGGTATTAATTTTTTGAAAAAAATTTTGAAGCTGGAAAATGTAATTAATCCTTACACTGGAAAAGAATTTAAAGCTACTGATATAGCTATTATAGTAAATAGTTTTTTTTATTTTGTTAAAAACGATGGTGAAACTAAATCAGAAATAACCGTTCAAGATTTATTTCATAAGTAGGTTATTGTAAAGTATCTTTTTTTTACAATAATTTATTATTATTTCTCCGTATAAATAATTGAAAAACGCTTTATTCATGGCGTTTTTATTATGGTGAATAATAATAAAAAATTATACACATTGAGGATATTTTTAAGATAAATATATTTGTCCAATAATCTTAAAATAAAAGATATGGACGCCTTGAAAATTAACCAAAGATTCGACTTTCTAGAATCAAAATTTGATTTATTATTTAAAGAACAAGAAGAGTTTTCTCGTAGAGTACTTCTTAAATTATCATTAACTACCAAGCAGCTATTCACAAAACCAGAAGCAGCTGATTTTTTAGGACTTAATGAAAAGTACATCGATCAACTCACACATCAAAAAAAATTAAAGTTTCTGAAACGGAAAGGTCAGAAATTTAAATATTTCCGAAAAGAAGATTTGGAAGAATATATTCTTGGTGACATCGGCGAAAAGGATGAAAATGACTTTGAAGATTTCGAAAATGATATTCTTAAAAAATTCTGAAAAGCAAAAAAGCGAACAATAATGTCCGCTAAGTATTAACATTGTTATGTTATTCTTTGTTTGTCGCAAAGCGAAGATACGACATAACATTAATAAAAGCAAAATGTTATGAATAAACTATCAGCATCAGTTTTTGATAATATTGGGTTTTATCTCACAAACAAATACAAAATTAGATTTAATGAAATCAGTTTGAACTACGAGTTTAAGCCAATTGATTGTAAGGAATGGCAAGAATTAAGTTTAGAAAAACTATATGTTGAATTAGAAAGGGAAAATTTGAAGTTTTCATTTGATAAATTAATAATTTATTTGAAAGCAGTTGTTGACTTTTTTAATCCGATCATTCAGTATTTTCGAGATTTAAGTAAGTGGGATGGATATGATTATATCGCAGACTTTTCAAAGAAGGTAAATTTAAATTCAGATCAGGATTTCTTTGAAAAGCAATTTAAGAAATATCTTGTTAGATGTGTTTTGTGTGCTATCGAAGAAAAAAAGATAAATAAAAACGCAATCATTTTTTACAGTAGAGCACAAAATATTGGAAAAACGACTTTCATACGGAATTTGTGTCCAGAAAAATTAATTATGTATTTCTCGGAGAATATCTCTGCAGACAAGGATTCACAAATAAAACTAGCAACTAATTTTATTATTAATCTTGATGAACTTCAGTCCTTTATGATTAAGGATATCGAATTTGTGAAAGCTTTAATTTCAAAGGAATCCATCAATGAAAGACTTCCATACGGAAAACGTTCACAAAGATTGATTCGAAGAGCAAACTTTATTGGTAGTACCAATCGTATGGATATACTTCGAGATCATAGCAATGTTCGTTGGCTGATATTCGATGTTAATTCTATTGACTTTTCTTATACTGATATTAATATAGATAAAATTTGGAGTCAAGCGTATTATCTAGCTTATCATCAAGAAGGTTTTAATGCATTTTTAACTAGGGAAGAATTGGACTATAATGATGAGAAAAATAAGAGATTTCGCTCATTTTCACGTGAGGAAGAAGAAATACTATCCTTTCTGGAAGATTCTGAAAATGAAGAAGATTTTTTGACTAGTACAGAGATAAGTTTTAAACTGCGCAAAGTCTTCGTCAATAAGAATCCCGTTACATTGGGGAAAATACTCAACAATATTGGATTTAAAACCAAAAGAGTTGGTAGTGAGAGAACAAAAAAGTATATGGTAAAATTGTCAGAATACTATACGGAATTTATCAGTAAATAAATAATCTAAAAAAACAACTTATTCAACTTGTTCACCTTATTCAAACACTTACTAGGTGAGAGTTTTATAAGGGTAGGAAATATAATAGTAAAGTATTCAACTTATTCAGATTCTTTAAATCAGAATAAGTTGGACAGGAAAGAGTATGTTCAAATTCTTGTAAAATTTGTCAAGAATAAAGGCTTTGAACAAGTTGAATGGGTTTTTTCAAAACTTAAAAAATATTTTAAAATGAATTTACATGAAATTAAGTCTTTGGATTTTGTAGAAATACTTCAAAGCAAACTAGGTATCGAACCAGTAAAGAAATTTTCTAAATCTTTTCAATATATTTCGCCACTGCGTGATGAAAAGATGGCATCATTTAGTGTAACAAAGAAAAAACCATATGATCTTTTTTACGACCACGGGACTGGAGTTGGAGGTTCAATTGTTGATTTCTTTATGATATATCTAAATACCGATGCTAAAGGAGTATATGATTACTTCAATGAGTGTAATAATTTTTCTTTTAACCCGCAAAAAAATAAAGAAATAATAAATGAAGATCCTTCTCTCAATTATCATATTCTTTCAAAAACAGAACTTAATAAAAAATTCTTAATTCAATATTTAAACGATCGCAGAATTGATATTGAAATTGCAAAAAAATATTGTGTTCAAATCAATTATAAAATGCATGAAAAAAATTATTATGCGATTGGTTTTAAGACTCAAAAGGGGTTCGAGTTAAGAAACAAATACATAAAAATATGTTTGGAAGGAAAGGGTGTTACTTGGATCAAAAATGAGCAAAATTTGTTAAAAATTTTTGAATCTTGGACAGACTTTCTCAGCTATCTAACACTAAAAAAAAATGATGAAACAAATTCTGATTTTCTAGTCTTGAATTCTGTTTCTCTACTGAAAAAATCTATTCCAGAAATTAAAATTTACGATTCGGTTCAAGGATTTTTAGATAATGATTCTGCAGGAAAAAATGCAAGTATTTTTTTGCAAGATGAATTAAAATCTTTATATGAAGACAAATCTTCATCTTATGGAAATTTTAAAGATATAAATGATTATCTAATGCATTCTACAAATGGAAAAGTAAATATGCGTTTCTAGCTTTGTGTAGCGGTCAAGTAGTGGGTGCCGGCAACATTTTTTTGCAAAAATGATGTCCTTACACCCTCTACTTGGTTTGCTCCTGCGTCGCAAACGGAAAAATTCGATATAATTTTTAATATAAAAAACACAGAATATGAATCAAGATTTTTTAAAAGATTTAGAAAAATGGAACAGCGAAAGTCAAGAGAAAGTTTCCCAGAAAATTGAAGTTTTCAGCGAAGCAATTTCAATAGAAAAAGAAAATGAAAATCCACAATTTTTAACTGAAAGACTGAATTTGAGATTAACAAAAGCAGAGCATAAAATGCTCAAAGAAAAATCCGAATTGAGCAATATTGGTATGGGTAAATTAATTAGGATTGCTGTTCAAAAAGTACAAGGTTTCAAAATCATTATTCCGAATGCAGAAGAAAACAAAACGCTATTAGAATATCGTACTAATTTTTCACGAATTCGGAACCATTTTCAATCTCAAATGTGGAGTGAAGATGAACGGGAAAAATATAAAAGTTTGCTTGATGAAATCATTTTTAAAATTGATAAATACCTCCAAAAAAAATGAGTTTTACAGCGAAAATAAAATCTGTAAGAGGAAGTTTAGCTTCTAGTTTTTACAAAGCCAATATTGAGAAAGGAGCCGAACTTTTGAAATCTAGAAATCTAACTGGAGAAACAGTAGAAGAACGCTACGAAGAAAAGAGAGCTGTTGCAAGGATGAATCCTAAAGTGACAAAACCATTTCTCGAAGCAGTTTTTTCTCCACACAAGTCAGTTTCTAAGAACTGGACGAAGAAAGATTGGATAGAGCATGTAGATGAATTTTGTAAAAGAATAGGGATTCCTGATGATGTTCAGTTGGAATATTATATACACCGAAATACACCAACTCACCATGTTCATATTTCCGCATCAAGATTAAACTTGATTGGAAAAAATCTTGTCAACGACAGCTTTATTGGAAAGAAAGCGGAGGTAGTTTGCGATAAAATGGCGAAATCAAGAAATCTTCCTACAGCCAAAGAAATCGGAAAAATTGAGAAATCTCAAATCAAACTCAGTATTGAAAAATGCACACAACAATCCATTTCGTGGGATGACTTTAAAGATAAAATGAAAGAAGACGGCTATCACTTTGAACTCAATTATAATTCAACAGGATTAAATGGTGCTCGAATCTGTAGTATGGAAGATTTGCAACATATATCGAATTCAATTTCAAAAGATTATAAACTGGATAAAAGTAAAGGATATAAACTTTCTCAAATAGACAGGAGATTAAAAGTTGCTGAGTTGGAAACGCAATTTTTATCAAATAAAATTCAGCTAGATAAATTAAAGACAATTACAGCGGAAAATGATTTAACAACTAAAAATAGATTCAGAAGATGAACAACAACGAACAAACGAAAAATCCTTTGGAGTTAGCTTTAGAGGAATTTACAAAAGGGAAAGAAGAAATTATTGGAGCAAGGATTCAAATTGAATATTTGAATGAAGAACTAAGTAAAAAAGAAGATCAAAGAATTGATTTTAATAGAATTATCGAAGAAGGGGTTACTAAAATAGATAAGACTTTTAATGATAACTTCAGTAAATATGAGCGAACAAATGAAAAAGCCAATCATTTATTTAATGAAGCAATTGCTTCATTCGCAAAGCAATTTGAATTTGTAATTCAACAATTTCAAGGTGCTGAATTATCACTTAGAGAGCAAGATCGAAAAAGTTTAGCAGATGTCAGCAAACAAATGTTATGGCAGAAAAAATTACAATATTTTAATTTTGGAATTCTGTTTTTCTGTATAACAATTTCTATTCTTACGGGATATTTTGCGAATCGATTTTACAAAACAAGTATTCTGACGAAGCAAGAAGCTAGGAAAGAAGTCTTACTGCAAATCAAAGATAATGGAGATATTATTGTTTCTAAAGATCAATGGAGCGCTTTAAATAATGAACGGAGTATGATTACAACCTGGTCGAAATCAAATCCAAATGATAGCAAAAGCTACGAAGTTTTCAGGCAAGGAATTGTATCTGCAAAATCAAAAGTAGTGCTTTTTAAAAATTTGAAAGACGATGATATTATTGGAAGTGAGTAATCAATCATCAATCACCGAAAGGCAAATTTAATCCAAAGAGTTTGAAATTGTAAAGGGTATATAAATGTCAGAATAGAATTCTGCCACCCTTGACAAAGTCAAACTCTTTTTATTTTTGGTGGCCTATCGATAATCAATGAATCCTTGTGTTCTTTAGATAACCAAACGACAATCGTTCATTCCAGTTTTTAGCAAAGTTAAATCAGCATCGTGAAAATCAAGAACAAGTAAATGGATTGCTCCATTCTTGAATTTGACTCTTTATGATTTGTGGTTTGCCAAAAATGTTATGAAAAATTTAAATCAAAAATTATTAAGATTTTCAGCTAAAAATAGATTGGAAAAAATGAGAACGAAATATAATAACAAGCAATCTTGGCAATTATTTGCAACTCAGATTCAATTTAATCAAGATTTTAGAGCACAAAAATTAGATGAGCAAAATTATATATGTCCAGTGTGTGAAGAACAAATCTTCGAACACGCTACTTTACATCATATCGATTATGACCATAGTTGCCAATTATTTAAGTTGAAAGGTATTCAAGATTGCAAATTATGTAAAACATCTTGTCCGAATTTTCATATTGGATGTCGAAGAAGGACAGTTATGGTTCATCATCAATGCCATAAGAAACTGCATGGAAAATCCAAGCTAGATTAATGGCTTAAAAAAAATAGAATCTTTCTTACGTTTTCTATCCAATTTAATTGAATCACTTTTAATTGAATCTTTTTTATTTGGTTTCTCTTTTTTAGATGGAGATTTTCCAATTTGTGAGAATACTCTGTCAGCGATAGCTACATCATCAACTTTTGGAATTGCAGAAATTTTTTGAGCAGAAATGCCAATGGTCATTACTAGGAACACGCCTGAAGTTAAGAATAAATTTTTCATCTTTTTTATATTTTTTTTTGAAATACAGTCCCTAATTAAAATTAAAAGCGTGGGACAAGAGCCTAAATTCAGTTCAGAGGTACTAGGATACCCAACATCCAAAAGAAGACTTCGCCCACGCCATAAGATGACACAGGCGTAAGCCTATCGAAATTTGGATTGTTAGAAGATTCGCAGTTTTCTTTAACCAATACGATAGCTTACGCTTTACGTTGATTTTTTATTTTCTAAAGCAAAAATACAACTTCAAAAATTAATTTTTATTAGTGTTATCAAATAAAACATCGGTTTTTGAAAAAAAGATAATTATTGTATTAAAATCAGTGCAATTACGGAAAACCGTATTAAAATTCATTAAAGTTTTTCGTATTTTTGAAAGATTACGATTATTCAAAATATGGCAAAAAAGCTACAAACCAAAAGCACCGAAGAAATCCTTTGGGATTCAGCAAATAAACTACGTGGTTCTGTAGAACCTTCCGAATATAAACACGTTGTATTGAGTTTAATTTTCCTAAAGTTTGCGAATGACAAATTTCTCAAACGCAGACAGGAATTGATTAATGAACACAAACAAGCCTTCTTAGAAATACCAGAATTTTATCAGGCAGAAAATGTTTTCTATTTGCCTGAGGAATCGCGTTGGACATTTATCATTGAAAATGCCAAACAAGAAGACATTACCTTAAAAGTAGATAGCGCTCTTAAAACCATAGAACGTACCAACAAATCCTTAGAAGGTGCGTTGCCCGATAACTATTTCTCTCGATTGGGATTGGATCAATCCAAGTTTTCGGCATTGTTGGATACCATCAACAATATCGATACGCTAAAAGACGAAGCCCAAGATATTGTAGGACGTGTGTACGAATATTTCTTGAGCAAGTTTGCCATTGCCGAAGGAAAAGGGAAAGGTGAATTCTATACGCCGAAGTCGATTGTAAATTTAATTGCCGAAATGATTGAACCCTACAAAGGGAAAATCTATGACCCTTCTTGTGGTTCGGGTGGTATGTTTGTGCAGTCGTTGAAGTTTATTGAGAAACACCAAGGAAACAAAAAAGACATTTCTATTTACGGACAAGAGTTAACGAATACTACGTTTAAACTGGCTAAAATGAACTTAGCCATTCGTGGAATTTCTGCCAATTTAGGAAATAAAGCCGCCGATACGTTCGGTGACGATCAGCACAAAGAATTGAAAGCGGATTACATCATGGCGAATCCTCCGTTTAATTTAAAAGATTGGAGAGCTGAAAACGAATTAACGGACGATCCGCGTTGGACAGGTTACGAAGTCCCTCCAAAATCCAATGCCAATTATGCGTGGATTTTGAACATGATTTCGAAATTGTCGCAAAACGGTGTCGCTGGTTTTATCTTGGCTAACGGTGCCCTTTCGGGTGGTGGTGAAGAATACAAAATCCGTAAACAAATCATAGAAAACGAATTGGTAGAAGCGATTCTGATTCTTCCTCAAGATATGTTTTACTCCACAAATATTTCGGTAACACTTTGGATTTTGAACCGGAATAAAAAAGAACGCACTGTGGAAGTTAACGATGGCGTGAAAAACTACCGTAACCGTGAGGGTGAAGTGTTGTTTATGGATTTACGCCAAAAGGGTGAACCCTTTGAAAAGAAATTCATTCAGTTTTCGGAACAATCAATAAATGATATTGCATTAACCTATCATAACTGGCAACAAAAAGATGTAGAAACCACTTACGCGAACGAACCAGAATATTGTTACTCTGCAACCATAGAAGAGATACGCAAAAAAGATTATTCGTTGGTGCCAAGTAAATACATTGAGTTTGTAAACCGTGACGAAAACATCGATTACGATACCCAAATGCAAGCGTTGCAAACCGAATTGAAAGACTTGTTTCAGCAAGAAGAAGCGTTAAAACAAGAAGTAGCAAACGTATTTAAATCGTTGGGTTATGAGTTATAAAAAAATTGGAGATTTAATCCAATTGGTTGATGTTAGAAATAAAGATTTAAGTATTACACATCTTGTTGGATTAACGATAAATAAAAAGTTCATTCCTTCCGTAGCCAACACCATCGGAACTGATATGAGTAATTATAAAATTATTCGTAGAAACCAATTCGCTTGTAGTACGATGCAAGTTCGTAGAGATAAGAAAATGCCTGTTGCTTTGTTAAAGGAGTTTGATGTTGCTATTATTTCTCAAGCTTATCCTGTATTTGAAGTAATGGATGAAAATGAAATTCTACCTGAATATTTAATGCTGTGGTTCTCAAGAAGTGAATTTGATAGAGAAGCTTGTTTTCATGCTGTTGGTGGTGTACGTGGAAGTTTAGAATGGGAAGATTTCTGCAATATGGAATTACCTGTTCCATCCATCGAAAAACAACGTGAAATTGTAGACCAATACCAAGCGGTAGCAAACACAATAAAAGTCAACGAACAAATCTGCGAGAAGTTAGAAGCTACTGCTCAAGCCTTATACAAACAATGGTTTGTAGATTTTGAATTCCCAATTACTAAAGAAAGTCATCCTGAATTATTCTGTCATTCTGAGCCTGTCGAAGAATCTACAATAAAAACGTACAAATCATCAGGAGGTGCGATGGTTTTCAATAAAGAATTAGAAAAAGAAATTCCTGAAGGTTGGGAAGTTAGAAACTTTGGAGATTTCATTGATTTTATAAATGGCTATGGTTTTTCTAGTGAAGATTTGATTGATAATGAAATAGAAAATTCTTATGCGGTTTTTAAAATGGGTAATATTAAAAAAGGTGGTGGTATTAACTTAAATTCAACTAAGAGTTGGATAAGTAAAGATAAATGTAATGGTTTAGATAAATTTATTTTAAAACAAGGTGATCTTTTAATTTGCATGACAGATATGAAAGATAATATTGGATTATTAGGAAATACAGCTCTAATACCATTAGAAGATATTTTTATTGCAAATCAGAGATGTGGTTTAATTAGAAGTTTGAATATTATATCTCCAAGTTCTTTATATATAATTACAAACGAATATAATTTCCTAAGGGATTTAAGAAGTAGAGCTAATAGAGGTGTTCAAGTTAATTTAACAACCGAAAGTATTTTGAAATCAAGAATATCCTTCAATTTAAACGAATTTAAAAAGTTTAATATCGTTTCTGATAAATTTATTAAAGTTATTTTATCGAAAGAAATTCAAAACCAAAAACTCACTCAGCTTCAAGCATTGTTGTTAAGTCGCTTGGCAACGTTGGAGGGGTAAAAGAAAACTAAACTACTATTATTTATGGATGAAGAATTACAGCTTATAAAAAAACTTAATGAACTTCAACTAGTTGAATATTTTCAGGATGGTATCGTAGCCCATGCAACAGGAGGTGGCTTCAATAATCAATTATATATTGAGACCAGAAAGAGATTACTTGAAAATAAATCAATTGAAAAACTCTTACCTGAATGGGTAGTTTCTAAGAGAACAATTGACCAATTTTGGACATTTATAAAAGGAAGATTTAGCACATATCAAGAGCGAAGAGAATTTTTGTGGAATGAATTCTCGCCATTACTTAATTATTTGGAAAAGAAAACTTCTTCTCCTTTGGAAGAGATTATTGTGTTTGATGAAGCACATATACATGATCAGTGGCAAAAAGCACTTGACAGGAAGCAAACTGAACCTGAAGGTGCAATCACATTAGCAAGAACATTAATTGAAAGTATTCTTAAACATATTTTAGATGAACAAAATATTGAATACAATGATGGAGCGGATCTTCCTGAATTATATAAAGAAGTAGCAAAGTCTTTAAATCTAGCTCCTGAAAATCATCAAGAACAAATATTTAAACAAATTTTAGGAGGGTCAAGTAGTATTGTCAGCGGATTAGGAGCTTTAAGAAATAAACTTGGAGATGCTCATGGAAAAAGTAAAAAAAGTATTAAACCATCTGAAAGACATAGTGAACTAGCGGTAAATTTAGCTGGTACAATGGCTATTTTTTTATTTAAAACTTTTAAAGAAAAAACTCAAAATAAATAACCATAAACTTACTCAACTTCAATCGTTGTTGTTAAGTCGCTTAGCAACGTTGGAGGGGTAAAGAAAACTAAACTACTATTAACCAAAAGAAATACTATAATTTATGAAGAAATCTAAATATTCAGTGCCTAAAGGATATAAGGGCATAGCGAATGATATTAATTTGGAATTCAATACAAATTTAGCTGTCATTACTGGATTGAATGGTTCAGGAAAGTCTACAATATTAAAGTATCTATATGAAAATTATCCTGATAGAAGTAAATGCTTTATTAAGACTATACAAAGTAATGAAGGATATAGTTATGAAAGAAGGAAGAGTATTTCATATAGTAACGGTTTAAGATCTACTGATGAAATTTCATTTGAAAGAATAATGGATGAGATTGAATCTATTGGACTAAGAAAACGCAGATCGAGTGACTCACCATTTTTAGATAGAACTGATTTCTACTCTGCATTATTTGATCTTGATAGTATTTACTATAAAAATGGTTATTTATATTTAGAATCAATTTCTAAACTATTAGCAGATTATCAATTTGAAGAATTAGATAGTATTAAACGTGAATTAGGTATTGTATTAGAAAGTGAAATTGATAAGAAGTTAATAAGAGATTTAAATAAAACAAAAGATGAAAATTTAAAGATGTTTGGTGCAAGAAATGGGAGAAATGTACTTGAAAAATATTACAACTCTGTACTTCCAGAAACAGAAATGATTTCTCTGAGAACTAAAAGAATTACTATACAAGAAAAATTAAAAATAGAATTTAGGAAAAATGCGAAAATTTCTAACGAAGAATCTTTGAAGTCATATGTTTATGATTTACTGACAAAAGAGTTTCGTTCAATTGAATCTATAGTTCAGAAAATGTCTAACAAGATTTTTCAGGATTTTAAAACCAAGAATTCAAGAAGAAGAACTAAAAAGTTATGGGAGGAAATAAATGAAGAATTATATAAATACTATGAAAAAGGATATTTTAAATATAAATTAGTTGCTCCTAAAAATTATGAATCATATTACGAAATAGCTTTTGAAAAATTTGATACACCATCAAAAACATATATTCATTTTGATTCATTATCAAGTGGTGAAAAAATCATATTCGAATTAATTTGTTATCACTTTGCAGCTAAAGAATCAAAATTAGAGTTGATTATGCTAGATGAGTTTGATGCAAATTTGAATCCTCAATTAGCTGAAAGATATATTGAAGTTATAAAAGAACAATTCAAAAACATTAATGTAGTTCTTACAACTCATTCTCCTTCTACTGTTGTAGAAGTTGAACCAAACGAGTTATTTGAATTAACTGATTCACGCGAGTTAAAATGTGCAAAGGATGAAAATGGTAAACGTGATATACTTAAGAGACTAGCTCCTAAGTTCGTTTATCATGGAGAGTTTGGAATTCTGGAAGATGTGTTTAATAATAAATATGAATTAATAGTTTTTGTTGAAGGAAATAATGATGTTAAAAATTTTGAAGCAGGTCTAAATGAAGAAAAATATAAATTTATTGATTCAAGAGGTGTGGGTAATATGCCGGATCTAGTTAAGATATTTAAGGTTATACCTTTTTTTCAAAAATTGGCTCAACAAAAACAAATAGTTTTTCTATTTGATTTTGACAGTGAAGGTATAGAAAACATGGTAAAATGTTTACATAAAAATGATAACCAACAAGATGTTTATTCAAAATTTGGCGTTAAAGAGTTTTATTGTTCAAAAATTGAAGAGAATTTAAATATTTATGTTTCCCATTTAATACCTGATGAATCACATTCTTGGCAAATCTCTAATGAATACAGACATCAAGAATTGAAAAATGAAGGTGAAGCAGGTGTTCAAAGACAATTTGAACATTTGAAAAATATTAAAGAAGGAAATTTCGATTCAGTTACAGTCTAATGAAATCCACCAAATTTTAACTATAACAAGAATTTATAAGCCTTTAAATTTAAAAAAAGTACAGAAGTAAATTACGCTATTGTGTAACAAATTTTCACTAAATTTGTTACACAATAAAAAGATATTACCAAGTGAAATCATCTAAAAATCAAATAGAAACAAAGATTTTAAAATCTTCTCTTGGCGAAATATTTTTCGCTGAAGATTTCTATAAATATGGTTCGGCAGGCAATATTAGATTAACACTATTTCGTTTAGAAAATGAAGGGATACTAGAACGTTTGGCTCAGGGAATTTACCTAAAACCCAAAAAAGATCCTTTATTAGGTAGTATTTATCCTACAACAGAAGAAATTGCCAAGCAAATAGCACAACGCGACAAAGCACGTATTGCTCCAACAGGTGTATTCGCTTTGTATTTGTTGGGACTAACCACACAAGTTCCTCTAAAAGCGGTGTATCTGTCCGATGGTTCACAACGAGTAATTAAAATAGGAAACCGGAGCATTCAATTCAAAAAAACAGTTCCTAAAAGCTTTGCAATTAAAGATGGTTTACTGCACTTAATTGTGCAAGCTTTCAAAGAAAAAGGTCAAAAGGAAGTCAATGATGATTTTATAAATCAACTGAAACCTTCGATTTTGAAGCTGGATAAATCAGTTGTAGAATCACAACTTCGCTATGCTCCAGCTTGGATTCAGAAAGAAGTGAAAAAGAATAATAAATATGAGTAATTATAATATTCCTGAATTGCCATTAAAAGCAGATCTTGAAACCAAGACTGTACTGAAAAAATTAGTTAAGGCTAATAAAGCTCTAGCTGAGTTGAATGGTGTTTCAGAAACAATTCCCAATGAACAAATTATTTTGAATACACTTTCACTTCAAGAAGCGAAAGACAGTTCTGCAATTGAAAATATTATTACAACACATGATGAACTTTTTAGCAGTGATTCTATAACTAAGCAATTTGCAAGTACCGCTGCTAAAGAGGTACACAATTATGCAGCCTCACTCAAATATGGTTTTGCCAAGGTTAAAGAAAAAGGACTGCTTACGTCTAATAACATTATTGATATACATTCTGTACTGGAGGAAACAAGAACGGGATTTAGAAAAGTGCCAGGGACATCTTTAAAAAATGACCAAACGGGTGAAGTAATTTATACTCCTCCACAGACACATAAGGAAATAGATTCTTTTATGCAAAATCTTGAGACTTTTGTAAACAATAATGATCTTTCGGACTTAGATCCACTTGTAAAGATGGCTATAATTCATCATCAATTTGAAAGTATACACCCATTTTATGATGGTAATGGCAGAACAGGTCGTATCATTAATATACTATACTTAGTGAAAGAAGATCTTTTGAATCTTCCTATTTTGTATTTAAGTCGGTTTATTAATCAGAACAAATCAGAATACTATAGATTGTTGCAGGAAACGAGAGATACTAATTCATGGGAGCAATGGATCTTATTTATGTTAGAAGCTGTTGAAAAAACATCTTTGCAAACTATTTTTATAATTAAGGAGATCAAAAATATTATGCAGACATATAAAGAGAAAATTAGATCGGAACTACCTAAAATTTATTCTCAGGATTTAATTAATAATCTTTTCAAGCACCCTTACACAAAAATTGATTTTGTTGTTGAGGATCTTAGGGTAACGAGACAAACTGCTTCACGATATCTAGAGCAGTTAGTTGAGTTAAAGCTTGTTCACTTGCAGAAAATTGGTAAAGAAAATTTTTATATAAATGTAGACTTGTATAACTTTTTGAATGATGCTACTCAATTGCATAAGCTTAGTAGTAATTCGTAAATTTTATATGTTTAAAAAAAAACAAAATTGTAACACGTTTTTTTTTCATGTTCAAAAAATGTAAAATTTTTAACATGTGAAAATAACATGTTACAAAAAAGCGAAAATTGTAACACGTTCTCAAGACATGTTATAAAAATCAAAAAAACTTAACTTGAAGATTCAAGCATGAAATACACCGAAGCTCAATTAGAACAAGCTTTTATCAGCCTTTTGAAAACAGAAGGCTATCACTATATCAACGGAAAACAGTTGGATCGTGCTTCCAATCAGGACGTATTAATCAAAGAAGATTTGCAAAGCTTCTTGCTTCAGCATTATCCCGATTTGGAACCTATGGAACTAGAGAGCATCATCAACGAAATTGCTTTTCAGTCTGCCTCCAACTTGTACGATTCCAACAAATACATTTGCAAACTATTAGCCGATGGATTAATTTTTAAACGCAACAATCCTGCAAAAAAGGACCTACACATTCAATACATTGATAAGGATGATGTAAAAGCAAATACATTCAAAATCATCAACCAATTAGAAATTCAAGGTTCGGAGCTTCGCATTCCTGATTTGATTTTGTACATTAACGGAATTCCTGTGGTGGTTTTTGAGTTCAAAACGGCTATCGAGGAAGAAATTACCATTCACGATGCCTACAAACAATTAACCACTCGTTACCGCAGAGATATTCCCGAACTGATGAAATACAATGCATTTTGTGTGATTTCGGATGGCGTTAATAACAAAGCGGGAACACTCTTTTCTTCCTATGAATTTTATTACGGTTGGAACAAGATTACAGGGGAGGAAAAGAAAGCCTTATCGGGGATCGAAACGACGACCTCCATCGTTCACGGGATGTTGAATCAAAAGCGTTTGGTGGATATATTGCATCATTTTATTTTATTTCCTGATAATTCAAAACACGAACTTAAAATTTTAACACGCTATCCGCAATATTATGCAGCCAATAAGCTGTACGATAGTATTTTAAGACACCGTAAACCGCAAGGTGATGGTAAAGGGGGGACCTATTTTGGAGCAACAGGTTGTGGAAAAAGTTACACGATGTTATATTTGTCGCGCTTATTAATGCGTTCTACAGATTTTGCCAGTCCTACGATAATCATTATTTCAGACCGTACCGATTTAGACGATCAGTTATCCAAAGATTTTACCAGCGCTAAGAAATTCATTGGTGATGAAAACATTATAAACATAAACTCCAGAGCCGATTTAAGAGAGCGTTTGCGAGGTATTGAAAGTGGTGGTGTTTATTTAACGACGGTTCAAAAATTTGCAGAAGATGATGAGATTTTATCCAATCGTACCAACATCATTTGCATTTCCGATGAAGCCCACCGTTCGCAAGTGAATTTGGATTTGAAAGTTAAGATAGACCACGACAAAAACACGGTAACCAAATCCTATGGCTTTGCCAAATATTTACACGATTCCTTACCCAATGCAACTTATGTTGGTTTTACGGGGACACCAATAGACAAGACTTTAGAAGTGTTTGGTGAGGTGGTCGATCAATACACGATGTTCGAGTCGGTGAATGATGAAATTACCGTGCGATTGGTGTACGAAGGTCGTGCAGCTAAAGTTAATTTAGATTACAAAAAAGTTCAAGAAATTGAATCCTATTATGAAAATGCAGTAGCTGAAGGTGCTTCAGAATACCATGTAGAAGCCAGTCAAAAAGCCATTGCCAATATGGAAGTGGTGTTAGGGGATACAGACCGTATCAAAGCCATTGCACAAGATTTTATCGAGCATTATGAAAATCGATTAGCAGAAAAAGCAACCGTTGCGGGCAAAGCAATGTTTGTATGTGCTTCTCGTGGGATTGCCTACAAATTGTTTCAAGAAATTTTAGAGCTACGTCCGGAATGGAACGAAATCATGATTCCTGAAGGTTTATCGGAGAAAGAACAGAAGGACATTAAACCCATTGAGCGTGTTAAAATGATTATGACACGCAACAAAGACGATGAAAAGGATTTATGGGACTTATTAGGAAATAAGGACGACCGTAAAGAATTGGATCGTCAGTTCAAACAAATCAAATCCAACTTCAAAATCGCTATTGTAGTAGATATGTGGTTAACAGGTTTTGATGTTCCATTCTTAGATACCATTTACATTGATAAGCCCTTGCAGACGCATAATTTGATTCAGACCATTTCTCGTGTGAATCGTAAATATGAAGGGAAAGATAGAGGATTAGTGGTCGATTATATCGGCATTAAGAAAAATCTGAACAAAGCTTTAGGAATGTTCAATAACCAAACGGCGGATGATGATTTTGAAGATATAGCGCAAGCCGAAGTTTTGGTAAGAGATCAATTAGAATTATTACGTCAGTTTTTCCATACGTTCGATACCAAAGATTATTTTGATGGATTACCAATTGAACGATTAAATTGCTTAAACAGAGCTTCTGAATTGGTTTTAAAAACAGAAGAATCGGAAAAACTATTTGTAAATGTGACTAAAAAGTTAAAGTCGGCGTACAATTTAGTGAGTGGTTCCGAACTGTTTACACCAAAAGAAGTTGATGAAATTCATTTCTATTTCGCGATTAAATCCATTGTCGTTAAATTAACAAAAGGAGAAGCGCCTGATACCGCTCAAATGAACGAGAAGGTGGCTCGTTTAATGGAAGAAGCGATTGTTTCGGAAGGGGTAGAAGAAATCTTTAAACTGGACGATAACAAAGCCAATGCGATTGATTTATTCAACGATAAATTCATTGAGAAAATTTCCAATTTGGAATTACCCAATACGAAAATTAAAATTTTAGAGCGATTACTAAAACAAACCATTAACGATTTCAAAAAGGTTAATAAAGTAAAAGGTCAAGATTTTTCAGAGCGTTTGCAGTCCATTATAAACCGATATAACGAACGAAGCGAAGGGGATATTTTAGACTATGAAGGCATTCAGTTCGATACTGCAGAACAGATGTTGGATCTCATCATCAAGCTGCGTGTCGAAATGGATTCATTTGCGGATTTAGGCATCGATTACGAAGAAAAAGCATTTTACGACATATTGGATATGATTTGTCAACAATATGGTTTTGAATTCGATAAGGACAAAATGTTAGAATTGGCTCGGGAAATAAAAATAATAGTTGAAAATACGGCCAAATACCCCGATTGGAGCGACAGAGATGATATCAAAGCACAACTTAAAATGGATATTATCATCAAACTACACGAGTTTGGATACCCACCGATTACGCAAGAAGAAGTCTATAAAAATGTACTAGAACAAGCGGAGAATTTTAAGAAGAACAATTAAAACACAAATACCATGGAAGAAAAATTACCTGTTGAAATTACAGTCAAAAATGCGGGTTATATAAACTATACTTTTTGTTTGAATAAACTCAACTTCCTCTATGAAGTTGTTATTGATAATTTGGAATCCTTATGTCAAAATATTAAGATCGAAATACGTTCTGATTTAGGCATATTTGATCCTTACGTTGTACATATTGATGAGGTTGCCAACGGAAAAATACAGATGAATAGGTTTGACTTTAATTTCAACCTATCATTACTGAGAAATCTTACAGAAAAGGATCTTGATACAATACATCTTGAGGTGTATAGCAAAGATGAAGAACTTGCTGCCAAACATTTTTCACAGGAAATTCTGCCAATAGATTATTTTGGAGGATTGCAGAATTACCCGCAGTTATTGGCTTCCTATGTTATTCCAAATCATCCTGTCGTGTATGACCTGAAAACGAGTGCAATCAATATTCTTGAAGAAAGGCATTTGTCTCCCGCTTTTGAAGGGTATCAGATGCATAGTAAAGAAAGGGTTTTGCAAATGGTATCGGCGCTGTACAGAACTGTTCAGAATAGAGAATTAATTTACAGTGCAATGCCACCAAGTTTTGAAAAAACCGGACAACGCATCAGGTTGATTGATCAGGTTTTAGAAACGAAATTTGGCAACTGCATCGATATTTCACTTCTGTTTGCAGCGTTGTTGGAGTCGGTTGATCTTCATCCCATTCTTATTCTTACAAAAGGGCATGCATTTGTTGGGGTATGGCTTGATAATCAACGCTTTGACGGTATTATTAATTTTGATCAGGCGGCTTTATCTAAAAGAATTGCAAAGGGAATTCGGGAAATAGCCATCATAGAAATGACAACATTGTGCAAAGGTCAGAATGTAAATTTCAATGAAGCCGTTTCTACAGCCGAAGTACAGCTGATGAACGATGATAATTTTCTAATGTCTATCGATATAAAATCCACAAGATCTTATGGGGTACTTCCGCTTCCGCTGATGAGAGATGCTACCTTAATGAAAAAAAGCAATACGCTAGAAGAAAATAATTTTTCGTATGCTGAGAATGAAGAATTTGAAATTGGAGAAACCTACGAGGATCTTGAGTTAACAGATCTATCCAACCTTACCAAACAGAAAATTTGGGAACGCAAACTGCTCGATTTATCGCTTAGAAATAATCTTCTGAATCTGAGGTTTACCAAAAGTATGCTCCAGATTATAGACTTGAAGATCAATCTTCTTGAGGATACTTTGGCTGATGGAAAAACGTACAGCATTATGCCTGATAACAGTCAGTCAGTTATTAGAAAGTACAGTAATTATTTGCCACCATTGCATCCTTCAACGCCCTTGTTCAGATTGGCAGACGAGGAGTTTAAATATAATCGATTGCTGACAACCTATCATAATGATGATCTTGAAAATATCCTAACCCATCTTTACAGAACATCAAAGCTGGCAGAAGAAGAAAACGGAAAGAGTACATTGTATCTGGGGCTTGGGCTTTTAAAATGGTATGATCCTAGGAATAAAGAAATGCCACGTTTTGCCCCCATTCTGTTAGTGCCTGTAGAATTGTCGAGAAAATCTGTAAACGCAAAATTTTCACTGCGAAGCCGAGAAGAGGAAACGATGATCAATATTACGCTTGTAGAGTATCTTAAACAAGAGTTTCAATTGAATCTCAATGCTCTGGAACAGTTACCAATGGACGAGCTGGGTGTAGATGTACCAAAAGTTCTGGCAATTCTGAGAAATGCAGTGCTTAATTTGGAGGGTTGGGATGTTTTGGAACAAATAGTTTTGGGAATCTTTTCGTTTAACAAACTGATTCTTTGGCAAGACATTTCGAAATACTCGAAAGAAATGCAAAAAAGCGCGATTGTAAAAAGTTTGATTGATGGAAAATTGTCGGATTCACTGGAAAGCATAGAGGAAGATGATCTGGCGCTAGAATATTTGACCGCTTCAGCTCTCAGGCTTCCCATTCCCACAGATAATTCTCAGATGAACGCTGTTAAAAGCGCAAATCTTGGTAAAACGTTTATTCTACATGGACCTCCAGGTACAGGAAAATCGCAGACTATTACCAATATTATTGCCGATGCACTATCAAACAATAAAAAAGTATTGTTTGTAGCTGCAAAAAAGGCAGCTCTAGATGTAGTGCATCACCGATTGGAAAGCATAGGTTTGGGACCATTTTGCCTTGAGTTGCATTCCAACAAATCGAAGAAATCCGATGTATTAAAGCAGTTTGAAACCACGCTCGAAACTCCTAAATACCAATTAACAACCGATTTCGCTGAGGAAGCTCAAAGATTGGATGAAAGAAAAAAGGAACTGAATAAATATGTGACTTTTCTTCATCAAAAAAATAAAATTGGATGGAGCTTATATGATTCAGTTTCATATCTGGAACAAAACGGAATCGCTTATAATGATGAGTTAAAATCTCCTGTTGATTTTGAAAATCTGGATAGTACCTCTTGGAACCGATGGAATGACTGGCTGATTCCTTACAGCGCTGTAGTACAGAAAATTCGTATTCCTAAAGAGCATCCTTTGTATTCAGTGAAAATTTCTATACATCAACTGGATACAAAACAGAAAATCACGCAGGCAATTGATGAATATCAACAGAAAAAACAAGATGCTAAAGAAATTTTTGAACTGTATAATATTGATCCGCAAAATACAAGAAAGTTCCTTGATGTTTTATCTGAAATACAAACGTACTTTCCCGAAATTTCGCTGTTGAAATTTTGTACAGATGGCTTGCTGAAACGAAATCTTTTGCAATGGGCAAATCTTAATGAAGAATTTCAGGATATAGAAAATCAAATCATTAAAAAGTATAATAAGAATATTTTTAATCTTGATTTCTCGAATATGAGCCAGATATGGAATCAGTCCAAATTTTCATGGTTCTTACCAAAATGGTTGAAACAAAGGAAGATAAAAAACATTTTGCAAGGGTTTTCTTCATCGAAAATTGAGAGTGAACAACAGGTAGAAACTTTGTTTTCACAGTTAAATGAATTGGGAGCATTAAAAAACAATCTTGCTAAAGCGGAATATACGGCGTTTCAGAATTTGGTAGAAGTTTATTCCCAGAACGGAATTTTCAATGCAACGGAGCTGAAAAATGATATTCAGAAAACCGAAAATCTTCAACGCTTATTAAATGATGCAGGAGTGGAGGATGCAGAAAACTGGCTAACCAACGTACGTCGACAACATTTAGCTGTTTCTGAAGTCGTACAACGCATTTTTGCTTATAATACAGTTCAACTCGAGCTTGAAAAATATGTAAATTCAGTTTCTTCAGATGACGAATTGCAAAATATTAAGAATAATCTACACCATCTGAATGATTGGGTTAATTATCAAATACTAAAAAATAAGGCAAAAGAACTTGGTTTAGAATGGTTTACAAAACGTGTTGATGAAGGGGTGCTTTCTAATGAAGATATTAATTTTCAGTTTTATAAAATTTTACATTTCAGCCACTTTTTAGAGCGCGTTTATTCACATGAGGAAATAAAAACTTTTGATTCGTCGGTGTACGAGTCATTAATCCAACAATACCGAGAACTGCATAAAGAATTTACAAACATTTCGAAAAATCAATTAATTGCAAAACTCAGCTCCAATATTCCGAATTTTAGTGTAGAAGCGGCTCAAAGTTCAGAAGTTGGAATTTTACAGAAAGCCATCAGAAGTAAAGGGCGAGGGCTCTCTATTAGAAGGTTATTCGATCAGATTCCGGGTCTTATTCCACGGCTAAAACCATGCATGCTGATGAGTCCAATTTCGGTTGCCCAGTATTTTGATCTTAATGCCGAACATTTTGATTTGGTGATTTTTGACGAAGCTTCTCAGCTTCCGACATCCGAAGCGATCAGTGCTTTAGCCAGAGCCAAGCAAGCAATTATTGTTGGAGATCCTAAACAAATGCCGCCAACAAGCTTCTTTGCTTCTTCTAAAGTCGATGAAGATAACATGGAGATGGAAGATCTAGAAAGCATTCTGGAAGACTGTCTCGCACTATCCATACCTTCCAATTATCTGTTGAGGCATTATAGAAGTAAGCACGAAAGTTTGATTTCATTCAGCAATAAAAACTTTTACGAGAGTAAATTACTTACATTCCCATCGCCAGATGATCTTAATCAAAAAGTTACTTTTGAATTTGTTGAGAGTTTTTATGATAAGGGAAAAACCAGAACCAATAAAAAAGAAGCGGAGGCCGTTATTCAGTACATTAAGAATCATCTTGCCGCAAAAAATAAGAAATCAATAGGAGTAGTGACTTTCAGTCAGACTCAACAAAGTTTGATCGAGGATTTTTTGCAAAAATTGTTTGTTGAAAATCCAGAACTGGAATCTTTTGCTTTGAAAAGTGATGAACCTATTTTTGTTAAAAATCTTGAGAATGTTCAGGGAGATGAGCGAGACATTATTCTCTTTAGTATTGGTTATGGTCCAGATGAAGAAGGTAAAATATCGATGAACTTTGGACCGCTAAATCGCGACGGTGGGTGGCGTAGACTAAATGTTGCAGTAACAAGAGCCCGGTACGAAATGAAAGTATTTTCTTCATTGCGGGGAGATCAGATTAGCCTTTCCCGGACAAAAGCAGAAGGAGTGAAAGGATTGAAAGATTTCTTGAATTTTGCCGAAAAAGGAAATTATGCTTTGGATTTACATTCACCACAGGCGGACAGGCTTTCTCTGGTTGATTCTATTTCAGATTATCTAACAGAAAATGGTCTAGATGTGAAAAAACATATTGGAACATCGGAGTATAAAGTTGATATTGGAGTTGTTCATCCTGATAATGAAAAAGAATACATCCTCGGAATTTTGGTAGATGGCGACAACTACTATAACATTCACACGACCAATGATAGAGAACTGCTAGCGCCAAACGTTTTAAAAGGGCTTGGCTGGAATGTTTTCAGAATCTGGACTATTGATTGGATTAAAAACAAAAAGGAAATTTTAGAAAAAATTAAGTGTGCTATAAAAGAAAATTTGAAGGAAAAAGCTATTAAAAAGGAACGCGGTAATGATGATACCACGGAAAATGAAAAACCTGCTTTAGTTGAACATTTACTTGTTGAAGTAAGTGATAAAGAATCTGATTTAATTATTCCTTATGTTGCAGCAGCTGTTGAAGCATTGCCTTTTGCTAATTCTGAAAGTATATACTTTTTAGAAAATCGATCCGTAGTCTTAAACCAAATGAAGGAGATTATCTCTGTTGAAGCGCCAATCAGCAAAAATCTTCTGTTCAAAAAAATGCTGAAATTATGGAATACTTCCAGAGCGGGAAGTAAGCTCAATAATCATCTTTCTGAGATTTTGCAGTCCGTTCCGTCAATAGTAGTAACTACATCTCACCAAGAATTTATTTGGAATGAAGCTCAATCACCAAATAGTTTTCTCAACTATCGGGATAATAGTATTGAAAAACGTTCCATTGAAGATATTTCCGCAGAAGAAATTGGGATAGTTGCTCTTGATATTTTGAAAAACAATTTGAGTATGGATAAAAGTGATCTTATCAGATTATGTTCCAAGGCTTTTGGATTTATGAAAGTTGGTAGTCAGATTGATGCCGTAATCAACAGTGTTTTGGTAGGATTGGCTGAAAAAGCACAGTTAGAAATCAAGGAAGACCGTGTGGTTTTAAAATGATGAATTTTTTGATTTTCGAAACATCAGTTTGTAATCTAATAAAAATGAAGTGATCGTAAAACTACACGAATACGGCTATCCACCAATCACGCAAGATGATGTGTACAAAAATGTATTAGAACAAGCGGAGAATTTTAAGAAGAATAGGTAGAATAATTATTAAAAAAATATGGCAGGTACAAATAAGGAAAGTCATTGGATTCCGTTGGCAGATTTAATGACTGTATTAATGGTTGTTTTTTTGTTTATATCAATCTCGTATATGGCTTTAGTTCAAAAGAAACAAAGTAAAATAGACTCAACATTGAGTGTTTATAAGGAGACGAGAGATAAGATAAAGTAGATCTAAATTCTATTTTTCAAAATGATTTTAAAAGATGGAATATGGTCCTAGATGACAATTTGTCTATAAAATTTATCAATCCGCAAGCACTTTTTGAAGTAGGTAGTGAAGAAATTACACCGTACTATAAAGGTATTTTACGAGATTTTTTTCCTAGGTATCTAAAAGTTGTTACAAACAAAAATTACATAGATAAAATAGCAGAAATAAGAATTGAGGGATATACTGATACATTTCCTATCTCCAAAATGGGCGATGCTTATATAGAAAATATGGAGTTATCTCAAGGAAGAGCAAGAAATGTATTAGCATATTTGAGAACTCAGGATTGCTTCAATCAACTTTCAGAAAAAGTTAAATCGAGCTCCTAATTTTTCCCCCTGAAAACAAAATTTTCAAGGAATTTTAGTATGTTACAAAACTGCTACTTTTTACTATGGGTTTGTCTATTATATTAATATATTCTCAATAATCTGATCCAATTTTTTGCTAGGAAGAGTATTCAAATATGCCATAGTAGATTTTATGTCCTTGTGTCCTAGAGCTTCTTTAATAATATCTACTGAAATATTATTGAACTTTAATTGAGTTGCAAACGAATGTCTTGCGCAGTAATAAGTGATATTTTTGTGAATTTCAAGGTCTTTCATAATTAATTTTAGTGGGGTATTGATACGTTCACTTAGTAATTTTCTCTTTCTGTTTTGCAAGTAACTTTCAGATGGATCAACTTGATTCACAAAGCTAAATAGGAAAGGAGAGGTAGTTTTATTTGAATGTTTGGTGATAATATTCTTTGTGAAATCGTTTAATTTAAAACTGACATTAACCCCAGTTTTTCTTCGTACGTATGAAACTGTGTCACCACTTCGATCAGACTTTTTAAGTAGCATAATATCAATAAAATTGATGCCTCTAGAATAATAGCTGAAAAGAAATATTTCTTTCGCAAAAATTAAAAGTGGAGACTCTGCCTCATAATTTTTAAACAATTGAATCTCATCTTGATCTAAAAACTCTTTTTTACTAACGTCTTTAATTTTTGAAACTTTAAACTTATCAAAAGGATAGAGCTTTTGAGTGGTAATTTCCCTGGTGATAGCTTTATTGAACAATGCACGAAAAGTTCGTAGCCTAATACCAATTGTACTGTCTTTATTTTTGTTACCTCTCAGAAAAGCTTCATATTTATACAAGA
>JAFAGO010000051.1 GCA_023422635.1 Bacteroidota bacterium
TTCACAGGATCCAGCATTGCGGCCACGGTTCTGCTGGCTGTTGGCCTAAACAGATAATAAACGCCGGCTTTTTTTATTGATCTATTGCTTTTATCTTTGCCTTATGGATCAGAATAAAATGGCAAAAGGCCGTAACAATGAGTTAATTAAAGCCCGAAATTATAAGCTAATTGCCCGTTTTTACTGGTATAATTCCATTATAGGACTAAAATTTGAAAAATGTATTGAACAATTAGAAAAGGAATTTGATTTATCACTTTCCCGGATTGCTGATTTAATTACAGAAAACGTTTGCTATTTATCAGATTTTGAGACTAAAAAGCCTAACGAAAAGGAACTAAAAAAAATAATCCCATTTTTTAACTGGAATTACAAAAGATAAAAAACTAATAACCATTTTTTTATTATCTTTGCATTACTGACGCGGAGTAATCCAAGTCGCACCGTCAAAAGGGAGTAACGTTTGTTATTCCCTTTTGGATTTTTTACTTATATTTGCAATGCAGGGAGCGAGAAAATTTTAATTGTCCCCCTGTTCTGCCAACAATATGCGAGATGTTTCGTTTCCCCTGTTGGCTTTTTTATGAGTTTTCTAAAATAAAGATACAGAGAGACCGGTTAGGCCGCTCATTGTGCAAAAAAACCACCTTTATAAAGGTGGTTTTGCTTTTAAAAATTGATTGCTTTTAGATCGTTTTCTATGGTCATATCCATAATATGGCCATAAATTTGGGTAGTTGTAATTTTCCGGTGGCCTAAGATTTTTTGTACTGTTGTCATATTTGCCCCTTTATATAATAAAAACGTGGCCGTGGTATGTCTCGCAGAATGAAAGGTAAGGGGTTTTAAAATTCCAGCTTTCAAAAAAACTTTTTTTAATTCCCTATTTAAGTACTGATTTGTAAGATAGGGAAAGCATTCCGGCCGGTCAAATGACCAGTATTTTTTTATAATCTGAACTGGTTTGCCGTTGAATAAAGTATATAAAGGTATTCTAACAGTTTCCTCTACTTTTTCCATTTCTTTGATTAGCCAATCATTACCGTTCAAATTTATTATATCTTTTTTCTGTAGGCTCATAACATCAGAATACCGCAAACCAGTATAAACAGAAAATAAAAAAAGTTCCTGTATGTATTTCAAATGTCCAGTTAAATTCAGTTTTTCTATTTCTTCAATTTCAGCCGGGAAAAGAAAGTTTTTTGCAGTTTCTTTTTGTACAAACCTAAATTTTCTAAATGGATATTGTTCAATAGTCATTAATTCCTTATTGATTGCTAAGTTAACATAGGTCTTAAGATTTTTAAAATATTTCCATATAGTGTTATGCGCTAACTTGTGTGGTGGCTTGTCTTTAGTTTTTATTGTGATTTTCCGGCAATAGTTTTCAAAATCGTGCAGAAATTCAAAAGTAATATCTGAAAAAAAGATCTGTTTTTTAAAATCATTTAACCGGGAAAGTGTAGTTTTATGAGCCATTTTTGTGCGGTTTTTTAAATTAGATTTTTCTATCTCAATTTTCATAAATTCATTAAATGTATGTACATTTTCATTTGAAAATACATTTTCAAGCATTCCCAAATTAAAAGGTTTTCCGCTGTTCAGTTTGTCCAGTTCGTAATTTTCAAGATCCCGAATAACTTCCGAAATTCGTTTATTTAGTTTGGTAGCGTTGGGGTGGTTGGGGCTTAATTGTTTTCGCTTTTCGTTCCATTGTTCCGGGGTTGCCCTTATTTTGGTATCAAAAAACTTTCTTTTTCCGTTTAGATAACATTCGATTTGCACCGCGGCAAACCCCTGTTTATCAAGTTTGTTTTTACGGTTAAACCTAATGATAAAGCGTGTTTTATCCATAATTGTAAGTATTTAAGCATTACAAAAGTAAGATAAAAAGCACTTAAAAAACGGGTAACAAATGGGTAACAAAAATACTGAAAATAATTGCAAACGAAATCAATCAGAAAAAATGTAAAACACTGATAATTAAATAGATTAACAAATTTTGACAACTGGAAATATCAAAATAGTAGCCCCGAGCAGAATCGAACTGCTATCTAAAGTTTAGGAAACTTCTATTCTATCCGTTGAACTACGGGGCCAATGCTAGTGCAAATTTACATTTTCTAGAACAAAAACCCACAAAAGAATCCGCTCTTTAGAAGCGGATTCAGTAGATAAAAACATCTCATTTTTTGGTTATACATCACAAAAAAGCACGGCTGACAAATCCGTGCTTAAATTTTTTATCGAAATTTAAATCAATATCTGGTGTTAATGAAAATAAACCCGTCGGTTTCATTTTTACATCTTTTGATTCTCAAATATAAGTAATTGATTGATAGGTAAGATGAATGAAATGTTAATTTATTGATTTCTTTATAGAAAATTACAGAATCTTTTCTTTCACAAATTCAATTGCTCTTTTTTCGTTGTAATAGATATTGTGGGAATCAACAAAACCAACATGTCCGCCGTAATCAGGCGTTTCAAAATAGAGGTTACTCATTTTCTGAGCTTCTTCTGTTGGATAACAAGTTTCGGAAAGAAAGCTGTCGTTTTTTGCATTAATAAGCAGCGTTGGAATTTCTATTTCTGGAATAAATTGTCGGGAACTGCTTTTTCGGTAATAATCCAAAGCATCTTTAAATCCATTGGCTTTCGCAGTATAATAATCATCAAAGGCCTTTAACGATTTTACCTTTTGCACATCATGTTTTGTGATTTTTTCTGGAAATTGTTGTTGCTTATACTTTAGCTTTTTTTTAAGGGTGTACAGAAAATCCGTAGCATAAAGCACATTTCTTGCGCTGGTTAGTTGATACATACAACCTTCCAAATCTACGGGCGTTGAAATGGCAATTGCGGCTTTCACTTCCTTGGGTAGAAATTCTTTTTCTCCTGCGTATTTCAAGGTAAGATTTCCGCCTAAACTAAATCCTTTTATGATAATTTTATGGTATCCTTTATCCAAAACATAATCTACCACTTCACGAACATCTTGGGTTCTTCCAGAATGATAGGTAGAAAAAACTCTATTGGGTTCACCGGAACAGCTTCTATAGTTTACCGCGCAACAATCAACCTTATTTTCGTTAAAAATTTTTGCAGTTCCAAGAACATAAGGTCGATGAGCGTGCCCTTCTAGACCATGTAAAACGATGATGCAGGTTTCTGTTTTTCCCTCTGCAAAACTCCAATCCATGTCCATAAAATCGCCATCTGAAAGTTCTAAACGTTCTGTGGTTTGCCTTACGCCTTGCACTTTTCGAAGTAATGCTGCGTACAATGTAGAAATATCCGCGTTTCGGAAAATTTTCTGTGGAGGCAAATATTTTGATGGGACAATTGGCATTTTATTTCAACTTTTCTGCAATGTATTTTGCAGTGTGGGATTTTTTATTTTTGGCCAAATTTTCGGGTGTTCCTTCAAATACTACTTCTCCGCCATGTTTTCCAGCTTCTGGACCAATATCAATAATCCAATCTGCAGATTTAATAATATCGGGTTGGTGTTCAATAACAATCACAGAATGGCCAAGGTCGATTAACGCCTGTAGTGAAGTAAGCAATTTCTTAATATCATGAAAATGTAAACCTGTTGAAGGTTCATCAAATATAAAGAGTGTTTTTTCTGTAGTAAAACCTTTCACTAAAAATGAGGCGAGTTTTACCCGTTGCGCTTCTCCGCCAGAAAGTGTAGAGGAACTTTGACCGAGTTGTAAGTAGCCCAAACCAACATCTTGAAGCGGTTTCAGTTTGGTTACAATTTTCTCCTCTTTTAAATCGCTGAAGAAGTGTAAGGCTTCATCGACCGTCATTTCTAAAACATCAGCAATACTTTTATCGTCGACTTTAACTTCTAAAATTTCGTTTTTAAAACGTTTACCATGACAAACTTCGCATTCCAATTCAATATCTGCCATAAACTGCATCGATACGGTAATTACACCTTCACCTTTACATTCGCCGCATCTTCCGCCATCTACGTTAAAGGAAAAATGTTTCGGTTTTAATCCGTGCATTTTGGCTGATTTTTGTTTCGAAAATAAATCTCGAATTTCATCATACGCCTTCAAATAGGTTACTGGATTTGAGCGCGAAGATTTACCAATGGGATTTTGGTCTATAAGCTCAATGTTCTTAATGAGTTTTTTGGGGAATTCAACGGAATCGTAATCTCCTTTTCTTCCTCCCATTCCCAATTGAATTTGAATATCGTTGCTTAGGATTTCTTTCATCAATGTTGATTTACCACTTCCCGAAACGCCTGAAATTACAACGAGATTTTCTAAAGGAATATCAACATCAACATTTTTTAAATTATTTTGTCTGGCACCTTTAATATGTATAAATTCTTTGGCTTTTCTTCTTTTTTCGGGTACTTCGATTTCAAGTTTTCCTGTTAAATAATCTGAAGTTAAGGTATTTGCTTTTTTAAGTTCTTTAAAATCGCCTGCAAAAACCAATTCGCCACCTAAATATCCCGCTTCTGGACCAATATCGATGATGTAATCTGCTGCGAGCATTACATCTTCATCATGCTCAACAACAATTACGGTATTTCCTAAATCGCGAAGTTGTTTTAAAACGGAAATTAAATTTTCGGTATCTCTGGAATGCAATCCAATAGAAGGTTCGTCTAAAATATAAATTGAGCCCACCAAGGAACTTCCCAAACTTGTCGCAAGATTAATGCGTTGCGATTCGCCTCCCGAAAGCGTATTTGAAGTACGATTAAGCGTTAAATATCCAAGTCCTACTTTTAGTAAAAATTCCAAGCGGGTGGTAATTTCGTAAAGCAAGCGTTTTGCGACTTCCTGATCGTATTTTGAAAGTTTTAAATTTTGGATGAGCGGTAATAATTCATCAAGTGGAAGTTCAATAAGTTGTTGAATATTATAACCATCTACTTTTACCCATTTTGTTTCTTCGCGCAAGCGTAAACCTTCACATTCTGGACATGTTGTTTTACCTCGATATCGGGAAAGCATCACGCGATATTGAATTTTATAAAGGTTCTCCTCAAGCATTTTGAAAAAATTATCAATACTTGGGAAGCTCTTTGTTTTATCGCCTTTCCATAAAAAGTTTCTTTGTTCTTTAGAAAGTTGATGATACGGTTTATGAATGGGGAAATCTTTCGCTTTCTTCATGAAGTTTCTTTTCCATTCGCTCATGGTTTCTCCCTTCCAAGAAGAAACGGCATCTTCAAAAACAGAAAGATTTTTATTGGGAATAACCAAATCTTCATCAATTCCAATTACCTTTCCGTACCCTTCACACATTGGGCAAGCGCCATACGGATTATTAAAACTAAAAAAGTGAACGTTGGGTTCTAAAAACTCAATTCCATCCAATTCAAATTTATTCGAAAATTCGTGGACTTCAGAGGTTGCTACATTCTTTAAATACAAATAACCACGACCTTCGTAAAATGCCATTTGTATGGAATCTGCAAGTCGCTGTTCGAAACTTTCGTCTTCCTCATAGGTAAAACGATCAATCACAAGATGAATTTCCATTTCGGGTTCTGGAACAAAACCAAAACTTTCCAAATCCTCAATTCCTGCAAGGTTTCCGTTCACTTCTAAACGGGTAAATCCGGAAACTTTCAATGTGTTTAAAGTTTCTCCAAAAGAAGAGATTTCAAATTGCAGTGGAACACTTAATTGAAATGAGGTGCCTTTTTTTGCATTCCGAATAAAATCAATAACGTCTGAAACGCTATCTTTTTTAACTTCATTTCCCGAAACGGGCGAATAGGTTTTGCCGATTCTTGCAAAAAGAAGTTTTAGGTAATCGTAAATTTCTGTGGAAGTTCCAACCGTTGATCTGGGATTGGAAGAAATTACCTTCTGTTGAATGGCAATGGAGGGTGCCAAACCTTTGATATCATCAATTTTTGGTTTTTCTAATTTACCAAGAAATTGTCGTGCGTACGCACTTAAACTTTCTACATATCGGCGTTGCCCTTCGGCATAAATTGTATCGAAAGCTAATGAAGATTTTCCGCTCCCGGACACGCCTGTTATCACCACGAGTTTATTTTTCGGGATTACAACATCGATGTGTTTTAGGTTATTGAGATGTGCGTTTTTTACGAAAATCTCTTTCTTGATATCAATATTCTGAGTGTTAGGCATTTTAAAAAATAAGACTTGCAAAATTACAAAATTCAAGCCGAAATATTTGGTTTGCACCTTTATATTTTATACTATTGCTGATAGAATTAATTGCATAAACCAATGAGAAGATTATTCAGAAGTTTTATTGAGCATTTGATGAGAAAAAGATAAAAACTAAAGTAAGGATGCAGGCTTCTGCATCTTTTTTTATGTGCTTAGATTGCACGATGTTAATAACTTTTCATCTTTATTCTTTTAAAAATAGACTATGTTTTATAAGCATTCTTGTAACTATTTATTATCTTTGTGAAAATTAATTTTTATCTATGAAATTTATTGTTTCGAGTGGTGAACTGCAGAAAGCGCTGCAAACCGTTAGCGGTGTAATCTCAACGTCTCAGTCAAGACCTATCTTAGAGAATTACTTATTTAATTTAGACAAAAATAATTTAAAGATAACCGCTTCTGATGGCGAAACGACATTGATTACCTCTTTGGAAGTGAAATCTGAAGATGAGGGGAAGTTTGCCGTTCCTGCTAAAATATTTCAGGATTTTGTGAAAACCTATGGAGAGCAACCTTTAACTTTAAGTGTGAAAGATAACGCTGAAGGTACGGGAAGTGTTCTTGAAATTTTCGACGAAAAAGATAGCTTTTCTGTGGCATTAGATAATGCAGAAGATTATCCTGAAATTCCTGAATTTGATGCTGCCAACAGTGTGAAAGTTGCAGCAGATGTTCTTTCCGAAGCATTAACCAATACTCTTTTTGCTACCAGCAACGATTCCTTACGTCCTGTAATGACGGGAGTCTTGTTTCAGTTTAAAGAAGATGAAACCAACTTTGTATCCACCGATTCTCACCGTTTGGTGGTCTATAAAAGAAAAGACATTATCGCTGAACCAATGGAATTCATTATGCCGAAAAAACCATTGTCCATTTTCAAAAATATTCTTTCAAACTCGAATGATGAGGTAACGATTGAATTTAACGAAAATATGGCGAAATTCACTTTCGGAAACAATATCTGGATTTGTAGATTAATTGATGGAAAATACCCGAATTATTCCGCGGTAATTCCTAAAGAAAATCCTAACGTGTTAACAATCAATAGAACCCTTTTGCTGAGTTCAATAAGAAGAGCTTCTATTATGTCGAATAAATCAACCAATCAGGTTCGTTTTAAATTATCGGGAAATGTTCTTCATCTTCACGCAGAAGATACCGAATTTGCTAACAAGGCTGATATGCAAATCCCTTGCGATTACAACGGAGATGATATTAATATCGGATTTAGTTCGAAATTTCTTTCTGAAATGCTTTCTGTACTTGGATCAGAGGATATTACGTTAAAAATGTCTCAACCAAACCGACCAGGAATTATTGAACCTGTAGACGGATTGGATGCGGAAGAAAGTATTTTGATGCTTTCGATGCCTGTAATTGGAATGTAATTGCAAAATTCTGTAAAAAATATTTTTTGAGATTTGAATATATTTCAAGTCTCATTTTATTTAAAGTAATATGGAATTAATCATCATTTTCGCTTTAGTTTTGCTAAATGGCATTTTTGCAATGTCGGAACTTTCGGTAGTTTCGTCGCGTAAATTTAAATTAGAAAATGCAGCAAAAGAAGGAAATAAAGGAGCTAAAGCGGCACTAAAACTCTTAGAAAATCCAACACGATTTTTATCCACCGTACAAATCGGAATTACGCTTATTGGGATCGTTCTCGGTTTTTACAGTGGCGATGCACTTTCCGATGATTTTGCCGATCTTATTGGTAAAGTTTCTTTTCTAGCGCCCTACGCGGATAAAATTGCTGGACCTGCAATTGTAGTGTTTATTACCTATCTTTCAATTGTTTTCGGAGAGCTTTTTCCCAAACAACTTGGAATGGTTTTGCCAGAAAAATTGGCGTCAATATTGGCAATTCCTATGACGATTCTTTCCAAAATAACGGCACCATTTGTATGGTTGCTTTCCGCAAGTAACACACTATTAATGCGTATTTTTGGAATTAATAACAAACGCGAAAACACGGTTTCGGAGGAAGAAATTAAATCGATAGTGAAAGAGAGTGCTGAAGTTGGCGAGATTGAAGATATCGAAAGTACGATTGTAGAAAGGGTTTTTGAATTGGGTGATACCAAAGCAAATGACTTAATGACCTATAAAAATGAATTGATCTATTTTGATATAGAAGACAGCAAGGCCGAAATTTTACAAAAAATAAATCAATTTCCACATAGTGCGTATCCTGTAGTGGAAGATAATAATATCGATAAAGTAAAAGGAATTATCATATTAAAAGATTTTTTTCGACATCATCAAGACGAAAATTTTAACGTAGAAAAAATGCTATCCGAACCTATTTACATACCGGAATCTGCAGCAGCATATACCATTTTAGATCATTTTAGAAAGAAAAAAAGTCATTATGGAATTGTCGTCGACGAATATGGAAATACTCAAGGCATGATTACCATGGATGATGTTGTAGATGCGTTGGTAGGCGATATGTCGGAAGAACAACGTGAATTGAAAATGGTATCTTCTGGCAAGAATACATGGTTGGTTGATGGGCAATTTCCACTAAGAACTTTTGCGAAAAATCTATCGATAAAAATGGATCGTGAAGTTTTAGAAAATATCCATACGGTGGCAGGATTCATCGTTAATCAAGTGAATGATATTCCCGACGAGGAAGAACAAATAAAAATTGGTAATTTTGCATTTCGAATTGCCGATAAAAAAGGGCAGCGAATTAATAAAATTGTAGTGACAAAATAACAGAATAATGAAGATTTCAAATAACTGGCTGAAAGAATACATTAAAACCGATCTAAAACCCGAAAAAATAGGGGAATACTTAACAGATATTGGTCTTGAAGTAGAAGGAATCGAAAAATTTGAATCCGTAAAAGGAAGCTTGGAAGGAATTGTTGTAGGAAAAGTACTTACCTGCGAAAAACATCCTAATGCAGACAAACTGAAAAAAACAACCGTTGATATTGGTAAAGGTAAAGTTTTAAATATTGTGTGTGGAGCACCTAATGTTGATGCTGGACAAACCGTTCCCGTTGCTACAGTCGGAACAAAAATTTATAGTAAAGATGGCAGCTCATTTGAAATAAAAGAAGCCAAAATTAGAGGAGAAGTTTCCCAAGGAATGATTTGCGCAGAAGATGAATTAGGACTTAGCGATGATCATGGAGGGATTATGGTGTTAGATGAAAATCAATATAAAGTTGGAACGCCTTTCTCTGAATATTTTGATTTGGTAAACGATTTTGTTTACGAAATTGGCCTTACGCCAAACCGTACCGATGCTATGGCTCACTATGGTGTCGCTAGAGATTTAAACGCTTTTTTAATCTCAAATTCAATGCCTTCAGACTTTCCAAAAGTAAAATCACTTCCCGTAGAAATTGAAGGGCATCATGATTTTCAACTACAAGTACAAGACGATCAATTAACGCCGAGATATATTGGCGCTGTAATTGAAAACGTTGAAGTAAAAGATTCTCCGGACTGGCTTAAAAACTACCTTAAAGCCATCGGCCTTTCCCCAATTAACAATGTAGTAGATATTACAAATTATATTTTACATGGTTTGGGACAGCCCTTACACGCCTTCGATGCAGATAAAATTGCTGGAAAAACCGTACAAGTAGGAACCGTTGCACAAGGAACAAAATTTACCACTTTGGATGGAGTAGAACGTACTTTAAATGGTACTGAAATCACTATTAAAGATGGAAATGGAAAACCATTGTGCATTGCTGGAGTATTAGGAGGTGCAACTTCTGGAGTATCCGCAGAAACAAAAAATATATTTTTAGAAAGTGCTTATTTTAATCCAGTTGCAATTCGTAAAGCCGCTAAAGCACACGGTTTAAATACAGATGCATCTTTCCGTTTTGAAAGAGGAATTGATCCAAATGGAGTACGTACCAGCATCACTCACGCGATAAAGTTGATTGAAGAAGTTACCGGTGGAAAACTAACAGGACAAATTCTTGAAAGCTATCCTAAGAAAATTGAAGATCATTACATCATCTTAAGATTTCCGAAAATTGAGCAAATTTTAGGAACAAAAATTCACAGAGAAAAGATTAAGGAAATCTTGAAATCTCTTGAAATTACCGTTCTTAATGAAATTGCAAATGGTTTAGAAATTTCAGTTCCTGCCTATAGAGCGGATGTTACTCGCGAGATTGACGTTATTGAGGAAATCCTAAGAATTTATGGATACAACAAAATTGATGCGCCACAAAAAATTTCGTTTACCCCAGTAAAATTAAGTGTAAATGATCAGGACGAGTTAGAAAATGCTTGGGCGAGAACGTTGCAAAGCAATGGTTTCCATGAAGTTATGAATAATTCGCTTACCTCTTTGAAAGACGAAACCGATGCTGTTAAACTTTTAAATCCGTTAAGTTCGGATTTGGCTTTTATGAGAACTTCTTTGTTGGAAGGACTTTTAGAGAACACGGCCTACAACATTAATCGTAAAAATCCAGACATTAAATTCTTTGAATTAGGAAAAATCTACCATAAAAGAAATCAACGTTTTGAAGAACGTAAACAATTGGCAATTGTTATTTCGGGAAGAAACCATGCTGAAAACTGGCTGGAACCAAAATCCGCGACCGATTTCTTTTTTCTAAAAGGATATTTAAATGTTTTGTTAGAAAAATTGAATATTCAAACGACCGAAAAATCTTTAGAAGATGCTCGATTTTCAGATGCTTTAGAAATTCTTTCTGAAGGTAAAGTCGTAGCAAGATTAGGTAAAGTTGCGCCAGCAGTTTTAAAAGATTTCGATATTGATCAACCTGTGTTTTATGCAGAAATTGAATTAGAAGCCGCTCAGAGTTTAAGATCGAAAGAAAATTTGGTGTTTCAAGATATTCCAAAATTCAACAAAATTAGAAGAGATTTAGCTTTGCTTTTGGACAAAAATGTTACCTATTCCGAATTGTTTGAAACGGCTCAGAAAAACAAATCTCCTTATTTGAAATCGGTGAATCTTTTTGATGTTTATGAAGGGAAAAATCTTCCAGAAGGTAAAAAATCGTATGCTTTAAGTTTTGAACTCCTCAACGAAGAAAAAACAATGGAAGAAAAAGAAATTTCTGAAGTAATGAACACCTTGATTAAATCGTTCGAGAAAGAATTTTCAGCACAGCTTCGATAAGCTTCTGCAGAATATTTGCTACATTTGAAATGATATAAAATTCAAAACAATGAAAAAATTATTGCTCATCATAAGTACAACGGCGCTTTTAGCATCTTGTTCCACAGTTGCCACCTCATGGAAAGCAGGTAAAAGTCAGCCCAATGTAACCGATACCAATTGGGTTTTGGCCGATCAAGTTAAAGGCGATGTGCCAACACTTCGGTTAGAGAGCGCAAGAATTGGGGGAAATGCAGGTTGTAATACCTTTTTTAGCGATGCCAGCATTGATCCTTCAACGGGAAGTTTCAAAGCGGCTGCAATTGCTTCAACCAAAAAAATGTGTCCCAATATGAGTGTTGAACAAAACTATTTGAAAATGCTTTCAGAAGCCAATCGTTACGTGGTAAACGGTTCGGTTTTGGAGTTGTATAAAGATAATTTACTGCTTCTGAAATTTAATAAAAACTAATTTCTTCTTGCAGATTACCCATAAAAAAAGGAACTCAATTTAAATTGAATTCCTTTTTTTTGTCTTTTGAATATTGAGAATTTACTCTTCTTCCTCTTCGTCGTATTTTGCTAATTCTTCATCGCACCATACGAAAGCTGCTTCTACCACTTTAGTTGCTTCATCAGCCATGGTTTCTTCATCATCGCCTTCTAGATCATCCAGCCATTCCACTTCTTCTTCTTCTACGTTTAAGATGAAGCGCGGATATTCGGTATGAACCACAAATAAATCCTCAGGGAATTCCAAATTATCGGCTAGTAAAAACTTAGGTAATTTCATATTGATTAGGTTTTATAACTGTATCAAAGATAAATATTTTTATTGAAATTTATTGGTCTGAATTTTAATTTTTCTCAAAACTTTATATTCTGTTAGGGTTCTGGGTTTTAAGGTGTCCTTTGGCTTAAACGTCATATAAACTTCTGGATTTACAGTGCTGATAAGTTCTGCAATTTGCACACGATCCAAATCCCATTCGTCTGGAGCGTAAAAAGTAATAGGACCTTTCTCGAGATGTTCATCTTTCAAAAATTGGGTAATAGATTTTCTATTTTCAAGATAATTTCCACGAGAAAGCCAAGTAAATACAAAACAAGTTATCAAACTTAAAAGTGGAATACCA
This sequence comes from Bacteroidota bacterium, assembly GCA_023422635.1. GTDB lineage: Bacteria > Bacteroidota > Bacteroidia > Flavobacteriales > Weeksellaceae > JAFAGO01. The sequence goes on from JAFAGO010000051.1 coordinate 12,444, forward strand.
TAAGTGAGCTTGCCAAAAATTTGGTAGAGTTTTTTGAAATACACCATCCAAATTGAAAGAATAAATGGCGTTAACAATCGATAATCTAATGCATTTACAGAGTAAAAATATTGAATGAAATATGAGCATGCAATTCCTACAACACCCACAAAAACAAAATACTTTTCGGTTTCAGAAAGAGGAGTTTTAATGAAAAGAAAAATCATCAACAAAATATTGAACAAACCAATTCCGTAAATTCCAAAATTAATAAGTCCGCCACCAGGGTTTGCGATGTGTACAAACGGATTAAAGCTGGTTGTTAATCCTTGAAAAAGTTCAACAAGAAGTTTTGATGTGGGATGTAACCCAATCTCTAAAAATTGATCTACATATTTTTCATTATAAACATCTATAAAAAGGAATTTATATAAAATCATAAATGCAATTCCAATCATTCCAGAAAAAATAAATGCTTTTGCATACTTTCTTTTCCGATTTAGAAGACCGAAAAGAAAAACGGCACCCATAAAAAATAAAGCGCTGTAACGAATATTATACAGTAAAATTAGCAGAAGACTAAGATAGAGGAGTGCTTTAGATTGCGAATATTTACCGATAATACAATTTCTACAAACATAAAGAAATACAAATACAAAAGGCAAAATTAGAGTTTCACTCATGGAATACGAGTAAATAGAAACGTAGCTGATGAGTGCGCTAATCATCAATATTTCTTTAAAATAAAATCGCTTTTTATAAGCAAACCCAATGATAAAGAGATACGCGAGAATTCCGATTATTTTGCTGGTCCAAAACGCATCAATTCCTATATAACTTAAAGATTTCAAAATTAGTGGATACCCAAGTGGCGTAACTGTATTATCAATAATGGGAAATACTTCTGCTGTTCGGAAAAACCTGATGGAATCTGGAGAAACTCTTCCTTTTTCGTTTAAAAGAAATCGCACCACAATCATGATTAGCGTAAGAATGATGAGTGAAAATTGAATCAGTTTTTCTCGATTTCTGTTTGTTTTTAACATTTCTATTTTGAATATGGAATAATTTTGGTGCGGCGAAGCCGCACCAAAATTTCAATCTATTTTACTTTATTTTAAAAACATTTGGGAGACTTTCTCCGCTTTCTTAGATTGTGAATAATCGTAAAATCCTTCCCCTGATTTAACGCCTTTTTTACCCGCCATTACCATATTAACCAAAAGAGGATTTGGGGCATATTTCGGATTTTTAAAACCTTCATACATCACGTTGAGAATGGCCAAGCATACATCTAAACCGATAAAATCTGCCAATTGAAGTGGTCCCATCGGATGTGCCATACCCAACTTCATTACCGTATCGATTTCTTCCACACCAGCAACACCGTTGTACAATGTTTCTATCGCTTCGTTGATCATAGGCATTAAAATTCTGTTGGCCACAAAACCTGGATAATCATTGGCTTCTACTGGAATTTTTCCCAAAGCTTTGGCCATTTCAAAAACAGCATCAAAAGTATCTTTAGAAGTGGAGTAGCCTTTTATGATTTCTACTAACTTCATTATCGGAACAGGATTCATAAAATGCATTCCGATCACTTTCTCTGGCCTACTGGTGGCAGCCGCAATTTTAGTAATGGATATTGAAGATGTGTTGGTCGCGAGAATACAATTTTCAGGTGCAAACTTATCCATCTCAGCAAAGATTTTCAACTTTAAATCTTGATTTTCTGTGGCAGCTTCAACAATTAAATCTGCACTTTTTGCCGCATCACTTAATTTTGTAAAACTAGTAATATTACCGAGTGTTTCTTCTTTTTGTTTCTCGGTTAAATTTCCTTTTGCAATCATTCTCTCCAAATTGCTGGAGATTGTTTTCATCCCGCGATCGATTGCTTCTTGAGATACATCAACAAGATGCACTTGATAGCCACTTTGAGCGAACGTATGTGCAATTCCGTTGCCCATTGTTCCTGCGCCAATAACCACAATATTTTTCATAAAATTTGATTTTGAGATTTTTTTCGATGTGAAATTTCTATTATTTGGTATAGAAGAAGAAGCCTGATTTTACATTCGACAAATCATCATAAACGATTTTAGAAATATCCGAAATGATTTTGCAGTTTACCACTTCATCTTCAGTAGAATCACTGATGAATACAGCGATTGAATACTTTTTTCCGTTCGGTAAAGTTACGATTCCAGCGTCGTTTTCGGCAATTGTTAGATTTCCTACTTTTCCTGAGCTTCCTGTTTTATGAGCAACAATTCCGTTGGAAAGTTGTTCTTTCAATTTGTTTATTCCTGTGCTTGTTTGCAGCATGATTTGGTATAAGTAATCGGTAGATTCCGAGCTGATAATTTCCTTTTGATAAAAAGCTTTCAATAATGAGGTTAATGATTTGGTTGTAGTATAGTTTTGGTAAAGATATGCTACGCCTTTATGCATTTCTTCTTCGTTGTATTTAATCTGAAAATTTTTAATCCCTTTCGAATTCATCAGTTCTTGAACAGCTTTAGTTCCGCCAATCAATCTCAATAAAATGTCGCAACCATTATTATCACTTTGAGAAACGGTATATTTTAAAATTTCATCAAGTGAAAGTTCAATATTTCCATTTGGATACTTTTCGCGAATCGGACTCCAAGTATTTTCCAAAAGATCTGATTTACGAATTAAAATTTTTTGGTTGAGGTTGAGTTTACCTTCATCCACTTGATGCAAAACCGCACACGCAATATGAAATTTAAAAACACTCAGCATAGGAAGTTTTTTTGAAGCGTTGGAATTATCAAATTGAAATGGAAAATCAATACCTTTTACAGAAACCGCAATTGTTGAATTTTTTCCTTTGGTAATAGTGTTAATTTGTTTGCGAAGCGCATTGTTTTGTGCCGCAAAAAAAGTGCTACACAATAAAAAAAGCAGTACGAATTTTTTCATACTGCAATCTAATTTAATTTTAAATTTTGCACAAGTTATTCGATTGAGAAAGATTTAAAATCGAAATTGCCATCTACAAAGTAAAATCGTAATTTATTTTCACCTTTTTGTAGCAGAATATTTTTGATTTCGACTTGTGACCATGAGGAAGAATTTCCGGAGTACGGAATTATTGCATCTGCAAGCGATTCGTTTGTGGCATTCTTGATGATTATTTTGGATGCGTTTCCTTTATTTCGAAACTCTATTTTTATATTCTTCGTTCCAGATTCAGTACTTTCAAATGTATATTGAAGCCATTCTTTAGGTTCAATTTTGCTTATGTAATAAGAGAAATCGGAGTCGTTATTTTTATAAATATCAACGCCATCGTTTCTCATTTCATTCCCGGAGTTCCATTCTGAGCGGTTTGTTGGATCACTTACCCAAAGATTCATGATGTCGTTATCGTAGTAAGCGGAATTTAATCTGCCCAAGTCGTATTCTGCTGCATAAATTTTACCGGGAACATGTTGTTTTTTGAAAGGAATTGTTTCCGAATTCTGAACTTGACGAAACATGGCATCAATAACATCTTTTTTTACTTCAACATTTTTTATTTTATAGCGATCAGCAATTTTTAGCAATGTTTTTTCTGCGAATTCTTGTGTTGGTTTTTGTCCACCATTTTGCCAATAATCCAAAAGTTGTTGGTATTCCGGAGTACTTTTTACGTTAGTAATGCCAGCGATATTATCAATTTTTTTCATAGGCCAAAATGCCCAGCCGATGTTATGTTTATCCATGAGTTGAATAAGTTCAGTAAACCATACATTTGAGTTTTCTCCGGTTTCGCCAAGCCAAATCGCTACATTGTATTTTGTGCGATAATCCAGCATTTGCTGAATGGTTTCATCATCATTATTCGACCAATATTTGTGGAAGCTCAATACTAAATTATTGTCCCATAGTGGAAACATTCCGTTATAATTGTTACCCCAACAGTTCCCTTCAATAAATATAATATGTTTTTGATCGACTTCCCGAATGGCTTTCGTAATTTCAACTTGAAGTTTTCTTAAAGGTGCATTATTTTTTTCGTCGCAGCCATTTAAATTGCTTCCGCTGAAATTCCAATTGGGTTCATTGATAATATCATACCCTGCTATCCAAGCTTCATTTTTGTATCTCTCTGCTAATTTTTTCCATAGGGCGATGGTTTTTTTCTGATTTTCTTCACTTTCCCAAACGGAAGGTTTGCTTTCTTCGTAGTCTGAAATATTCGCATCTTTCCCTTGTCCTCCGGGAACTGCATGTAAATCCAAGATGAGGTATATTTTGTTTTCAGTGCACCATTTCAGCAGATCATCAGTCATTTTAAATCCCTCATCAAGCCAAGTGTTTTTACCTTTTACAGGCTCTTTTTCTACTGGTAAGGTGTATAATTTGTAATGCATTGGGAGACGTACAGAGTTGAATCCCCATTTCGCAAGAGAATCAATATCGGCTTTGGTTATCCCATTTTTAAGGTATTCTTTGTAAAATTTATTTTTACCTTCGATTCCGGCTACCTCTGTTATTTTTTCTTCAATTTTATGTTGTGGACCTGCAAATTCTGCTGTTTTCAACATATATCCTTCCTGCAACATCCAGCCACCGAGTCCCAAACCTTTTAGTACTACATTTTCGCCTTCTTCATTCACAATTTTTTGTCCGTCTGTTTTTAAAAATCCTTGTGAACTCACGAACGACACTACGGATAAAGCCCCTAGGATGAAACTCTTTTTCATTTTGAATATTTTGACCTAAAGATAATCAAAAATTACAAATCTCATATTGAGACATTATGGATATGAATATTAGATGAATTTTAGAATATTGACATCCTATAAACTAAGATCCTGGTTAAAATTTTACCGAAATTTTATATATAGTCTCAGGAAATCATTTTTGCTAAAAATTTAAACAGGTTCTAAAAATGTATAATATTTAAAGAAAAGAATTCCGCTACGATTTATAAAATCTTTTCTAATTTTTTAAATATGCTGATCGCCAATAAGTTTTGCGATTTTTAAAGCAACTTTTAAGGCTTCTGTTCCATCTTCCAAAGAAACTTGGATGTGTTTGTTTTCGGTAATGGCATCTGCAAAAGAATTCAATTCATCCAAAATTGCATTATTGGGTTGAATGTTGGGATATTCAAATAAAATTTGATTTTTCTCGCCTTCGGCATTTTCAATAATCATATCAAAATCAGAAGTAGTTTCTGGTGCTTTTTGCATTCTGATGACTTCTGCTTTTTTCTCTAGAAAATCTACTGAAATATACGCGTCTTGTTGAAAAAATCTCGACTTTCTCATGGCCTTCATCGAAATTCTTGAAGTGGTTAAATTTGCCACGCAACCGTTTTCAAATTCAATTCTAGCATTTGCAATATCGGGTGTTTTAGAAACCACACAAACTCCCGAGGCATGGATATCTTTAACTTTTGATTTTACAATGGAAAGAAGGATGTCCAAATCGTGAATCATTAGATCTAAAACAACAGAAACGTCGGTTCCTCTAGGATTAAATTCTGCCAAACGGTGGATTTCAATAAACATTGGATTTTTAATAAAATCCTTAGTTGCAATAAATGCGGGATTGTAGCGTTCCACATGGCCAACCTGAGCTTTTATTCCATTTTCATGGCATTTTTGAAGAATTTCTTCTGCTTGTTCTAAAGTTTGGGTAACGGGTTTTTCAATAAAAAAGTGAATTCCTTTTTCGGTTGCTTTCATCGCATAATCATGATGATAAACGGTAGGGGTAACAATATCCAGCATTTGGATTTGATGTAGAAGTTCATCAAAATCCTCAAAAAAGCGATATCCAAATTCTGCTTCTAACTTTTTACCATTTTCCACATCTTTATCGTGGAAACCTACTAATTCATATTTTTCGGATTGTTGAAGGAGTTTCAAATGGATTTTTCCCAGATGTCCTGCACCTACTAAACCTGCTTTCAGCATAAAAAAATGTTTTGTTCAAAGATAAAAAATAGCTTTTAGGAAAAGGCTTTCATAATTGAGTTTTTTTTCAAAATCTTTATTATTACTTTTGTTTCCACATAACTTCTAACCTGAAATTTTAGAAATAGAAAAATGCACGATACGTTTGTTCACAAAGGGAAAAGGCGACAACTTGTTGATTATCTTAAAGAAAAAATCGGAATTCGAGATGTTAACGTTTTGAAAGCCATCAATTTAGTTCCACGTCATCTTTTTATCGAAAGCATTTTTGAAGATTACGCCTATGAAGATCGTGCTTTCCCCATTGCCGCTGGTCAAACCATTTCACATCCATCCACAGTTGCTGAACAAAGTGAACTTTTACAAGTGAAACCCGGCGAAAAAGTGTTGGAAATTGGTACTGGAAGTGGTTATCAAGCCGCTGTTTTAGTCGCCATGGATGCATTAGTTTATACTGTGGAAAGACAAAAAGATTTGTTCGATTTTTCTAAAGAAAAGCTTAAAAATATGCACCTTCGACCAAAATTTCAAAGTTTTGGAGATGGTTTCGTAGGCTTGCCTACATTTGCCCCTTTTGATAAAGTAATTGTAACCTGTGGCGCAGAAATTATTCCCGTTGAACTTTTAAAACAATTAAAAATTGGCGGAAAAATGGTGATTCCTCTTGGGAAAACCGATGAACAAATTCTGTATCGATTTACGAAAATTTCAGAAAGTGAAATTGAAAAAGAAGAATTTGGAGCGTATAAATTTGTTCCAATGTTGAAAAAAACCAATAAATAATACTTTATTTTTGCAATGATAATTCTGTAAAATCAAACCTTGAATTTGTAAGTAAACTCCTTTGAAATAGTCGAAATTTGAAATAAATTTTAGTGCTATGATTCAAGAAGATAATACTACAAAAAAAGAACAGGACGAGCAATTGCGAGAAATGAATTACGACGAGTCTCAAGATATTTTCGAACAACAAAAACCAATTCCATTAGATCAAAATGGTGAACCTATTACCGAAGATCTTGAAGAAGAGAATATGGAAATGAACCTGGATGTACCGGGATCTGAGTTGGATAATAATATGGAAAATGTTGGCTCAGAAGATGAAGAAAATAATTATTACAGTTTAGCAGATCAAGATGATGATCACGAAGAGCAAGACGACGATTTGGAATAACTTCCCAAAAAAAACTGACAATAAAATATAAAACCGGATCTTACCGGTTTTTTTTAATAAAAAAATGAAATGAGAGTATTTTTAAACCAGCCAATTCCTGAAATCGGAATTAAATTAATGCAAGATGCAGGTCTGGACTTGATTATTCCTGAAGGAAAAAATGCATTTTCGGGAACCGAAAAATTAAGGTATTTGAAAATTTGTGATGCCGTTGTTAATGTAGGAATGGATCCGATTGATAAAACTTTTTTCGATATAAATCCTAATATTAAAGCGGTTGCACAGTTTTCTGTGGGGTACAATAATGTTGATGTTGCCGAGGCCAACCGTAGAAAAATTCCTATTGGGAATACTCCTGGGGTTTTGAGTAGAGCCACGTCCGATATTGCATTTCTTTTGATGCAATTCGTTTCTCGATACGGAAGCTTTTATTACGATAAAGTAAAATCTGGCGACTGGCATGGCTTCGATATGGAAGATATGTTAGGGATGGAATTGTACGGTAAAACGATTGGTATTTTTGGGATGGGAAGAATTGGCTTTGAAATGGCTAAAAAATGTAAAGCTGCTTTTGATATGGAAGTAATTTACCACAACCGAAATCCAAAACCCGAATATGAGAAAGAATTGAACGCACAATACGTATCATTTGATGAATTGCTTGCACAATCGGATGTTCTCAGTTTGCACGCGAGTTTTACGCCAGAAAATGCAGGAATGTTCAATGCCGAAGTTTTTGAAAAAATGAAACCGAATGCAATTTTTGTTAATACGGCACGTGGTGGATTTCATAATGAGAAAGATTTGTACAACGCCCTTACCAAAAAGAAAATTTGGGGCGCTGGCTTGGATGTTACCAACCCTGAACCAATGTCGAAAGACAACCAATTGTTGAAGCTTCCTAATGTATGTGTACTTCCTCACATTGGTTCTTCTACTGTAGAAGCCAGAAATGGAATGGCGCGTTATGTTGCAGAAAATTTAATTGCCTTTTCCAAAGGTGAGCCTATGCCACACTGCGTTAATCCAGAAGTTTATTCATAAGATATAATTCTCATATACTAAAAATCGCCTTCAGTAATAATGCTGTAGGCGATTTTTTCTTTCTTACAAAAGGCTTTAAAATATATTGAGTTGAAATTTTAATGTGTTTTAAATCAATAATATATAAAATGATAGAAGTGGATTTGATTCATCTTTTAGGAGGGAATATTTTCTTCCTTTTCAAAAATTTTAACGGGTTTTTGATGATCGTCAATTGCCACCAATGTAAAATCTCCAGAGATTACTTGTTCTCTAATTTCGTTATACATTTCTTCTACAAAAATTTTAACATTCACTTTAATGCTGGTGTTTCCAACATATTTTACATTCCCAATAAGTTCGACAAGAGTATCTGCAGGAATTGGTTTTTTAAAATCAATCCGGTCGCAGCTTACGGTTACAAATGATTTTCTGGCAAATCGCGTTGCGGTCATAAAAGCAACTTCATCCATCATTTCCATTACCTTACCACCGAACATTGTGTTGTGATGATTTGTTGTGTTCGGGAAAACCACCTTAAAAACATGGGTTTCAGATTGCTTCACTTTTTCTTCTTAATTCATTTCTTATAGTTTTAAATCATTAATATTGAAATGAATAGCTTTCTTATTTAAAAAAGAAAACTACTTCAAATCGCGAAAGTTTTTGGGGATCCGACTTTCTGAAGATTACAGATCACGGTTGCGCGGCAGCTCATGAATTTCACATGATTCACCCATTGTATGTTGTAAATATAAGATAGATTTTAATAAAATAGAATTTTTATGAGCGATTAATTTACTGATCAAATTGCACTTGCAGGAATTTTTCATTTTAAATACCTTTAAACGTTTATTGCTAGCATTAAAAACTTTTATTAGATGAATTTTCAAGAACAGATTCAACAAGGTATTCCTGCAGAATTGCCGACACCGAAACGTTATGATTCTTCCGTGAACCACGCACCAAAACGAAAAGCTATTCTTACGGATGAAGAAAAGAAGTTGGCATTGAAAAATGCTTTACGCTATTTTGATCCAAAATTTCATTCGGAATTGCTTTCTGAATTTAAAAACGAACTCGATACTTACGGAAGAATTTATATGTATCGTTTTCGACCAGATTATGAAATGAAAGCCAGACCAATTTCGGATTATCCCGGAAAGTCGTTGCAAGCAAAAGCAATACAATTGATGATTCAAAACAATCTTGATCCTGCAGTGGCGCAGCATCCACACGAGCTAATTACGTATGGTGGAAATGGAGCTGTGTTCCAAAATTGGGCGCAATATGTATTGACGATGAAATATTTATCGGAAATGACGGATGAGCAAACTTTAGTAATGTATTCTGGTCATCCACTCGGTCTTTTTCCTTCTCATAAAGATGCGCCGAGAGTTGTGGTGACCAACGGAATGGTTGTTCCCAATTACTCGAAACCCGACGATTGGGAAAAATTCAATGCTTTAGGCGTTTCGCAGTATGGACAAATGACAGCTGGAAGTTATATGTATATTGGTCCGCAAGGGATTGTTCACGGAACTACCATTACGATTTTAAATGCTTTCCGTAAAATTAACGTTCAACCCAAAGAAGGTTTGTTTGTTACATCGGGACTGGGCGGAATGAGCGGCGCACAACCTAAAGCCGGAAATATAGCAGGCTGTATTACGGTGTGTGCTGAAGTTAATCCGAAAATTACCACAATCCGACATCATCAAAAATGGGTAGATGAAATCTTCGAAAATCTTGATGCTTTGGTACAAAGGGTACAATTGGCGAAGAAAAACCAAGAAACCGTCTCCCTAGCTTATCTTGGAAATGTTGTCGAAGTGTGGGAAAAATTTGCCGAAGAAAATTTGAGAATTGATGTTGGTTCTGATCAAACTTCGCTGCATAATCCATGGGCAGGAGGCTATTATCCTGTTGGACAAACGTTTGAAGAATCAAACAAAATGATGGCGGAAAATCCCGAACTCTTTAAACAAAAAGTACAAGAAAGTTTACGCAGGCATGTTGCGGCGATTAATAAACATACGGAAAAAGGAACTTACTTTTTTGATTATGGCAATGCCTTTTTACTTGAAGCGAGCAGGGCAGGCGCTGATGTTTTGAATTCAAAACCGACATTGGGGCGGGAATTTAAGTTTCCGAGTTATGTGCAAGATATTATGGGGCCAATGTGTTTTGATTTTGGTTTTGGACCATTTCGTTGGGTATGTAGCAGTGGAAAACCCGAAGATTTAGAAAAAACAGATGCGATTGCTTGTTCAATTTTAGAAGAAATTCAAAAAACGGCACCTAAAGAAATTCAGCAGCAGATGCAGGACAATATCACTTGGATAAAAGGTGCACAAGAAAACAAATTGGTGGTTGGCTCTCAAGCAAGAATTTTATATGCCGACGCAGAAGGACGTATGAAAATTGCTGAAGCGTTCAATAATGCAATCAAAAATGGCGAAATCGGACCAATTGTTTTAGGTCGAGATCATCATGATGTTTCTGGTACGGACTCACCCTATCGCGAGACCTCGAATATTTACGATGGTTCGCGTTTTACCGCAGATATGGCAATCCATAATGTAATTGGTGATAGTTTTCGTGGTGCCACTTGGGTAAGTATTCATAATGGTGGCGGTGTTGGCTGGGGAGAAGTGATAAATGGCGGTTTCGGATTGCTTTTGGATGGAACCGAAGATGCCGAACGAAGATTAAAATCAATGCTTTTTTGGGATGTGAATAACGGAATTTCCCGCAGAAGTTGGGCAAGAAATGAAGGAGCCGTTTTTGCAATAAAACGAGCGATGGAAATAGAACCCAATCTAAAAGTTACCTTGCCAAACGAGGTTGATGAATCTTTGTTACTTTAGCTTCTATGATAAAAACTTAAATTTTCTTTCTGAAAGCATTCGCTTAAATTTCAGTTTTGGTAAAACCAGCAATTATTTCGAGAAAAATTTAATTAATTTAATCAACTCAATTTCGATTAGTGAACTAACAATGTAAGTATAATTAAGAATAGATAGATAAGATCTTTCATGGTTAATGAACTTTACAAAATGGCTATTAATTTCGTTTCTCAAAAATAAGATAATTGCAAGTGGTTGATTTGGGTTTTTTAACCCTTTTTCAATAATAAATTAAAGTAATTGAAGTGGTTAGGTAATAAAATTTTCGTTTTTGTTCTTGTAAAATAGAATGTTGATGAGGTGTTTATGGTTATAAATTTGTACATTGCAGAAACTAATAACCGCAAACATGAAACATAGTTTAACCATCTATGATGCCCCTGTGTTTTATATTCAGGGCTTATCCCAGTTTCTGTTGCAAAAAAAGATTTTTGAGAATGTTTTCCAATACAATTCTCACCAAGAATTAATTGATCAGTACAAAATTTCACCTACAGATTTTGTTATCCATGGTTCCTATTTGAATACGGTAAACGAAATTGTAGAAAATGTTGAAGCTTTGTTCAGTATTAATCCACGCGTGAAATTTGCAATCGTTGGGAACCTCTTTGAGTTAAGTGACATTCGTAAACTTTTTGAAAAAGGAATCCATTGTTATTTGGACAGGGATACCAATTTTGATGAGTTTCTGGAAGCCATTAAAATTGTGAAGAGCGATAATATCTATGTATGCAACAGTGCAAAGGAAAGAATGATTGGCTATATAAGCCATCAAAACAGGCAAAATACGCCCAATGTTGATCCTCTTACTAAAAGAGAAATTGAAGTGATGAAACTTATTTGTGAAGGTTTCAGTAGTAAAATCATTTCCGAAAAATTGTTCATCAGCATTAATACTGTGGAAACGCATCGAAAAAAAATATTGATGAAACTGAATGTTAAAAATTCCATTGGAATTGTAAAATATGCCGTAGAAAACAATATGCTGGAATAATTTCCAGCATATTGTATTTTTTTTAATATAGAATAACAGAATTATTCGTAATCTGGCATTTCTCCATTAGAAAAAAGCGTCGTTCTTTCAGAGTCTTCTGGATCATTGTTAAAACTAATCACAACGATGTTTTTTTGAGAAATTCCATCATTGGAAGTATTGGTGAAAATAATTTGCGCATTGTTAGGTGAAAAACGAGGATCTAAATCGTTTGTACCGTTGGGCTTTTCAGATTCTTCAGAAAGATCACGAACACTTCCATTAGATAAATTGTATAGGAATATATGACTGTTTAATTGCCTGTAATTACTGTCTTGATATCCTGAAATGTCGTATGTGTACACCAAGAAATTACCATCTACTGAAAAATTTAAACCTCCAGTTGCACCATTAACGGATTGCAATATCGTTTGTAGCGTGTTGCCTAATTGATCAATAATGATAATTTTACTTTGATATCCATTGTAGTCATTTAGTTTTAAAGCAATTTTGCTTCCATCATAACTCCAATCACATTCTGTGATTAAACTTCCGTCGGGTGTGGTATATAATAATTCTTGTCCACTTCCGTCTTTATTTATTTTATACAGTTTGTCGAAATTCGGATACAGAAAACTAGCACCGTTGGTGCTCCATGAAAAATCGAGCTCATTTGTATTAAAACCTGCGAGTGGAATTTTGGATACTTTTAAAACATCGGAACCATCTGGTTTTGCCGTATAAATATGAGTGTTACCTTCTGTTGTTCGTAGAAATGCAATCAGGTTAGCGTTGTTGTTTTTCCTTGGCCTCCAACTGTTGTGTTCGCTGTTTGTCAAACGGAAATTTTCACCACTTTCATTGCTAGAAGTAATAAATAAATTTCCATTTTCCTTTTGCACATAATGAAACCGATTGTCGGGTACTAGACTTGTAGTAAACTTAAATACAGCACTGAATACTTCATCATGAATACCATCTGAAACAGCCACTTGCCAAAAGTAACTTGCGCCGTATTTCAGATTTTCAAGCGTGTAGGTGGTTTCTTCTAGGTCGCTTATCTCCAAAACATCGTTGCTAAAATTGTTTTTCACGATGAGTTTATATCGAATCACATCCAACGAATCTGGATCGGTGGAAGACCATGATAATTGTACCGACAATGGTTGGCCTTCTGCATTATCAATCGGACTGATAAGTTGCGGAATGCTAGGCGGCGTGTTGAGAGAGGTATCGTCATCCATCTCAAAAACAATATTAACAATTTGTGCAGGATTTTTAAGATTTGCACTTTGATAATTTGCTAAATATCCGCTTACTTCCGCTTTAACAGAATAGTCGCCGGTGGGAACATCTGTAATTTCGAAACTGCCATCACTTTCCGTAAAAACAGTATTTGTACTTGGCGAGGTGGTAATTTTTACATTTGCTAAAGGCGTATTTGTACCTCTTTTTACCACTTTTCCTTTAATTGTTGCTGTCTCAATTTGATCCACCAATTCTTCTTTACACGAAAATACCGTGAGCAATAAGATGGAAAAAACGAGTATTTTGATTATTGTTTTCATGGTTAAAATGTTTTATTGTGGTTTTCCGAAATAGAAATTTAGTCCTACTCCAAAGTGGATAATATTATCGTTTTGCTTTCCACTAATTAGTCCGTCGAGTTTATCTTTAAAGCCGAAATCATATTGCGAATACACTCTAATGGAGGTGCTTTTCATCAATAAATAGTCGAGGCCACCACCCAAATTTGCTTTGTAAAATGGTTTGTAATCCGAGAATAATGCGCCGAAGCCAGCATAAGCAAAAGGAGTTAATTTAAATTGAGGAACCATTACATATTCAAGATTGAGATCGGGACCAAAGTAGTTCCTTTTTACGATTCCTTCGTTTTCAATCTGTACATTACTAAAAGAGAGATCGATGTTGAGATTTCGCATTATTGAGTATTTCAGTCCTATTTTACCTCCCATTTTGTAAGTAGCATTTTTATAGTCGCCACTTATTTTTTGCGCTTCACCATTTACGTGTAATGCTATTGATTTGCGTTCGGAATTCTCAACCTTATTGCCGAGAAGTCGGAAATTGTTTTCTGATTTCTCGTTCTTATATTCTTCCACGAGTTTTTTGTAATCTTCATTTTGTTCCTTTTGCGACGGCCCCCAAATTTTGTCTTCAATTCCTTCTGTAATAAGTGCTTTTACTGCTTTTTCAATCGCTTCTGTAACGGCCAGTTGGACAGGTTCATTTTGGGTAATTCCAATTTCAGATTCTAATAATCTTTCGGTATCGATATACCTGAAAAAATTTCCACTAATACTTGTAGAAAGTATATTTTTTGAGGTGTAAACAGTTTTTAGAATTTCACCATTTAAAGTTGAAACGGCCCTTAAATACACCGTAATTCTGTCTTGGCGATATTGTGTAGATGCTCCAATGCCAAAGTATCGAGCCCCAATTCCTCCAGTCATTACATTGGTGTCATACGATATAATTCCTCCTTCAAGGAGAATTCCTGCATAGAGAAGAGGTGGCAAAGTTTGCGCGTTTTTGTTTTCGTCAGTCGAATATTCTTGTCTGGTTGAACGAATAATTTGCCGTTCATTAAGTAAGTTGGCAATGTTTTCTCGCTCAATAGGGATAAACCATCTGCTGTCTTCTAAAGCTTTAATTAAAATTGTTGTGGTGCCTTGTGGAATAGCAGTGCTCCAATTATTTCCTAATTCCGACGCTTTGTATTGTCCTGTTTGATCTCTAAATTTATACACACCAACTACGATTTTTTCTTTTGGTAGTGGTAAATCTTTTAGTTGAGCTGTTAAATTGGTTACTTCTCCTAAAGTTGAAGAATCACCTTTCGGAGGAATATTGAATAATGTGCTGCAACTTTGGAATAAAAATAAAATTCCAAAGAGGACTAATAGGCGAATAGTTTTCATGGTGATTGGATTTATTGAATCATCGTGGAATAATAATTTGAGATTGCTCACCGGTTGCTGTATCAAGTACATTGATGATGAGGCCTTGTGATGCTTCCGTAATATCGAGATACATGGATCCAAACATATATTTTCCAGGCGTAATTGTGCCCTCTCCAAACGAATCTGAAATTAATTGATTGGTGAGTTGACTAAGGATTTGTCGATTTAAAGATTGTGTAAAACTATCCAATGAATTGTAATCGCCTAATAAACTGCTGTAATCCTTTTCTGCATTGTCGAATTGGTTTTGAGCGTTTGCTGAGCTTAAAAGCATTTGATAGTTAAAAGTGTCTCCTCCAAATGCTGGATTTATCGGCTTATAAACCAATTGCTGCGCAGGAAACATTAAGAAGTTTCCAAATAGAAAAAAAGAGAGAAGAAAAGTTTTCATGGTTTTGGGTTTTAGTTTCTAGTATCTGAACTCATTTTTAAGGAGTGTTTTCTTTTGATTATAATCAGCAAGAAATTTTAAAGAATATTTCGCTTGCTCGACCAAGTAATCTTCATTGGGGTTTGAAACAAATGAATAAATGGTTTTATCTTCAATAATGATGTTGATTTGGCTTCCTCTTCCTGTTGTTGGAAGTTCATTTATTGTGATCGCAGTACTAAACTTCTCTGGAATTTGAGAATAATTGAGGTAAAATGCATCATAAAAATCTTTACCTACCTTCGTTTTTGTTTCATCAATCGTTAGTCCTTTTAATTCGAAGAGATTATTTTCTCTCGCTTGTAAATTCTTCTTGGTAAAATCTGAAGCATTAATAATTAAACTATCTTTTGAAATTAGGGATTGCGTTTCTTCATTTCTAATGTAAAGGAACACTTTTAAGGCATCTTTATTTTGAATGTTTACAGCGATCTCACTAAGTTTTTTGGTCTCCTCTGGTTGCAAAGTAAACTTCCCGGATTGTTTATTGTTGGAGAGATTACCACTTGCGCTTTTTTTAATAGAGATGAAAAGATAATTAAGCTCTTGATGGTTTTCGCTATTATTTGTGGCTGTAGCTTTTAACTTTAGCAAGCCTTCCATCGTTTCGCTTTCAATTTTTGAAGTAACGATTGTCTGTTGATTTTGAGCGTAGAAATAAAGGATTGAAAAGATAAAGCATAGCGTTAAGCTTTTTCTCAATGGTTTCATGGATCATGTTTTAAAAATTTCTTATGAACATTGTCATATTATCACCTTTTACATGAATTTGCATTTTATCAGAAATACTATTTGAACCAACCACATCAACAATGTTATTATTGCCTTGCGTGTTGATAATGGTGTTTACAGGAGTGGTTTCGAAAGAATTGTTAAAATTAAGGTAGTTGAAGTCACCCAACTGTTGGATGAATGCATTCGTGTTTTTGTTTAGGTTAACTTCTGCATAATTTCGAG
The DNA here is from genome assembly GCA_023422635.1 of Bacteroidota bacterium. Lineage (GTDB taxonomy): Bacteria > Bacteroidota > Bacteroidia > Flavobacteriales > Weeksellaceae > JAFAGO01. The sequence goes on from JAFAGO010000051.1 coordinate 28,812, forward strand.
TACCATTTTGTATTGCAATCGTTTCAGAACTGATCTTGTTGGTATTACTTGCTGATAATTGAGTGATAATGTTCAGTGCGTTGCTACTATTAATTGCATCAAAATTTAATTGTTGAGCATGGAAAATGCTTCCAGCGCATGTTAAAGATGTGATTAATATTGCAGTTAAAGTTCTCATGGTTAGTTGAAGCTAAAGGTAATTAGATTTAGGTATAGATTATTCACCACATTTGGTTATCTTTAAAAATAACGGTTTACAGTTACTAAGAATCTTGTAATAACGACAGCTTTAGGGTGTTTTCACCTTTTTGATGATGTGTATAACTAAAAATAGGAGAAACCGAAGCTTCTCCTACTATAAAAATTGATTGATGTTTTTTTAGTTAGTCTGAGTAACTACTAAAGTGTTGCTATTTCCAATTTGCGTTCCTAAGTGGAAATGGTCACTACCAGTTTGATTAACATATGTAAAGTTTGAGTTTCCAAGTTGCAAATCAATCGCTATATTGTCATCTCCATGTTGGTACTGTGTAAGTGCGTTTCCGTCACCCAACTGTAAACCATAATTAGAGTTTCCGTTACCAACTTGCCAAGAATCTGCGAAATTACCATCCCCAATTTGTAAGTGAGTTGCGTCATTATCGTTTCCATCCTGTGTTTGCCAGATGAAGTTACCTGAACCAACTTGGTAAGCGCCAGCTTCATTTCTATTACCATATTGTTCTTGAATAGCAACGTTACTAATGCCTAATTGCAAAGAAGTTGCGTCGTTTCTATTCCCAACCTGTACCTGATAAGAAACATTGCTTGCTCCCAATTGGTAGGTACTCGCGGCATTACGATTTCCGTATTGGTATTGTTCTGCCACATTTGAATCTCCCAACTGATAGGCATCTACAGAGTTGCGATTTCCATCTTGTAATTGCGTAACGGTATTAAATAAACCAATTTGTTCCGTTGATGCTGCATTTCTGTTTCCGTACTGCTCAACAGTATTAATGTTAAGGATTCCAGTTTGGTCTACATCAATAGTGTTTCGGTTACCTTCACTTAATGCAAAATTGATGTTTGCTGCACCAACTTGGTCAATCGTTGCAAAGTTGCGGTTTCCATCTTGAGTTAATACATTAGTGTTTAAAAAACCTGTTTGGTTAATGTAGGCTTCATTTAAATTTCCTAACTGTGTGGAAATGTCGATATTTGCCTGTGAATAAGCAAATCCGAAAGTCATAAGTGCTGCAGCACTTGTAAAAAATTTTTTCATGATTAAAAAGTTTTAAAAGGTTAGTGGTACAAATGTAGATGGTTAACCTTCTTTGTAAATCACCAAAACTTATGAATTTGAAAAAATCACTATATACAGTTATCTTTAGGGTGAATTAACCCAAAAACAATGTTTATGTAATTTAAATTACTGTTTTGCAATGCGTTGTGTTTTGTTTGTTTCTGCATTGTTTTCCTTTAGATTTTCTTAAAACACTATTAAATTAGGGTAGTGGTGCTGTTTGATCAATATCCTCAAGTACCCATTTTAGCTGAAGATCTTTTTTGCTTAGAATATCACGGAGGGTAGGTACAATCGTAATATCCGGAGTTACCCCTTTTTTTGTATGAGTAAAAATAATATTGGGTTGAATCTTCATAAGACCAATAGGAAGGATAATTTTAGAATTGGGGAGTTTTTTGGTAGCATATCTGCCTGCAACGGTTCCGTCATTCGCTCCGCCTGTTTCTTCGCCAACCAATATTGCTCGATGATCATTTTTTAATTTAGATGCCAATATGGAGGAGGCAGAAAAACTGCTTCCGTTAATTAAAACATATATTTTACCCTTGAAAGCATTCTTTTTCGGTTGGTGCGAGGTAAATAGATTATTATTACGAAGGTAAATTTTACCATCCTTATTTTTGGTTGAAATTGCCGTTCCTATAAAGTAAATTGGGTATGCTATTACAGCAAAAGGTTGAAGAATTGGCGAAAACTCACTGAAATAATTGGCATGAAACATCGATTTTCTGCTGGTAACTTCAATGTCATTAATAAACGTAAACTTGCTCGATGAAAGGTAAGAATACAAATTCTGAATTTCGGAAAGCGAACCTCCTAAATTATCCCGAACATCAATTATTAAATATTGCGAATTCTTGTTTTTTAATTCGTTGAAGCTTTTTTTGTAAAACTTTCTCGAGTACGTGCCAGAAAAGCTTTTAATCTTCATGTACGCAATCGAACTATCTTCGCCCAAATATTGTAGATCTCGGTTAAAACTTCGAATTATTGGATTGTAATCTTTAGTTTTTTTGTTTTCGTCTTTTTTATACGTTGCAACTTGTTTTTTTATTTCCTTTTTCTCCTTTTTTGTTTGTTTTTCACGGTGAATATAAAATGTTTTGGTTTCATTTAAATAACGCGTTTCAATTTTTACACTGTCTAAAATTCCGTTTTCGAGTGTGAAGAAAATCGGCCATCTTCTTGCTAAAGAATATTTTTGAAACGTGGTGTTGTAACCATCGCTGTTTACGAATTTTCGGTATTGTTCAAGATAATCTTTGCTACTTTTATCTTTAATTTTTAGAATTTCGGTTCCTACTTTTATGCCTTCAAAGTGATCTACATTGTCTTTTACAAAAATTCGATCGCCATCAATTACATAGTTCATCCTTCCGAGAAGACCTTTCTGATTTTCTAATTTTTTCAGTTCTTTTCGGCTTAGCATTTTTTCTGGAGGTACCAATCGTAAGTGTCCTTCTCGAATTTGTGCAATTACTGGAGCAATTTTTTGATATAATTCTGCAGGAACGATAGGTTCACTTATACTATTTTTTAAGCTGTCGAATTTCCCCGTAAGTTCAGACTCATCAATATACCAATACAAAGCTGGATGAAGCTGTTGAAGTTTTTGGTAAGCATAATCAATGTCTTTTTTCGCTGCGGCAGGAGAGATGGGTTTTTCTAATCTTTTGTTATAACGTTTTACAGAAACACAGCTCACAGTGAGCGATAGCAGAAAAACGAAGGGTAAAATATTCTTTAACAAAGTTTGTTTTTTAAAACATTAAAAATAAATAATTTTGAATGTATACCGAAAAAGTGTAACAAATTATTTAAATCGCTACTTACCTAATATTAAAATAAAGAATGATTTCGAAGGAGCAGGAATTTTTGGAACGTATGGAAAAGCACCAAGGTGTTGTTTTCAAAATATCCCGCATGTATATGGATGACTTGGATGATCAAAAAGATCTTTTTCAAGAAATTACCTATCAAGTTTGGAAATCGTATTCTTCCTTTGAGGGAAAAAGCGAGTTTTCTACCTGGTTATACAGAATTGCGTTAAACACGGCAATCGTTTTTCTGAAATCCGAAAAAAAACGCAGCATTATTCAAAATGAAGAAGTGCACCATTTTAAAATTAAAGAAGAAGAATATAATTTTCAAGAGGAATATCATTTGAAAAAAATGTATGAAGCGATTCAACAATTAAGCCCAATCGATAAAGCGTTAATCTTTTATTTTCTGGAAGATATTTCAGGAAAAGAAATGGCAGACAATCTTGGGATAACAGAAGTGAATGCACGAGTTAAACTAAACCGCGCCAAAGAAAAGTTAAAGAAGTTAGTTGCTCAAGTCTAACAAAAATGATTATGAATTTACTTAATTGATGCGCTTTTTTAAAATTTAAATTATGGATTTAGACGATTTTAAACAGCTTTATAAAGATGAAAAAGTGAACGAAGTGCCTGAAATTTCACTTGAAAAACAAAATGAAATTCATCTTCCGATCGAAATTATTCGTAAAAATATGCGAATGGAATTTTGGAGTACCGTTCCGATTTTAATTTCTGTTTTGTTTTTAGTATATTATTTCGGTAAACATTATACGCCCGAAACCATTGTTCTTTTTATCCTGTTTTGGGTGACTTTTCTTTTCATTGTGGTGTATTACTACTATAAATTTTACAAATTTTACTATCGAATACCTCAGTCGTCGAGTGTAACAAAGGAAAGTCTTTCAGAAGTTCTTTTCGATATGAAATTGAATACCGAAATCTACAAAACCTATTATGTGGCCTGTATTCCGCTTTTTTTAGCAGAATTTGCAATTCTATTTTATATTCCGAATAATCATTTTTCAGTGAGCAACACGATTTTGGTGGCAATCTATGTAGCATCGTGTTTGTTTATCGTTTTTTTTGGAAAATGGTGGTATCAATATTTTTACGGAAAATATATTGATAAGGTGGAAGAAATTTACAAAAGTCTATCATAACAAAACTCCCCAAATTTGGGGAGTTTGTTTTATTATCTGGTGAATTCTACCTTTTTTCTTTGATTCAAGAAAGAAGAGAAATTTAAATTTCGTTCACGATAGAATTTAACGTTTCACTTGGTCGCATTGCAGCATATTCCATGTTTTCGTCTGGTTTATAATAACCACCAATGTTTTGCGAAGAACCTTGTGCAGCAATTAATTCTGCGTTAATTTTTTCTTCATTTGCTTTCATTGCTTCTGCGACAGGTTTAAACTGATTTGCAATTTCAGCATCTTTTGTTTGAGCCGCTAATGCTTCTGCCCAATACAAAGCCAAGTAAAAATGGGAACCTCTGTTATCAATTCCTCCAAGTTTTCTCGATGGTGATTTATCGTTTGCTAGAAATTTAGCATTTGCTTCGTCTAAAGCATCTGCCAAAACTTGCGCTTTCGCATTGTTTTGTGTTTGAGATAAATGTTCTAAACTCGCTTGTAGTGCAAGAAATTCACCTAAAGAGTCCCATCTTAAATAGCCTTCTTCCAAAAATTGTTCAATATGTTTTGGAGCAGAACCTCCGGCGCCGGTTTCGAATAACCCACCACCATTCATAAGCGGAACAATAGAAAGCATTTTTGCGGAAGTTCCTAATTCTAAAATAGGGAATAAATCTGTAAGGTAATCTCTCAAAACATTTCCAGAAACCGAAATAGTATCTTTTCCTTCTCTCGCTCTTTTTAAGGTTTCAGTCATGGCATCTTTTACATCCATAATTTTGATGTCTAAACCTGTAGTATCGTGATCTTGAAGGTATTTTTCTACTTTTTTGATGATTTCTCTATCGTGTGCTCTTCCTTTATCCAACCAGAAAATAGCAGGAGTTTCAGAAAGTCTGGCTCTGTTAACGGCAAGTTTTACCCAATCCTGAATTGGAGCGTCTTTCACCTGACACATTCTAAAGATATCTCCTTGCTCAACTTTTTGCGAAAGTAGTACATTTCCATTTTCATCTTGAACTTCCACAGTTCCGTTTGTATCAATTTGGAATGTTTTGTCGTGTGAACCATATTCTTCCGCTTTTTGTGCCATTAATCCAACATTCGGAACGGAACCCATTGTTGATGGATCCATTTTTCCATGTTTTTTCATGTCATCAATTGCTGCGGAATAAAAACCAGCATAAGAACGATCTGGAATAATGATTTCGGTATCTTCTTCTTTACCATCGATATTCCACATTTTACCGCCGCCACGAATAAGTGCTGCCATTGAAGCATCTACAATTACGTCGGATGGCACGTGGAAGTTGGTAATGCCTTTGTCGGAATTTACCATTGCAATACGTGGTCCGTTCGCAATTGTTTTTTGGATATCTGTTTTAATATCAGCTTCTTGAGCGTTTCCTTTAATTTTTTCAAAAAGATCTGCTAAACCGTTATTTGGGTTAATATCCAATTCCTTGAAAGTTGATGCATATTTTGTAAATACATCTTTAAAATACGTTTCCACCACCGCACCAAAAATAATCGGATCGGAAATTTTCATCATCGTGGCTTTCAGGTGAGCGGAAAGCAGAATATCTTTCTCTTTTGCGGCATCAATGGCGGTTTGTACAAAGGCTTTCAAAGCATTCAGATTCATTACCGAAGAATCGATAATTTCGCCGGCTTTTAAAGGAGCAAAATCTTTCAGAACTTTTTCAGAACCGTCATTTCCTTTGAAAATGATTCTGTATTTTGTAGCATTTTCAATTGTGGTGGAAGTTTCGGTTCCGTAGAAATCTCCGGTTTGCATGTGCGCAACTTCGGTTTTGCTGTCAGAAGCCCATTCGCCCATTCGGTGTGGATTGGCTTTTGCGTAATTTTTTACCGCCTTTGGCGCACGTCTGTCAGAATTTCCTTCTCTTAACACAGGATTTACTGCACTTCCTAACACTTTGGCATATTTTGCTTTAATTCCTTTCTCCTCCTCGTTTTTAGGTTCAGCAGGATAATTCGGAACATTGTATCCTTTGGATTGAAGTTCTGCGATGGCTGCATCCAACTGCGGTACTGACGCAGAAATATTCGGAAGTTTAATAATGTTGGCTTCTGGTTTTGTTGCCAGCTCGCCCAATTGTGCTAACGCATCAGCAACTTTTTGATTTTCCTCTAAAGATTCTGGAAAATTGGCCAAAATTCTTCCTGCAAGAGATATGTCCGGTACTTCAATTTCAATATTTGCTGCATTGGTAAAGGCTTTCACAATCGGTAAAAAAGAATGTGTTGCCAGCATCGGCGCCTCATCAGTTAAGGTGTAGTAGATTTTTGATTTGTCTGACATTATGATATTTGTTTTTATTTCCAAATTTTAAGGAACACAAATGTAGTGATTTCGCTTAAAATTCTTTGTATTTAAAAAAAATCATTCCATTTTATGGGAATGATTTTTTTTGATGGTGAAAATCTGTTCATTATCATGAATTCGATGTAATATGTTGAAAATCAAATCAAATTTTGATTTATAAATTAAAAAATGATTTTTTTCTGCCTGAAATTTTCTATTTCTGAAATAAACAACATAATTTTATTTAATCGGATGAAGCGAAAATAAAATGATTGACATGCTACGATATCGTATTCAAAATTATACATGAAAACAAGATTTGTTTTTTACGTAACTTATTATTATTTTTACACGTAAATTAAAAATGTTATGAATACAAAACTAACTTTGAATCTGAACAAAAGTATAATTGAAAATGCTAAAGATTATGCAAAAGAAAATAGAATAAGTCTTTCAAAACTAATTGAAAATTATCTGAATTCTCTTACCAAAAAACAACAAAAGGAAATCAAAATAAGTCCTCTTGTTGAAAGTTTGACCGGCATAGTTCCAAGTGATGATCATGAAACAAACAACGATGATCGATATGATTATTTAAGCCAAAAATATTCGTGATGGAGAAGATTTTTGTGGATGCAAATATCGTAATGGATTTGTTGGAAAAAAGAGATGAATTTTATCTGGAAGCTCAGGAACTTTTCACACTTTCAGACAAAAATAACGCGAATCTGTATGTATCTGCTTTAACTTTAGCAAATGTTCATTTTTTGCTTTTTAAACATTTAAAAATGGAAGTCCGAAAGGTTTTAGCAAAATTCAAAGTTCTTGTAGAAGTCCTTGCGGTAGATGATAAAATAATAGATTTAGCATTAACTTCTGATTTTAAAGATTTTGAAGGTGCTGTCCAATATTATACAGCAATTGAAAATGAAATGGACATTATAATTACTCGAAATAAAAAAGATTTCAAGAATGCGGATTTACCAATTCTGACCGCCAGAGAGTTTTTGAACCGCTAAATCGCGATGTTGAACAAAATACAGAGCAGAAGAATGCAAAAGTGAAATCTACATTGCTCCTGCCGCCGCTATTTTACTATTTTGATAATGTTTTTTTTAAGAATTGTCGAAATTTCAGTTTCAATTCCACATTTTACAAATTAAAATAAAAACTTCGTACTCAAAAAACTCGATTCCTGTTCGCTGACAATGGTATTGAATATTTCTTTGTTTTCATCTATAGGCATTCCTGCTTTTAGCTGACCTATTTTTTCGGAAAATTGACGGATAAATAATTGTGTAGTGGAACAACTTATGCTTAAATTTGCATGCTGCCAATCTGTTGGCAGTTTTTTTTATAAATTATATTTTATACCCAAAATTAAATTCCCTGGTATTGTATATAATATGCTGTTTTCAATATAATAATTTGAAAATGATTGTGTCAAATATAAATTTTCATTGAGATGAAAAATATTTTGAGATTTCAATCCAATCTCCCATTTATTGTTTTGCGAAAAATAATAAAATGATGGACTTAAAATAAACTGATTTCTATCGTTTGTATTAGAGTTTTGAATCATATAAATATTTTCAATGTCAAAAGTAAATCGCTTAAAAACAGCAAAAAAATGTAATTTAAAGCGATGATTGATTAAATTGTTAGATATGTAATTTAATTGTTGTTTTGAGTTGAAATTATTTAATGAATAATTAAAATGCATTTGAAATTTACTATTTTTAAAATGAGAAATAATTTTAAATTCACCACCAATATTTGTATTCCTATAATTGTTTTGTAAATCCTGAATGTAATTCTGACCACTTGTTATGGTATATGAAAAATTGCTTTTTAGTGAAAATGGAATAATTGTAAACTTTTTATCATATATAACCAACAGTTTTGCATATCTTTCATAATCTGCTAAAACATAATTTTTTATAACAAATGAATCTAAGAATATCGTGTTATTCGAAAAGATATTTTTTGAATTACGATATTGCAAATTTATATTAAAGGATTTTTCCTTTTTGGGAGTAAAATTTAAATAACTTATTTGATAATTATCAGATGGTGAAAATTGGAACAATTCGATTTGGCTCGGATTTATGATGGTTTGGTAGTCATCAATGTAATTGTTTTGTATGGTCTGAAATAAAGAAGGGTTTTTACTGGTTCTCGTATAAGAAAAACTCAATTTATTTACTGGATTTATTTCATAAGTCAAAGCCACATTTGGTTCAAAATTATTAGTTTCTTTCTTGAATTTTTTTTTGATTTCATAGAAATTTAAATTAAAACCGTATTGAATTTGAAAAAGTGAAAAATAATTTCTTCCTAAAAAACCATACTTTATTGTTTTCGTACCTGAATTTAAATTATTGAGAAAATTTGTATCATTCTCAGCCTCTGAATAGAAGTCTTGTTTAAAATAATCGAAGTTAAAAATAACTTTATAAGTATCTTTATTATGTTTGAAGATCAAATTATTATATAGAGCATAATTGGCATTTACTAGTTTCGTTTTTTCAATTAATTTATAATCATTATTACTGAAATCTAAACCAAGAAAAGCATTATTTGCATTTAGAAATAAATTTTTATTAAATCTTGAGTTGCTTTGATTTAATGTTGATGTTAAAAGCAAATTGTCATTAAACCTATTTGTAATTTTTAATTCTTGTCCATAGTTATTATGTATGTTTTTGTAATCATTAACAAAATTAATATTACTTGATATTTTCTCATATGAATTACCATTTGAGGGATTATACAGAATATTGTAATTCAATGACAATTTTTTTGTTGGTATAAAATCAATGTTTAAGTAAGTGCTTAAAATGAAGTTTTTGCTTACACTGTTTTTTTCTTCATTTAAATACTTGAGACCATTTTCGGATAGAAAAATTTTTAAGGAATTAAATTGTTCAAATTGATTGGTTTGATTTATAATTGTGTTACCATTAAATCTTATTTTTTTTGAAAATTTATAGGTGTAATTTAATGCAGAAAAATAGTTTGATTTTTTTTTAACTTTTTCATCAGTATATATGTATTTAGGAATAAACTCATCTACATTTACTAGATTTGACCCAGATAATTCAGATGAACTATTAATTCTTTTTATAACCCCGATTAATTCTAAATAATCTTCTACAGACATAGGAGATTCTCCAATATTGTTTGAGTTTGAAATCCAAGAAAGGTTTCCATTTTTTGAAAATTTGAAAAAATTTGCTTTTGTAAGAAATTTATTTTTTAAACCACCATATAATGCAATATTCCCTAAAATCTCACCCCTATATTTTTCTTTCAATTTTACATTTAAAACCGTTTTGTTATCTATATTGAAATCTCTTTTATTTTTATCAGTCTGGTGTCTTAATAATAAATCCAGACCATCAACCATTTCGGCAGTTATATTTTGTGTAGCCAGTTGATGTTTATTTCCGAAAAACTCATTGCCGTCAATTAATATTTCGTCAATTCTCACCCCTTGAAAATTTACTTTTCCATCACTGTCAATTTCTAATCCGGGTAACTTCTTAATTAAATCACCCAAATTTCTTTCTGTATTGTCTCTAATGGTTTTCAAATCGAATGAAATACTATCACTTCTAAGTTTTGCAACTTTTGGGGGCGAAAAAATGATGACTTCTTTTATTCGTTGTTCTTTTCTCGAAAGATTTATATTTTGTATAAAATCTTTTGTCGCATTAAAGTTTATATATTGAGTTTTGTGGTTTAGCGAAGAGTATTTTAAAATCTTTCCATTTGCATTTCCTTTTAATTCATAACCTCCGTTACTATCTGTAAAACAATAATCAATAATTGTAGAGTCTTTTGCAAGTAATTGCACACTTACTTGATGTAATACTTTTTGCTCATCGTCGTAAACTTTCCCGGTAATTGTATACTGCGAATAAAAAAACTGTGATAAAATTAAAAAAAATAAAAAACTACTGTCTAACCTCATTATGTGTTGTAGTTGATGGATTTTCTTTCATTTTTTTTGTTATTTCTTCAAAATCTTTAGGTGTGATTACTGTTCCTTTTTTGAACTTTTGTACTTCAACATTCTCTCTGTAATTTATCTCAAGCACAGAATATGTTCTGTCAGGCGCTTCAACTTTTAAAATTAGTCCAGGAAGACCATAAAATATTGATGGACCATCGCCAATGGATATTTCTTCTGTGAAATAAGCAATAATTTTTTTGTTATTTACTAATGCTGTAGCTTTCTTACAAACGAAATCATCGATCTTTAATTTCTCGTTAAAAATTTTCCAATCAATTTTATTTAGTTTGTCATTAATTAAATAAGTCTTGTCAACAAGTTGGTCTTGTTTTATTAAATCTAAAGTAATAAAATCTTTATATACATTTAAAGTCGGCAAAATTACTTTAGTTTCATTTGTCCTTCCAGCGTCAGAGGAAGAATATACTTTCGAATCATCAGAAATAGTTTGATATAATGATTGTTTTAAATTTGTCCTCAATTCATAAAAAATAGGTTTACTAAAAAGACTTACTATTTGCTCTTTGAATTCGGATGGTATTTTTTCTAAGTCCTCTTTGGGAATAGTAAGATTTTCTTGATATTTTATTATCATGTTTGTGTATTCTTTTTCATTCTTTATTTTTTTTTTGTCATCATCTTTTTTTTCTGAATTATTATATTTGATGGTGTCTACTTTTATAATATCCTTTCCATCAATATCTAAATCATCAATTTTTTCATTATTTTGAGGCTTACAATGAATGAAGATTGAAAAAAAACTTAATAAAATTATCTTTTTCATATACTTTTTGTTTAATTAAAAAAGTCTCGTAGTAAGAAATACTACGAAACTTAAGATTTAACTTTTGCTTGTTATGGTTATTAATCATACCAAACAATCTCCGTTTTTGTTGTAACAAGAACAGGATAACCTAAAACCCAATAAGTTGAAATTGTTGTTTTAGTATACCACGGCAAATCTTCATTGTAACCTGAAATTGTAGTTGTTTTCAATACTTCAGTTGAAAAGTTTTTGATTTCAGCTGTTGCAACGTTCTTACTTGGTGAAGCAAAAGTTAGAGTTCCTGCTAGAACTAATGCGGAAAAAAATAGTTTTTTCATAATAATATAGTTTTAATTATTGTCTTACAAATGTATATTAATCGGACATTAAAATTTGCGACATTTGTCGCAAATTTTAATGTCCGATATTATTTTTCCTAACTCTTTCTAAAGTTTTTCGTGATATTCCTAAGAAAGTAGCCAGAATAGTATCACTAATATGATTTTTCAATTTAGGAAAATTTTTATCAAAATAATGCAATCTTTCTGCCGGACTTAAAGAGGTCAATTGTTGAAATCTTCTCATATTAATTGCTAAATATTTTTCTAATAATATTTGGTAAGCTCTTCTTAAATTTACAGAAGAAGAAATAAGAATCTCATATTCTTTTTTAGAAATTACCAACAATTCTGCATTTTCAATACATTCAATAGTTTCATTGTTTTCTAAGCCTTTCTTTCTAAAGCTATCAATACTTGTAAGAAATCCACTCTCCCAAGCAATACGTCTAGTAATTTCGTTTCCTTTACTATCAGTATAGTACGCTCTCAATAAACCTTTATTTACAAAAAATAATTTATTGCATTGTTCATTTTCAGAAATTAGTATTTCTTTCTGTCTAACCTTTAATGGGTTAAATGAAAATTTAATACTTTTTTTATCTGAGTCTGTAATTTTGGAATACTTTTCTAAATTCTGTATTAATTTTAGATAATGCATTTTCTTTGTATGTTTTCATTTTTCGCGAAGTAATTTTTTCTAACTCACTGGTTTTTTCATTAAAATTTCCAAATCCCAAATTATAAAATCCTTTTACAGACATTTCTGAATATTGAACCATTTTTTTTATTTTTCCTTTTATTCCAATACTTTCAAATTCAAAAAAGAATAATTGGTCTTCTGTTGAATATTTATATCTGGGATATTTCATAAATTATGATTCTGCTTATTGAAACAAATTTAAAATTTTCATCTGAATTTTTTATGAAAATAAGTTCTGTATTATTTGCAAAACTTTATGCTGATGAAGTCTTAAAAATTCTGTTTGAATTTCTGTTTAATTTAAAAAACAACATGAAAATAATTGATTAATAAGAGATTAAAATAAAAACTTCGTACTCAGAAAACTCGATTCCTGTTCGCTGACAATGGTGTTGAATATTTCTTTATTTTCATCCGTGAGTTTTGTGGCAACCATTGTTCGGATCGAAAAAGACCGCAAAGCATCGTAAACAGAAAGGGTACCTTCCGCAGAATCTTTTCTTCCGGTAAACGGAAAAACATCCGGACCTCTTTGCGATTGGGTATTGATGTTTACGCGGGAAACAAGATTCACAAATCCGTCAATCATTTTGGCGATTTCCAGGTGATTGTTGCTGAAAATGCTCACCTGTTGCCCGAAATTACTCTGGATCATATAATCCACCGGTTCCTGTAGGTTTTTAAATGAAACAATCGGAACTACGGGACCAAACTGTTCTACGTTGTACACTTTCATGTTTGATGTTACCGGAAATAAAACGGTTGGCGCATAGAGATTTCCCACGGAAATTCCGCCGTTTTTATTCACGATTTTGGCTCCTTTCGACAACGCATCTTCTACCAAATTGTTGAGATATTCCACTTTTCCTTCCTCGGGCAGCGGTGTAATTAAAGCGTTATCCCAAGGCATTCCTGCTTTCAGCTGGTCTACTTTTTCGGAAAATTTACGGATGAATTCTTCGGCAATATCTTCATGAACGAACAAAATTTTCAGGGCAGTACAGCGCTGTCCGTTAAAAGAAAGCGAACCGGCAACACATTCACTCACCGCTGTGGAAATATCAGCATCTTTCAGGATAATTCCCGGATTTTTGGCATCCAGACCGAGAATGGAACGCAGGCGGTTCACCTTTGGATGTGCTTTTTTCAGCTGATCGGCCACTTTGCTGGAAGCAATTAACGTGAGTACATTAATTTTTCCTGTGTTCATCATGGGTTCTATAACCTCTGCACCTTTGCCATAGATGTAATTGACCACGCCTTTAGGGAAACTCTTCTGAAGGGCTTTACTCAAAGCGTAATGCAACAAACATCCGTATTTGGGTGGTTTGAACAAAATGACATTTCCCATTATTAATGCAGGAATAAGCAACGTATAGGTTTCATTTAAAGGATAATTGTAAGGCCCAATACAAAGCGTAATCCCTAACGGTGATCTCCGGATCTGACCAATAATGTCGCTTTCAATGGTAAATGAAGCACTTTTACGATCGAGGTCTTTTAATGCATTAATCGTATCATAAATATAAGCAACGGTACGGTCAAACTCCTTTTCGGAATCGGCACGATTTTTCCCGATTTCCCACATGAGCAGTTGCACCACATCTTCCCGCAGGGTAATCATTTCTTTGATAAATACTTGTACATGCTCAATCCGCTTTTCCACAGACATGGTTGGCCAAAGTCCAAAACCGTTGTCGTAGGCTTCTACTGCTGCATCCAGACATTCCATTGCTTCGGGAAGTCCTGCATTTGGAATTTTACCGAGATAAATTTTCTCAAGAATACCGTCGTTATTGGTTTCAACAGCCGAATAGACTTCTTTAAATTCTTTGTTCCAAGGTTTGAATGTTCCGTTTACCAGATATTCAGTTTGTTCGACAAGCGGATGGATTAAGCCGTTTTTGGCGGGAAAAATGTTTACATCATTGGGGAAATTTGCCATATATTTTGTTTTTAAGTCTATCAAAGGTATTAAATGTTCTTCGACTTCTGTGCAGTGCATAAAAAAACACCTGAATTTTTTCAGGTGTTTCTACAATATTATAAGATTATTCTTCTTATTTTAGGTGTGATCTCAACATCCAGGCTGTGGTTTCGTGTTTTTCCATCAGCGTAGTCAGGAAGTCGGAAGTTCCGTAATCATATTCAAACTTCTCATCGATTTTATCTATGCTTTCGCGAAGATACATGATAATGGTTTCATGGTCGGACAATAATTCTCTGATGTAAGTCAGACTGTCATTTTTATCAAAACCTTCTTCAGTAAGATGCGTAAGATCCAGATAATCTTTCATGGTTGCAGGCGCGTAATGTCCCAGTTTACGAATTCTTTCTGCTACTGCATCAACCACACCTTCTAGTTCAGTATACAATTGTTCAAAATAAACATGAACGGTATGGAAATCTTTTCCTTCCACGTTCCAATGGGCATTTCTGGTTTTCAAATACAGTAAAAATTCATCGGCCAAAAGAGGTGCCAAAATGTCGTTGGAGATTACTTGTGTTTCTTTGGATTCTAATCCTATTTGCGCTTTCATAATGTAAATATTTTTAAAGTTATATTAATTAATTAGATGTTGATTATTTTGCAAATTTTGCACCAATGCAGTGCAATTCCATTCGTAAATTTTCATATACAAAATTGATATTAACTATCGAAATTCTATTTATAACTATTGCATCATTTATTATATCTTCTTACGATTTAATTTTTTTTAACGCGCGATATTTTTAATCAATCATACTTTTCAGTACTTTTGAATTCATCAAAAAAATATAAGAATAGTATGGCAGCAATTACCTTTAAAGGAAACGAAATTCACACGCAAGGAAGTTTACCAGAAGTGGGTTCAACTTTAAAAGATTTTACTTTAGTCGGTCAAGATTTATCGGGAAAAAAGCTTTCTGATTTTGATGGAAAGAAAAAAATCTTCAATATTTTTCCAAGTATCGATACGGGCGTTTGTGCTGCTTCCGCAAGAACATTTAACGTTGAAGCAGGAAATCTTGAGAATACCGTCGTAATTAATGTGTCGAAAGATTTGCCTTTCGCACTCGGCAGATTTTGTGCTGCTGAAGGTTTGGATCACGTAGAAACACTCTCTGACTTTCGAGGAAATTTTGGCGAGCAATATGGCGTGATTATGTCGGATGGACCTTTGCAAGGGTTGCTTTCCAGAGCGGTTGTGGTTGCCGATGAAAATAATACGATTGTGTACGAAGAACAAGTTCCGGAAATTGCACAAGAACCCAATTACGAAGCCGCATTGGCCGCTTTAAAATAATATTTATTTCAAATTAAAATCTATTTAGAATTTATGTCTGGATAGATTTTAATTTTTTTATTTGAATTCTATTACTAATGAAACGTTCTGGATCTGCAACACTTCCTTTGCATTACGGCAAAGTTCCTGCTTGGCTTTACGAGCGAATGTCGGCACTCGGATTATCGATTGTGGAAGTCATTCTGGCTGATTATGGAAAAGATGAAGTGATTCGGCGTTTGTCGGATCCTTTTTGGTTTCAAAGTTTTGGTGCGGTAATGGGGATGGATTGGCACTCATCTGGAATTACCACTTCTGTTATGGGCGGATTAAAACGAAGTATAAACCCATTATCCAAAGATTTAGGTATATATATATGTGGTGGAAAAGGAAAATTCAGTCGCGAAACACCCAACGAACTTCTTCAAATTGCAGATAAAACCGGCTTGAATGGTAATCAACTGGTTCGCGCAAGCAAACTTTCTGCAAAAGTAGACAATACGGCAGTTCAAGATGGGTATCAGTTGTACTTACATAATTTCATTCTCTCCGATACGGGAAGCTGGGCAGTTGTTCAACAAGGAATGAATGATTCGGATGGTACTGCAAGGCGCTACCATTGGCATTCCGAGGATTTAAAATCTTTTGTGGAAGATCCTCATAAAGGAATTCAAGGCGTGAATCGTGGTAGAATTCTTAACCTTACGGATCAACATGCAGCAGAAAATAGAAAAGGGATTCTCGATATTTCTCACCACAATTCAGAGAAGATTATGCAGGATTTTGCCAATCTTATTTTACCTTCTCATCACGATATTCGTGCTTCGGATGTGGATTTAAAGCGTTTGGGTGCATTGTTATATGTAACGCGAGAAACGCAACCACAGAATTTCGAAGATTTATTGATGTTAAAAGGTGTAGGACCAAGAACGCTTCAAAGTTTAGCTTTAGTGAGCGAAGTTATTCACGGTGCACCTTCGCGTTTTAAAGATCCTGCTAGATTTTCATTTGCGCATGGCGGAAAAGACGGTCATCCGTTTCCTGTTCCGATAAATACGTATGATGAAACCCTTCAAATTCTTCAGAAAGGCATCGAAAAATCCAAGCTCGGAAACTCGGAAAAATTAAAGTCCATCAACAAACTGCACACGATAATTTCCGCAACAGAAGAAAACTTTACACCGGATTTCGACATTCAAGATGTTATTAAAGAAGAGCGGAAAAATTCATGGAAGTACGGTGGTAAAACAGTGATGGGCGATTCAAAACCGCCGAAAGATGGTTCCATTCAGCTTTCGCTTTTTTAATTCGTCTTCTTCAACTTCAAACGATTACAAAAGTTTTTGTCAAATTCTGATTTCTATTTTTCTTTCCACATACGAAGAATTTTTTCTTATGAAACGGATCAAAATACCTTTACGATCTACGCATTAGTATTTTTTTGTAACTTTAAGAAAATTCAGTTTCAATGGAAGAACCAATCTGTATCGATATTACCATTCTTGCGACTTCGGTTAAAGTCTGGAATTTTTATAACGATCCGCGCCATATTGTAAAATGGAATTACGCCAATTCCGCTTGGCATTGTCCACTTGCAGAAAACGATTTGCGCGTGGGTGGAACTTTAAAATTGAGGATGGAAGCGAAAGATAAAAGTTTTGGTTTCGATTTAGTAGGAAATTATGATGAGGTAGAATATACGAAACGCCTAAAATATCATTTGCAAGATGGTAGAACTGTTGAAGTTCAGTTTCAAGCTATTGATGATTCTACCACAAAAGTGATACTTACCTTCGATCCTGAATCGGAAAATCCAAGGGAAATGCAAAGGGAAGGGTGGTATTCTATTTTGAATAACTTTCATAAATATGTTGAACATAATACGTAATCCTGAAGCTTGATTTCATTTACAATTTAAAGAATTGACTCAAATAATCTTAACATTTTAAAAATATGGAAACTCTATCGTTTAATATTATCATTAATGCTACAAAAAATAAAATTTGGGATATTCTTTGGAGTCCTCAAACATATCCGGAATGGACACAATTTTTTGCAGTAGGTTGTAAAATGGAAACTGACTGGAAAATTGATGGTAAAACTTATTTTTTAGACAGCTCAGGAAATGGAATGGTCGCGACGATTAGTACTTTAGAAGAGCCTAACGAAGTAACATTTAACCATATCGGCGTATTTCAAGATGGGGTAGAAGATACCGAAAGCGAAGAAGTAAAACAATGGAGTGGCGCGCCTGAACGGTATTATTTAATTGGTTTGGATGATGGAAGTGTGAAACTTCATATCGAAGTACAAACGGCAAATGAATGGAAAGAACATTTGGAACAAGGTTTCCAGAAAGGTCTTACAGTGATTAAATCACTTGCCGAAAATACAGAGATGATCGATTAATGGCTTCTAATAAGTTATATTTTTCACGATCAAGTTTTATGTATAAGATTGGTCGTTTGAAATTTTCTGCGTAAAAGGTTTGAATCGATACATAAAAACAATACAAAGTAACATTCCGAAAAAGGCCATAATTGCACCAACAAGAGCAGGATATTCGTAGCCATATCCTCTTTCCAAAGGAATTCCCCCAATGTAAGCCCCAATCGAATTCGCAACATTAAAGGCAGCTTGCATAAAAGCCGCGCCTAACATTTCAGATTTTTTTGCTGCTCGAATCATAATGATATTGATTGGCGAACCCACCGACATTGACAACATTCCACAGAAAAAAGTTAAAATAAGTGAAGTTTTCTGATCACCAGAATATAAAAATACCAACACCAACAAAACAATAAAGAAAGCAAATAAAATAGTAGATGCCAAAGCAGGTCTCATTTTATCAGCCATCCATCCGCCAAGAAAATTTCCGATCAACATTCCAAAACCTGCTAATATCATTATCGATGGAATTTTAGAAGGTTCAAAGTGCGAAACTTGTGTCATAAGTGGCGTTATGTAACTGAACCACGAGAACAATCCACCAAAACCAACAGCCACAATAAGCAACAGAAAAAGCGCAACTGGTGTTTTAAAGAATTTCATGTCTTCAAGAATATTTCCTTTGCTTAAAGGCTTCATTACCGGTAACCAGTAAAAAATTGAAACCATTGTTACAAATCCTAAGAAAGAAACTACGCCGAAAGCAATTCTCCAAGAAAACTCGTGTCCAATAAACGTAACAAGCGGAACCATCGCCAAATTAGCAACCGTTAATCCAGAAAACATTCCCGAAATCGCAATCCCTTGTTTTTCGGGAGGAGCCAAATTTTTAGCCACTACGGAACCCACTCCGAAAAATGCGCCATGAGGTAAACCTGAAAAGAAACGTGCTCCTAAAAAGCTGTAATAATCGGGCATTAAAGCAGATATTCCATTAAAAATAATGAATATCGCCATAAGCGCCATCAAGATTTTTTTCGGAGGAAATTTAGATGATAACGCGACTAATAAAGGTGCGCCAATAACAACACCAAGAGCATACGCAGAAATAAAATGTCCAGCTTTTGGAATACTAATATTTAAGGTATGTGCAATATCTGGGAGTAAACCCATAATTACAAATTCAGTGGTTCCAATAGCGAGCCCGCCCAAGGTTAATGGAATGATTTTTTTGATCATATGCGAAAAATTTAGGTGGAATTTGTACGGATTGCAAAGGTATAGAAAAAATCTTCACCAATCGAAAAACGGCTAACATTTATCGATAGGTGAAGAAAGGGTTACAAACTGAAATGTAAACTACAAATCAATTTTTGCGTTATTCAAACGTAAGGAGTTTAGAATTACAGAAACCGAGCTAAAGCTCATTGCTGCTGCTGCAATCATCGGACTTAACAAAATTCCGAAGAAAGGATAAAGCAACCCGGCAGCAACAGGAATTCCTAAAGCATTGTAGATAAATGCAAAAAATAAATTTTCTTTAATATTCCGCAAAAGTTTTTCGCTCAAGATTCGAGCTTTTGCAACGCCAATAATATCGCCTTTTACTAAAGTTATAGAAGAGCTTTCAATGGCGGCATCAGATCCTGTTCCCATTGAAATTCCTACGTTAGCTTGGGCAAGTGCGGGAGCATCGTTAATTCCATCACCCGTCATTGCTACAATTTTCCCTGAATTTTGCAGTTTTTTAATTTCTTGCATTTTATCTTCAGGCAAGCAGTTGGCTTTGTAATGCTGTATGCCAAGTGCGTTTGCGACTGCTTTTGCGGTATGTTCGTTATCTCCCGTCATCATCATCACATCAATATTTTGTGATTTCAAAAAGGAAATTGCTTTTTTTGAGCTTTCTTTTATTTTGTCAGAAAAACTTAGAAATCCTAAAACCTGACCATCTTTTGCGAGATAAGAAATGGTTTTTGCTTCATCTTGTTGTTTCACTACTTCTTGTTTCAAATCTTCAGGAACAGAAATTGAAAATTGATTCAGAAGCGCTTCGTTTCCTAACAGAACAACTTCGCCATTGATGTTTCCTTTAACGCCTTTTCCCGAAATATTTTCGAAATTATCAATTTTTTCTGCAGCAATATTCAATGTTTTGAATTTTTCCATAACTGCTGTGGAAAGTGGATGTTCGGAATTTTGATTGAGCGCTGCAGCCAGTTTTAAAATTTCATTTGAATCGAAACCTTGAATATTTTTTATAGAGTCCAGACTTGGTTTTCCTTCTGTTAAAGTTCCCGTTTTATCGGTAATGAGCACGTTCACCTTTTCCATTTCTTCTAAAGCTTCAGCATTTTTAATCAATACGCCACTTTTTGCACCTTTTCCAATTCCCACCATCATACTCATTGGCGTTGCCAATCCAAGAGCACAAGGGCAAGCGACAATTAATACGGCTACAGCGTTTACAAAGGCATACACCAATTTATTATCTCCACCGAAAATTGACCATAAAATAAAGGTAAGAATTGAAATTCCGATAACGATGGGAACAAAAATCGCTGAAATTTTATCGGCCAATTTTTGTATTGGGGCGCGGCTTCGGCTGGCTTCGTTAACCATTTTTATAATTTGAGCAAGCAAAGTATCGTCGCCCACTTTTTCTGCTTTCATTTGGAAAGATCCGCTTCCGTTAATCGTTCCAGAGGTAACTTTATCATCTGTTTTTTTCTCCACAGGAATGGGTTCCCCGCTAATCATACTTTCGTCGATACTGGAATTTCCTTCGATAATTTTTCCGTCTACCGGAACTTTTTCTCCAGGTTTAACTCGAAGCAAGTCGCCAACTTTTACTTCTGATAATGGAATTTTCTTTTCTGAATTTCCAGAAACCAAATTAGCCGTGTCTGGAGAAAGGTTGATAAGTTCTTCAATTGCTTTTCCTGTTTTTTGATGGGCTTTAGCTTCTAACATTTGCCCCATAATTACCAAGGTGATGATTACGCAAACCGATTCAAAATACAAGGGCATTTTTCCATCGTGCATAAATTCGTGAGGAAGAATGGACGGATAAATTAAAGCGATTACGCTGAAAATAAAAGCTGCTGCAGAACCTAATGCGATTAGGGAGAACATGTTGAGTCTCCACGTTTTGAAAGAAACCCAACCTCTTTTCATTAAAAACCATCCTGCATAAAAAATTACTGGAATTGAAAGGACTAGCTGAATCCAACCTTCCGTTGCTGCGGAAAATGGCCACTTAATCCACATTCCAAACATCGATAAAATAAATACAGGAAGCGTAAATGCAAAAGCAATCCAGAATTTTTTTCTTAGTATTTTGTAGGTGTCATCTTCTGCATTTTGAGAATCTTTGGTGATAATGGGGACTAAATCCATTCCACAGATGGGGCAGCTTCCAGCTTCATCTTTAATAATTTCAGGATGCATTGGGCAAGTCCATTGTGTCGCTTTTTTCTTCTCTGGAATTTTAACCAAATCCATTCCGCATACGGGACAACCCACGTTGGAGTCGTACACTTTATCGCCTTCACAATACATTGGGCAATAGTATTTTCCCGCATTTTGATCTTGCACAGAATTTGAGTGCTTGTGTGAGTGATCATGATTGGTATTCATGTTCATATTCATCATTGATGAATGCTGCCCATTTTCCGATTTGTGATTGTTTTCAACCTTCACCAAATGCATGTGACAAATCGGGCAATCGCCTGGTTCATTTTGGATGATTTCAGGATGCATCGGGCACGTGTATTGGTCGGCACTTGAAGTGGTTTTTTGTTTTTCCTTTTTCTCCTCAATCGGAACAAGATACATGTTGCAAACCGGACATCTTTTTCCTTGTTCGAAGTAGACTTTATCGCCTTCACATTCCATCGGGCAATAGTATACTGAACTTGGTGAAATTCGATCTTGAGGTTTAATAAATTCCGTAGAAGTTTCCTTACCTTCTTCTGCCAACTGGTAATTTCCAGCGTGTTTCAAAGTTTCGTTGAGTGTAGAAAGTTCAACGTGTTGATCGGAATGAATGGTCGCCGTATGATTTTGCAAATTTACATCCGATTCTACTCCAGGAATTGAGTTAAGTGCAGCAGTAATTTTTTTCTGACAGCCTTCGCAACTCATGCCAAGAACTTTATATTTCATGTCCATAACTTCGTTTTTATTCAACAAAATTCGGGATTGAAACGGAAATGCTGTTACAAATTGATGGAAAAGTGTTATGAATTTTGGATTGATTTAGATTTCATCCAAAGATTTTCGGTGTTTGTTTTTTAATTTTGAAAATTCCGAAGGGGAAAATCCTGTCATTTTTCGAAATTGACTGGATAAATGTTGTACACTTTTATAACCTAACATTACGGAGATTTCGGTAAGTGTATATTCTTGATAGGCGAGGAGTTCTTTTACTTTTTCGATTTTCTGAAGAATGAAGAACTGCTCCAAAGTTATATTTTCGTGTTGTGAAAATAATTTTGAAATTGCACTGTATTCTCGATGAAGTTGATTTGAAATAAATTCGGAGAGTTTGAAATCTTCTTCTATTGATAATTGTGCAATTTGATCAATAATTGCAGTTTTTATTTTTTCAATTATCTTTTGACTTTGATCTTCAAGAATTTCAAATCCTGAATGTTGAAGTTGAGTGTGTACAATGTTCCATTTTTCATCTTCAATACCTCCATCAATTTCTACTTCGCCCAATTGTACTGATTTTGGGTGAATTTGTTCCTGTTCAAAAATGTGCTTAACCGCTGCAATACAGCGGTTGCACACCATATTTTTTATATAAATGATCATTCGTTGTACTTTTCCTTCATTTCTTGAAGGCGGTCTTTTACATATTCCACTTTGGTTTTACCGTGTGGTTTTGGCTTACCATGCTCGTCTAATGCTACAAAAACAATTCGATCAATTGTAATAATGGTTTGTCGCGTCATTTTATTACGCACTTCGCAATTGAGGGTAATGGAGGTTCTACCGAAGTCTGTAGCTTCAATTCCTATTTCGATAATATCTCCTTGATGTGCGGAACTTACGAAGTTGATTTCAGAAATATATTTGGTGACCGTTCTTGTGTTTTCGAGTTGAATAATGGCATAAAGTGCAGCTTCTTCGTCAATCCATTGTAAAAGTCGACCTCCAAAAAGAGAGTGGTTGGCGTTCAAATCTTCTGGCTTAATCCATTTTCTTGTGTGATAATTCATAATTATTCTTTTGCATTAATCTTGTGCAAAGATAAGGCAAAACTGAAAGATAGATGGATACTACGAGATTGAAAGTGTCGATAACGCTTTTAGACCGTGAAAAAAAGTTTGAATTTTGAAATTAATTATTTGATAATTAATTTTTCAGAAACTCTTTGACCTTCCGATTGATATACCAAAATGTAAGTTCCAGGTGCAAGTTTAGTTGAAATGCTATTTTTACCTTTGTTTGCAATTCCGCTTGAAACCAATCTACCCGAAAGATCTGTAATAATATAATTTCCTGATTTTTCGGTATCTAATTCAAAATTTCCATTGCTAGGATTTGGATAAATTTTAGATTTTAAAAGTGTAGTGTCTGCTACAGCTAAAGGTGCTGCGCAAAGATATGGTTTGTAGGTAATTGTGCCTTGGGTTTGACTTCCAATGACTTCTTCAACCATTGCATCTGTAGAAAGTTCGTCTTCTCTCCAACAATTTCCTTGTGCGGATATGGGTAACGTTGTATTGTTATATAATGCAACAATATTCCCGTTGTTTCCATTATTTTTAAATATATTATTTCCAGGGTCTGTTTCTGTTCCTAGGTTTACAGTACCGTTACTTATTACTGTAATTCCCCAAAGATTTCCACGAATTTGATTGTTTCTGATAATTACATTTTGTGCAGAATATACAGAAATTCCACTACCTCCATTATTTGGATTGGTTTCTGTATCATTGTTTTCAAAAATGTTGTTTTTTACAATTCCAGTGGCATTTGCACCAATGGTAGTAAAACCATATCGATTGTCTTTTACGGTGTTTCCTTCAATTCTAAATTTTGTTGGTCCACCTGTAAGCATAGACACTCCAATACCTCCAACACGGGTTAAACTTCTATTACCAATCACTGTATTGTTTAGCACTTTTACAGAATCAGAAATTGCCATTCCGATATTAATTTGTGGAGAATTTGCATTATCGGTATTGTTGCCGTATAAATAATTATTTTCTATAGTAATAGATGATCCAGAAGATACGCCAGTTGCAATTCCGGCTTTAGAATTTTCTAAAAATTGTGAATTTCTAACTACAGGATTTCCACTAAAAAAGCTTAACGCTCCACTGCTTGATACGCCTCCAATATTTTTATAAAGGATGCAATTATCCATCAAAAATGAATCGGTAAGTACACGAACTCCTCCTCCGTATTCTATTTTGGTATTTTTCATTTCGGCAACAGAACCTGTTTCAAAACGTATTCCTTTAAAAGGTGCTTCAGTGTTTGTTGCGGTAATTAGCAAATTGGATGTTGTTGTAGAATATACTCCATAAATATAGATGGCTTTGTCTGCATCTACTTTTATAGTTGCATTTTCATCCATCAAAAGAGTATCTCCAAACTGGATTGTAATATCTTGTGTCATGTGATATTCTGAAGCATTTTTTATCAAAACACTTGGAGCAGCTTCAGATAATGAACTTAATGTATATATAGTTCCATTACCAGGAGATGTAAATTGTGCATACGTAAAATATCCAACAGTAGTTAGAAAGAGAAGGGCAAATTTCTTCATAATTTTTTACTTCAAAGTTAAAAAATTATGATTCATTAATGTAATGCAAGATTAGAAAAAGGCAATTCTAAAATCATTCATAAAAAAAAACATGTCAAAAAAACATGTCAAAAAAACAATTCAAAACTTATATAAAAATAGTAATCGTAAATACTGATTCTAGCTGTTTTTTTTCTTTTTGTCTTTTTTCTTCTTTTTGTCTTTCTCTTTTTTGGGTTTTTTAATTTCGGTGATCTCTTCTATAAATTCAGCGATATCGCTTTCTTTTTTGGGTTCTTCTTGCACTGGAATCACCATAGCTTTTACTTCGAAGAATTGTGAAAGTTCACTTGCTTGCAAAAGATTTTCCGAAAGAAGCGATTTTATAAGTTCTGGCGCCGATTGATTATAATATGAATTGATGAAATTCCGAAGTAAAAAATTTCGATAACTTTCCATCGGCAATGCAACGCTGTATTTGAAAATTCGGCCTTCTTTTTCAGTTTTCAGAAACTTTTTCTCTACTAAAATTTTCAGATAGGTGGAAATGGTATTTTGATGAGGTTTTGGCTCAGGGTGATGTTCCATCGCATCTTTTAGATAGAAAGTATCTAATTTCCAAAAAAGTTGCATCAGCTGTTCTTCTGCAGGTGTAAGATGACTGATTTCCATAAACGTTTAATTTTGAATTAAGTTTTTAACCGATTATTTTTCGATTAAGCTTGATAATGGGAACTAATATAAACAAAAATGTAGACAATAGAAACCAAAATTGCGATTAAACCACCGGAAATCACCTCTTTTGTTGTGTGGCGTTTCAAAATTACACGAGTAATTCCAATCAAAATAGATAGCAAAAACCAAATGAAACCGAGCCACGGATTTTGTACAAAAAATAATGCTGCTACAAAAATATTGAACGAAGTATGCATTGAACTTTTGATGAAATAATTGCTGAATTGCATCGCCAAAAGCAAAATACCAATAAATAAAATTCGCAAATCGACAACATCGTGAAGAAAGTAATTAACCGCCAAATAACCCCCCAATAATGCTGCTATAAAAAAGTATAAACTCTTGCGTTGATGTCTATTAGAAACATCCATATTGGTATAATTTCCCTTTTTAACATTCACAAAAATCCAAATTATAATCGGAACTAATAAGAGAAGAATAAGCTCTAAAAAATTTTGAAGTCCTTTTTTTAATGTGAAATTCGTAACGTTGTAGTATACCAAATAGAGAAATAACGAAGTTAGAGGATTAAAAAAATTCGAAATGAATTTTGAAACGCCAATTAATACTGTATTTTCTTTTGAAGCCATATTGTGAATGTGAAACAAAAATAGGCTTTTTAAGCTTTAGTTTTTGGCTAAAGTTCACCTCTATTTTTCAACGTAAATAATTCTGTCGTTTCCAGAAATATCTTTTAAAAGACTTGAATGTGTAAAATTTTGGTAAAGGTTAAGCGTTTCAATTCCCAACTTTTGATTAATTTCTAAATAAATCATTCCGTCTTCGGAGAGATGATTTTCGGCAAATTGTGCAATTCGTCGGTAAAAAATCAAGGCATCGGGAATCGGCGAAAATAATGCAATAATGGGTTCGAAATTTTTAACTGAATTTTCAATGTCTGGCGCTTCGTTTCGTCCAATATACGGTGGATTCGAAATAATTACATCGAACTTTCCTTCAGGAAATTCCGTTAGAAAATCCATTTTTCGAAAATCAATTTTTACATTGTGTAATCGTGCATTTTCCTTTGCTATTTCCAAAGCTGCAGAAGAAATATCAACTGCTGAAATCTCAGCTTTTGGAAAATGCTTTTTTAAAATAATGGGAATAATTCCACTTCCTGTGCCAATGTCTACAATTTTTAATTGTGAATTTTCGCTTGCTCTTTTGGAGATTTTCTCAATTGCCAGCTCCAAAAGTTCTTCGGTTTCCGGGCGCGGAATTAAAACTTTCGAATCCACTTTAAAAACAGAACCAAAAAATTCGGCTTCGCCTAAAATGTGCTGATACGGTTTTCCGGAATTGAGTTCATTAATGAAATGAAGACCTTTATTGATGAGTTCTTCATCAATTTTTTCATTTTTTTTTAAAACCAACTCATGTCTGTTTATTCCTAAATATTTCTGAAAAAATATTTGGTAGAGCTGAATTTTTTCTTCTAACTCATACGTGGAAAGTTGCTGAACAAATCGATCTCTTAAATTTTGAATTGAATCCATTATCTTGTGAAAACCAATTTGGTATCGGTACTTTTTTCTTCATCAATAAGGTAACCATCTACATTAAAAGCTTTTACCTCGTTTATATTTTTAACTTGATTTTCAGCACAAAAACGAACCATAAGTCCTCGTGCATGTTTGGTGTATACCACAATTGTTTTTGGTTTTCCTGATTTCATTTCGTAAAAATCGAAATCGATTACCGGTGCTTTGAGTTTCTTACGATCAAACACTTTAAAATATTCATTACTCGCAAGATTTAAAATGACATCTTTGGATTTGAGTTCGGAATTGAGTTGGTCAGTAAGCTTTTCTCTCCAAAAACTGTATAAATTTTTGTAGGTTGCAAATTCGAAATTTCTTCCCATTTCCAAGCGATACAGCATAATTTTATCGGATGGTTTTAACAA
The DNA here is from genome assembly GCA_023422635.1 of Bacteroidota bacterium. Classification (GTDB taxonomy): domain Bacteria; phylum Bacteroidota; class Bacteroidia; order Flavobacteriales; family Weeksellaceae; genus JAFAGO01. Next base: position 56,277 of record JAFAGO010000051.1, read on the forward strand.
TCCGTACAATCCAGAAATAATTCTGTAATTCTTCTGCAAATATTCTAACGCTGGTTTTTCTAACGTTTTGGCATCCAATCCGCGATATACTTCACCAACGAAAGCAAAAAGTGCTGCGGATGATTCCTTTGGTTTTGGATTGGAATTCCAATTTTGGTTTCGCTGCCAATTTTCATCGGCGAGTTTTGGAGAAATTTCCATCAAATCTTGAAGGAATTTTGGCGATTTTTCTTTTAAAAAGGATTGAATAAACTCGGAATCTTCAATAAACTTCGGAGTGGAACTTCTCAATGCAGGAGAAGCGTTTTCAATGTTCATTAATTTAGCAGGTGAAGTAACAATTTTCATGCGTTCGGAAAATGATGAATTTAAAATGAGTGTTAGAAGAAATTTAAAGAATTCCTTTTCCTTGCCGAATAATTTCTGGCTCTCCAGAAGTTAGGTCGACAATCGTGGAAGCCACATTATCTCCGTAGCCGGAATCGATTACCAAATCTACCAAATGATCATATTTTTCTGCAATAAGTTCCGGATCGGTGGAATATTCCAATATCTCATCATCATCTTTAATAGAAGTTGAAGCAATGGGGTGACCTAATTTTTCAACAATAAGTTGTGGAATAGGGTGGTCGGGAACACGAATTCCGATTTCTTTGTGACCTTTGTAGGCCAAAGGCAAGCTTTTGTTTGCTTCCAGGATGAAAGTAAACGGACCAGGAATATGGCTTTTCAAGAATCGAAACGCCGAAGTTTCAATAGGTTTTGTAAATCCTGAAAGATGACTTAAGTCGTTGCAAATAATGGAGAATTTGGATTTCGGAAGTTTAACTTTCTTCAATTGAGCCAATTTTTCCATTGCTTTAATATCAAAAATATTGCAGCCCAATGCGTAAACCGTATCGGATGGGTAAATAATTAAACCACCGTTGTTAAGCGTTTTAACAACTTCATTTATAAGGTTTTCTTGTGGATTTTCCGGATAAATTTTCAGAATCTTTGCCATAGCACAAAGGTACTTAAAAATTATTCACCAAAAATTGATGGTAAGAATGAAAAAAAAGAAAGAGAACCAAAATTTTGATTCTCTTTGTAGTAGCGGGAGCAGGACTCGAACCTACGACCTTCGGGTTATGAGCCCGACGAGCTACCTACTGCTCCATCCCGCGATTTGTTGATGCAAATATACGGCGATTTTCTTTACCTCCAAATTTAATTGTAAAAATATTTGTAATCGTATTGTAAAGTTCTGAATTCCAAAGGAATATTTTTGAAGTTTTTTTTGCTTGTTATTTGGCTTTTAAAAGTCTGTTTTACTCGATTCTTCAGTGAAAAGCGAAGTTCTTGAGCGTTTTTATTCTTAAATTAAAATTTAATGTATTGATAATGAATTAATTGTATTGTTTTCTATTTTATCACTAAAAAAATAGTTGTACAATTGAAAATAAATCCTACATTTGTATCACTAAGTTTTTAGTGATAATTTTTTTACTACAATTTAAAATTCAAAAGAATGAAAATTCAGTCGTTGAGTAAAGCAGAAGAACAAGTAATGCAATATTTATGGAAGATTGAAAAAGGATTTTTGAAAGATCTTTTGGAAGAATTTCCAGAACCAAAACCGCACACCAATACCGTTTCTACAATTTTGAAAGTGTTAAAGGAGAAGGGTTTTGTGGATTATGAAGTTCATGGCAGACAGCATTTTTACTTTCCATTGGTTTCGCGAGAGCAATACAGTGGGAAATCCATTAAAAGTTTGGTGAAAAACTATTTTTCAGGATCGTATTCAAATGCCGTTTCTTTTCTGGTTGAAGAAAACGAAATGAGTGTTGAAGATTTGGAAATGCTACTAAATGAATTAAAAAATAAAGACTGATGGAGCCACTATTATTGTATTTTGGGAAATTGATTTTGACTTCGGGTGTATTGTTTTTGTACTACCGATTGTTTCTAAAAGATAGAACGTTTCATCACTACAACAGGTTTTATCTGTTGGCAATGGTGGTGGTTTCTTTGCTTTTGCCTTTACTAAAAGTAAGTTATTTTACACTGGAGGTCAACCGTGATCTGTACTTGCTGCTAACAAAATTAAATACGAATCCCGTTAAAACAAATGCCGATGCTTTCACTTATACTCAGTTTTTTGCTATTATTTTTGGAGTGGTTTCTCTCTTTTTTCTAGTTCGATTTTTATTGGGAATTATAAAGATTTCGAAATTAAAAAGGACCTTTCCAAAGGAATATTTTGATGGAATTCATTTTTATCAAACCGATCTCAATAATGCGCCTTTTTCCTATTTTAAAAACCTTTTTTGGAAGAATTCAATTCAAATTGAATCCGATCTTGGAAAACAAATTTTAAAACACGAAATGGTTCATATGGAACAAAACCATACGTTTGATAAAATATTGATGGAAGTGGTGAAATCCGTTTTTTGGTTTAATCCATTTTTTTATCTCGTTCAGAAAGAAATTCATCTTATACACGAATATTTGGCTGATAATAAAGCCCTAAAACATACGGACACAAAGGCATTTGCGCAGATGCTTTTGGCAAGTCGTTTTTCCGGAAAAATGATTCCTGCCACCAGTCCGTTTCTTAGTTCTAACCTTAAAAAAAGACTTAAAATGTTACAAAAACCCAAAACGCAATACAGTTATGCGCGCAGAATTTTTGCTTTACCGCTCTTATTTTCACTCGCTTTTGTTTATTTGATTAATGCCAAAAATAAAGAGATTAGAGCAACAAATCTTGAAATTAAACAAGTAAAAGAAACACTTAAAGAACAATCATTTGTTGCAGCCAGTGTTACTGATACTATTCCTAAAAGTGAAGCACAAGAAAAAGTGCGGATCGATAACCATTTTAAAGAAGCCAACGCGGAAATTGCAAAGCTTGGAGAATCGATTCAACAACAATCAAAAGAATTAAAAACTTTAGCGCCAGAATCTGAGGAGTATTCACAGAAAGTTGACGCGATTACAGCGCTCTCAAACAGAATTAACGGAATTACAAGTTCTGAAGAATACCAAAAAAATATTGATAAATCGAAGCAATCACCGTTCGTTGTTTTTGTTGAAAAAGATATGGTTTCGCCAAAAAAACAAGATGCTCGCGCTTCAATCAAAAATAACGGAAATAGTATAAAAGTTCATTATGGTGAAGATGGAACATTTATCTACCAAAATAATCCTGAACTTTTTATCGATAATGAAGTGGCACAATCAAACAATACTTCGGTAAGAAATAAAACAAAAGAAAAACTTTCGAAAGAACGTAGAAAATTAGCCGAAAAGCAACGAGAACTTTCGCAAAATCAAAAAGAATTGGCAAGGCAACAAGCTGAATTGGCGGCAAAAGCAGTTGATGCAAGTAATTCAACCAGAAAAAGATCAAATGTAGTGATTATGAATAAACCTGTTTCAGGAGCGTATTCGAACAATATTGTATACCTTAATTCAAACGATTTGTCTACGAGTAAAGTTCCGCAAGATATTCATTATTTTATCGATGGTAAAGAAGCTTCCGAATCCGATATGAAAGCATTAGATCAAAATAATATTGCAGCGATTCATGTGTTTAAAAATGATCATTCTGCAGGTGAAATTCGCATCACGACTAAAAAATAAACGCTTCTAAAAAACCGCACTTTATTGATCATTAAAAACGATACTATGAAACAATTAGCACTTCTTTTTACCCTTTTTTCGATTTCTGTTTTTGGGCAAATGCAACGCTTTATTTACGATTACGCATTTGCGCTTGACCCCGACAGCACGTCAACATTCCAACATGAACAAATGATGTTAGATGTTACCAAAAATGCTTCAAAATTTTACAGTTATACCGTGTATCATTCGGATTCTTTAATGCGTGTTGATCTCGAAAATCAGCTTCGTGCAACGGGATCTATTAATGTTCGCTCGGATATGAGGAAGGGTAAAGTACGCTACAGTGTGTTAAAAACATATCCCGATTATCAAGTCGATTTTCTTAACCGAATTTTCGCCGATTCTTATTCGGTTCGTGAAGATCGCAAACTCAATTGGAGAATTCTTCCCGATAAAGAAAAAATTGGGGAATGGGAAGGTCAAAAAGCCGAAACCGATTTCGCAGGAAGAAAATGGACAGCATGGTTTGCACAAGAAATTCCGATTCAAGATGGTCCGTATAAATTTTACGGATTGCCAGGACTGATTGTGAAATTAGAAGATCAAACGAAAACCCATAATTTTGAGTTAAAAGGGATTCAAAATATTCAAAATAAAACATTTGAAGATGATGTTTTTAAAACAGGTAAAAGAGTCGCCATTACCCGTAAACAATATGAAAAGATTCGTAAAGAATATGAAGCGGATCCCACAAAAGGAATGCGACAATTGAGTATGAGTGGAGTAGTCATGAAAATGGAAGGAAATGATGCAGACACACAAAAAATGATGAAAGAACGTGAACAGCGACTGAAGGCAACGCTAAAAAAGGAAAGCAATACAATTGAGCTTGAATAATTATTTGATTGAAAAAAAACAATTCTTACGAATAAAAACGCTTCTTCTTAAAGAAGCGTTTTTTTGTATCTTTAAAGCATGGAAAATAGAATTGTATATATCACCGGTGGAACCAAAGGAATTGGTTTTGGAGTTGCTGAAGTGTTGTTGAAAAACGGATTTTCAGTAGCTATTAGTGGAAGAAAAAAGGAAGATGTAGATAAAGCTGCTGCTGCCTTAGGAAATCCTGAAAAAGTATTGGGACTTCAATCAGATGTTCGAAATTTAGAAGATGAACAAGCTGCTGTGAAAGCAATTGTAGCAAAGTTTGGAAAACTAGATGCCGTAATTGCAAATGCAGGTTTAGGCGTGTTTAAACCTATCGATGAACTTTCTACAAAAGAATGGAATTCAATGATTGAAACCAATCTTACAGGTTGCTTCTATACTTTAAAAGCAGCAGTTGAGGAACTCAAAAAATCAAAGGGGTACTACATTACAATTTCAAGTTTGGCAGGAACCAATTTCTTTGAAAAAGGAGCGGGATACAATGCTTCAAAATTTGGTGTTGTTGGTTTTACGCAAGCCGCGATGATCGATTTACGCAAATACGATATTAAAGTATCTACCATAATGCCAGGTTCTGTGGCGACGTATTTTAACGATAATCAACCATCAGAAAAAGACAATTGGAAAATCCAGCCAGAAGATATGGGGAATTTAGTACTGGATATGGTGAACATGAATCCTCGCGTATTGCCCAGTAAAATTGAGTTTCGAGCAACAAGACCAGATCAAAAATAGTTTTGTATATTCCAATGCAGAAAATAATAATTTTTTAAAATCTATTATGCATGCATAGTATTATTATCTATATCTTTACGACGAAACATTATTAATTATATCCTCTAAAATGAAAATATTAGTTTGTATCAGTAGCGTTCCGGACACTACTTCAAAAATCAACTTCACCGCAGATCATGCTGCGTTCGATAAAACAGGAATTCAGTGGGTAATCAATCCGTTGGATGAATTTGCACTTACAAAAGCCATCCAGTTACAGGCATCAAAAGGAGCAACCGTAACGGTTCTTAACGTTGGCAGCGCCGAAACTGAACCCGTTGTAAGAAAAGCTCTTGCAATTGGTGCAAATGATGCCATTCGAGTAAATGTTGAACCTAAAGATTCTTACTCAACCGCGAAAGAAATTGCAGCAGTTGCGCAAAACGGTGCATACGATCTTTTACTTTTCGGTAAGGAATCTCTTGATTATAATGGTGGCGCCGTTCCTGGTATGGTCGCTCAGTTGCTTAATCTTCCATTTTTAAATGGATGTGTAGGATTAACGGTTGAAGATAATGAAGCAAACGCAATCCGCGAAATTGATGGAGGTAAAGAAACAGTAGCTGTTGCACTTCCTTTAGTGGTGGCTGGACAAAAAGGCCTTGTAGATGAAAAGGAATTAATTATTCCCAATATGCGTGGAATTATGACTGCCCGTACGAAACAACTTCAGGTGCTTGAACCAAGTAATACAGAAGTAAAAGTAGAAGCTGTTTCTTTTGATAGTGTTCCTCCAAGAGCTGCAGTACAACTTGTTTCTCCAGATAATCTAGATGAACTGGTTCGTCTTCTTCATGAAGAAGCTAAAGTAATTTAATCTACATTCAAAAACCCTTTAAACAATTTAAAATGGCAGTATTCGTATACGCAGAAAATATAAATGGTGTTTATAAAAAAGCCGCTTTTGAAGCAGTTTCATATGCAAAAGCAATTGCAGACCAAGCAGGCGATACCGTAACCGCAGTCAGCATTAATCCAACAGACGCTTCCGATCTTTTATACAAATATGGAGCATCTAACGTTATTAAAATAGAAGATGAAGGATTAAAAACCTTCAGCCCGAAAGCATACGCACAAGCGCTAAATGAAGTTGTGAATGGAACTATTATTGTTTTTCCGCAAAGCGCAGATGCATCAGCAGTTGCGCCCATGCTTTCTATTACTAAAAATTACGCACTCATTACCAATGTGTTAGCAACGCCAGAAAGTGTTTCGCCATTTCAGGTGAAAAGAAGAGCGTTTTCTGGTAAAGGATTCATGCATGCAAAATCAGATGCTTCTGGAGTGGTTGTTACCGTTTCACCGAATGCGTTTGGTGTAAAAGAAAATCTTGTTGCAGGTTCTGAAGAAATAAAAGCACTTTCAGTGGCGAACACGGATGTAAAAGTGGTTTCTCATGAACAATCTTCTGGTAAGTTAGATTTGAAAGAAGCGGAAATCGTGGTTTCAGCAGGTCGAGGATTAAAAGGTCCTGAAAATTGGGGCATGATTGAAGAGCTTGCCAATGTGCTCGGCGCAGCAACAGCATGTTCAAAACCAGTTTCTGATATTGGTTGGAGACCACATACTGAACATGTGGGGCAAACCGGAAAAGCGATTGCTCCAAACTTATATATCGCGGTGGGGATTTCTGGTGCGATTCAACATTTGGCAGGAGTGAATGGTTCCAAAACAATTGTTGTGGTAAATAGCGATCCTGAAGCACCATTCTTTAAATCAGCCGATTATGGAGTTGTGGGAGATGCTTTTCAAATTATTCCTGCATTAACAGAAAAAATTAAAGCTCTAAAAGGATAATCCTCTCATTTTTAGGAGATGTAAAACTCCCGAATTTCTTTGGAATTCGGGAGTTTTTGTGGATAAATTATTCATTGTCAGCTGCGAAGAAATCTTGTTGATTTCAATGAATTTTACGGGGAATAATTTTATATTTGTGTATGGATTATAAAAAACTTGTTATACGTGGAATTTCTTACAGTCAAACGCAATCAGGAGCATATGCGTTACTTTTGGAACACGAAGAAACCAATATAAAACTCCCCGTTGTTATCGGAAATTTCGAGGCACAGTCCATTTCATTAGGATTAGAAAAAGACATCCAGCCGCCTCGTCCACTTACGCACGATTTGTTTTCAAAATTCGTAACGTCAACACATTTCAATTTGGAATCGGTAATTATTTATCAAATTGTTGATGGTGTGTTTTTCTCAAATCTTATTTTTAAAAATAAAAATACAGAAGAAGAGTTGATTTTAGATGCTCGAACTTCGGATGCTGTAGCTATGGCAGTGCGTTTCGATGCTCCAATTTTCACAACGGAGCAAGTATTAAACGAAGCAGGAATTCTTTTAGAGCTTGAAGATAATATTGTGAAAGAAACGAATGAACAAGCAGAAGATTTTGTAATGGGCAACAGTTTGAGCGATTTAAGTATGGAGGAATTAACGAATATACTTGAGGAAGCGGTTGCTAATGAAGATTTCGATTATGCCCTTGAAATCCAAGAGGAAATCAAAAAAAGAAGAAAAAAAATAGATTAATAATATATTTTTAATACAGTTATGAATGTAAAATTACGCCTGACGCTGTTGAGCTTTCTGCAGTTTTTTGTTTGGGGAGCTTGGCTGATTACCATCGCCAATTTTTGGTTTGGAAGCAAGCATTGGGATGGAACTCAGTTTGGAGCAGTGTTTGGTACAATGGGAATCGCTTCTATTTTTATGCCGACCATTACGGGGATTATTGCCGACCGATGGATTAGTGCGGAGCGGGTTTATGGTATTCTTCATCTTTTATATGGCGCAACGCTTTTTTACTTACCAAATACAGAAAGTCCAGGAGCTTTTTTTACCGTAATGCTCATTGCAATGTGTTTTTATATGCCAACAATTGCACTTACCAATTCAATATCTTATACTGTTTTAAAGAATAAAGGTTTTGATGTTATTAAAGATTTTCCGCCTATTCGGGTTTGGGGAACTGTTGGTTTTATCGTAGCAATGTGGATTACCAATCTTTCCGGTAGCAAGGCAACGGAAATGCAGTTTTACATTGCTGGAGTGGCAGCGGTATTGTTAGGAATTTATGCATTTACGCTTCCGAAATGCCCACCACAAAAACTGATCGATAAAAATGCTCCGCTGTCCGAACAATTAGGTTTGAACGCTTTTAAGCTATTTGGAAATTATAAAATGGCTTTGTTTTTTATCTTTTCCATGCTTTTAGGTGCTGCATTGCAACTTACCAATGCGTACGGAGATGTTTTTTTAGACGAGTTTAAATTTTATCCAAAATTTGTAGAATCCTTTGTTAGTAAATATTCTACTCTAATCATGTCCATTTCTCAAGTTTCCGAAACACTTTTCATTCTGGCGATACCTTTCTTTTTGAAGAAATTCGGAATTAAAATGGTGATGTTGATGAGTATGCTCGCTTGGGTACTTCGTTTTCTATTCTTCGCGTATGGAGATCCTGCCGGGAATTTGTGGATGATTATCCTTTCTTGCATCGTGTACGGAATGGCATTCGACTTTTTCAATATTTCAGGTTCCCTGTTTGTAGAAACCAATACGGATAAAAACATACGTTCTTCTGCGCAAGGGTTATTTATGATGATGACCAATGGTTTTGGTGCTGTTTTCGGAAGCTATGCTGCAGGTTGGGCGATTGATCATTATTTCACCAAAAAATTTACAACAGCATCCGATTTGGCATCATTTCTCAATACGTCATCGGATAATCCTACTTTTATCAATATCCTAAAAAATTCTTTTAATACGGTAATAGAATCAAACGGAATGCTTTCTTCTGAAATTTTGTTAAAAGATTGGCATCATATCTGGCTTGCATTCGCTGGTTACGCATTAATTGTGGCGATTTTCTTCGCAATAATGTTCAAACATAAACATGATCCAGAAGAAGTAGAGCAAGTATCGTAATTTTATTTATTTAACTATAAATCAATAATTTAAATTACACTTTTCAAACAAAGTGTAATTTTTTTTGTGCTTTAGGCAACCTTTTTCCATTTTCAACGTCTTATCAATAGAAAGCAATTATGCATACAGATTTAAAAAATACATTTTTACAAGCTCAGAGAAACGACCGGTTGGCGCAGAAAATCCTCTATGAACGATTCTCTGTGAAAATGTTGGCAATTGCTAAATCATATGTTAACAATACGCAAGATGCTGAAGATGTTTTGGTAATGGCTTTCTGTAAAGCATTTGACCGAATTTCGGAATGTAGAGATGCGAACTCTTTTCCTTTTTGGCTACGTAAAATTGTAGTGAACGACGCAATTTCGTTTATCCGAAAGAATAGAAATATTTTGTATTCCGATAATGAAAATGTTGAAGAATTGGGAGAAGATTTTTTAGAGAACGATGAAAATAGTTTTCCTGATTTTGATGTAGAGCAAGTAATGATGCAAATGCCATTAGGGTATAAATTGGTATTTAATCTTTACATTTTTGAAGACAAAAAACATCTGGAAATCGCAGAAATTCTCAATATTTCAGAAGGCACCAGTAAAAGTCAGTTAAATAAAGCTAAAAAATGGCTTTTGGAATTTTTTAATCAGAAACAACATGAAAAATTCATTAAAAAATAAATTTAAAAACGATTACGAAAATCTTTCGGAAAATCCTTCTCCAGATCTTTGGGAAAGAATAGAAAGCGGAATGTCGCAAAACGGAAATCATTCAATAAAAAAAGATCGAAAGTCTTTCAATTATTGGAAAGTTGCGGCGGTAGTTTTGTTGATGGTAAGCGTTGGATTTTCTTGGCAATATTTTGTTCAAACGAAAAATGATTTACCCGTGAATTCAATTGCCAAACGTGATGATAATTCAAGTGTAAAGAATTCAATTAAAACGAATCTATCCAATGAAAGAAGCGCAGATACGCTGCAAATTACAGATGAAAATCAATTGGCGAAAAGTGCTGAAATTCAAAAAGAAACATCGGATTCACGCGTGATATCTCCAATTCAAAAGCCAATAACTCAAAAGGAATTTAATAGCGATAATTCAGTAGCGATTAAGGAAAAACTTGATTCTTTCCAATCTCAAAAAAAGGATTTTGCCGATAAAATGAATCAAAACAAACTTCCTAAAGTTAAAACAAAATATGTAACGGCTGAAGATTTATTATTTGAACGTGAAGCAGGCAAATCGCTTCGAGAACAGGAAAATGATACTAAAAAATTAGGAAATCTTGAACTAAAATTAGATAAGCCAAAAGGCGTTAAAATATTTGGAATCACCGTGTATTCCGAAGAAAATGAATAGCATTATGAAGTCGACTTAAACATAATCATCACTTAAAAATTTAAAAAAATGAAACATAAATTACTTTTACCCATTTCTCTTTTCATCTGTAGTTTTGCGTTTGCTCAAGCGGATTCCGATGACCAAATACAGACGTATAAATCGAAAATCGACAGTATTGTTACGGTGGAAAAAATCAAAATGAATAACGAAATGGATCTCGCAGATACCGATTATGAAAAAGGAACGATTAGCGAGGAACAAAAAATGGCAAGGAAAAAGAGTATTGCCGAAAAATATGAAGCGATTATCAATCAAAAGGTTGATGAACAAAGCAATCAGTTTCAGAATTTAACAAAAGAAATGGCAACAGAATCGGTATTTCGAAAAAATACGGACACGTTGAAAAATTCAAATACCATCATCATTAGCAACAATAAATCGCTTATTTCGGTGAGCACAAACGATGAAAAAAATCCTGCTGCACAACTGAAAAAAAATGACCTTTCGGTAACTTACGGATTTTTGAATTTAACTGAAAACGCAGGAAGTTTTAACCCTTTTGAAAGCGATTCTCAAATGCGCATCGGAAACTCTCACAGCTTTGAGATTCAAGCCAGAAAAGAACGTCAATTAGGAAACTTCGAAAGTCCGATTTTCATTCGCTACGGTTTGGCGTACAGAAGTGATACCTATATGCCAAAAAATCCTTTGGTAGCAGAGCAAAGCGAATCGATTCTGTTTCTAAATCAATTTGATCAAGGAAGATTAAAACGATCAAAACTCAGAAATGTTTACCTTACGTTTCCTGTGGAATTTCAGTGGGTTTTAAATCCTCAATATGCTGATTATGAAGGAAAAAGATATTTGGATAATCAGAAAAAACAATTTAAAATTGGACTTGGAGCTTATGCAGGTGTGCGATTAAGAAGCATTGCAAAAGTGAAATATTATAATGAAAATGACAAGTTCGATAAGTATAGTTTTAAAGTTGACAATGGTGTGAATTCCTTTTTATTTGGTGCAAAATTCAGCATTAGTTATGGCGGATTCAACATTTTTATCAAGAAAGATCTTACGCCTATTTTTAATGATGATGCAATTATCCACAGTAAAAATGGAATCCAAATTGGAGTTGATATTTTCGATCTAAATTTCTAACATACATATTATCAGATTTTTAATATTAATGAAAACACGCTTTTAAAAGTGTGTTTTTTTTTGTACTTTTCCAAAAATAGGTATGAGAAATTTTCAGTTATTAGGCGTAATTTTAATTGTTATTGGCAGTTTTATGCCATTGGTTCACATTCCCATAATTGGGAATTGGAATTTTTACGATATTGATAAATATTTAGCAATTTTTTGTTGGATTCTTAGTGGAGTTTCATTTGTTGGAATTTTATTTAAGAGGAATTTTTTGGTGAAAATTTCTGCAATTTTACTCGTCGTTCTTTTTATATTTACCATAATTGCGGTTCGTTTTCAATCTCTCGATTTTTTTAGCTTTATTCCTTTCCAATCGGCAAAAGAATTCGCTGCGGATTTGGTGAAGTTAAAATGGGGTTGGCTTCTGGAATTTTCTGGAGCAGCAATTTTACTGTTTTCAAAAAGAGAAGAGGGTGCTGCCGCAACACGTTCAAAATAAATTCTATAATAGTTAATAATAAACAATAATTTTTAAATAAAATGAAAGAAGTATTCATTGTGTCTGCCGTTAGAACTCCCATTGGAAGTTTTATGGGGAGTTTATCAACCGTTCCAGCGCCACAACTCGGCGTTGCCGCTGTAAAAGGCGCGCTTTCAAAAATAGATTTGAATCCTGAAGTGGTGGAAGAAATTTATATGGGAAATGTTCTTCAAGCAGGCGAAGGTCAAGCGCCCGCACGCCAAGTTGCATTGGGTGCCGGATTGAATAATTCTACTCCAGCAACTACCATTAATAAGGTTTGTGCTTCTGGAATGAAAGCGGTGATGATGGCGGCACAATCCATTAAATGTGGAGATGCCGATGTAATTGTCGCAGGAGGAATGGAAAATATGTCCTTGGTTCCGCATTATTACGACACGAGAGTTGCTGCAAAATTGGGAGATGTTTCGTTAAAAGATGGATTATTAACGGATGGTCTTTTAGATAAATACAGTGCGGTTCACATGGGCGTTTGTGCTGAAAAATGTGCTGCAGATTATCACTTTACAAGAGAAGATCAAGATCAATTTGCAATACAATCGTATCAACGTTCTGCGAAAGCTTGGAGCGAAGGGAAGTTTGAAAACGAAGTTGTTCCCGTAGAAATTCCTCAGCGCAAAGGTGAACCTATTATTTTTAAGGAAGATGAAGAATACAAGAATGTAAAGTTTGATCGTATAGCGACGCTTCCAACGGTATTTAAAAAAGAAAACGGAACGGTTACGGCGGCAAATGCTTCTACCTTAAATGATGGCGCTTCAGCATTAATTTTAGTTTCGAAAGAGAAAATGGAGGAGTTAGGTTTGAAACCTTTAGCGAAAATTATTGCTTATGCGGACGCTGCACACGAACCCGAAAACTTCACTACAGCACCTTCTATAGCGTTGCCAAAAGCATTGAAAAAAGCAAATTTGGAGATTTCGGATATTGATTACTTCGAATTTAATGAAGCATTTTCAGTTGTGGGTTTAGCCAATAATAAAATTCTTGGGTTAGACGATTCAAAAGTAAATGTGAACGGAGGAGCCGTTTCTTTAGGTCATCCACTTGGCAATTCTGGATCTCGAATCATCGTTACGCTGATTAATGTTTTAAAACAAAATAATGCAAAATTAGGTGCTGCGGCGATTTGCAATGGTGGAGGCGGCGCTTCTGCTATTTTGATTGAGAATCTATAATGGAATCATCGCTGAATTTCTATTCAGTATTACGAATTATTAACCGTCAAGAAATTCAGATTTTTTAATCACAATCTTGATGGTTTTTATATTTTTGTCTGCGTAAACAGAAACAATATGTCTGAAAACCAAAAACCGAAGAATCAGAACATCAAAAATAATCCGAAAATAATGAAGGCTTGGGCGTTTTACGACTGGGCCAATTCGGTGTATTCTTTGGTGATTACTTCTACAATTTTTCCCATTTATTATTCCATCCTAACAACAGCGTACGAAAGAAAAGAATTTGTAGCTTCCACAGGAAAATGGATTGATGTTCCTGTGCGAAATCTAATTACCATTTTTGGTAAATCGTACGAGCCGGATGCAATTTATGGCTATTCACTTACCATATCGTTTTTAATCGTTGTTTTTCTGTCTCCCTTTTTATCGTCTTTGGCAGATACGATTGGGAATAAAAAATCCTTCCTCCAGTTTTTCTGTTATTTAGGGGCAACATCTTGTATGGGATTAGCAATGTTTACAGGAATGGAAAATGTGTTTCTTGGTTTATTATTTAGTATAACGGCAAGTGTTGGATTTTGGGGAAGTTTGGTATTTTACAATTCTTTTCTGCCCGATATTGCAACGCCCGATAAGCAAGATGCACTTTCTGCAAAAGGATATGTATTTGGTTACATTGGCTCTGTAATTTTGGTCATTATTTGTCTTGTTTTAATTCAAGTCTTTGCAGAAACGCCAAAAGAAGCCAAAATTTATACCCGTATTAGTTTCCTATTAACAGGAGCGTGGTGGTTCGGATTTTCGCAATATACCTTTAAACATCTACCACAATTTGGGATGGTGAAAGATAAACTGCCTAAAGATTTGGTCTTGCTGAATTATAAGAATATTTTTAAAAGACACGAAGAGCAGGGTGGTTTTTGGGAAGTGTTGAAAGATAATATTCATTTTTATTTAGATGTTGCAAAAGAGAGTTTTAAAGAACTTTTTAAAGTTGGAAGACATTTATTTGGAAATCGAAATCTAAAGTTTTTTCTATCGAGTTTCTTCTTTTATTCGGTTGGGATGCAAACCATCTTTTTAATGGCGACGCTTTTCGGTAAAAGTGAAATTAATATGGCACAAGATAAATTGATTTTAACCTTGTTGCTTATCCAAATTGAAGCCATCATCGGTGCAATTCTTTTTTCCAGACTTTCACGTTGGTGTGGGAATAAAAATGTTATTTCGATCACCGTAATTTTGTGGATTGTTGCATGTTTATCTGCTTATTATTTAAATAAAGAAAATCCCAACGTTGAATATCAGTTTTATGGGATCGCAGCCATTATCGGTTTGGTAATGGGTGGTTTGCAGGCAATGTCCAGATCAACGTATTCTAAACTTTTGCCACAAGATACTATGGATAACACTACGTATTTTAGTTTTTACGATGTGTTGGAAAAAATCGCGATTGTATTGGGTACCGTAATTTTCTCGGCAATGATTGAAAAATATCATAATATGAGAATTTCCGCACTTTCAATGTCGGTGTTTTTCGCAATTGGATTAATTTTAATTCGCTTTGTAAGTGCCAAAATTTTGGATGGTAAAAAAGGATAATTTGTGAACCATAATTTTTCATTTATTATAGCTTTTGACCTGATTTGAAAGTTTTTGAAAAAGAAAATATTAGCATTTGTGAATCAGGAATTTGTGCATCATAAATGTTGAAATTTAAACTCAAAATCTTGGCTTGAAAATTGCTCAGTACAGAACGTTAAAATTTTTGTAAATTTGCAAAAGAAAAATACAAATAACTACATGAAAAATCCTTTGTTTTACGCTAAAATCCTTCTCTTTGGAGAATATGGAATCATCGAAGATTCTCAAGGGTTAACTGTTCCGTACAGCTTTTACAAAGGCACATTAAAGTTTTCGGATTTAAATTCCGAATTTGAAAAAAACTCAAATATTCATCTTCAAAACTATGCAGGTTATCTTTCTGGATTAGATTTTCCAGAAGGTTTTTCCTTAGATATCAACGCATTTAAAAATGATATCGATAAAGGATTGTTCTTCGATTCTAATATTCCACAAGGGTATGGAGTTGGAAGTTCTGGAGCATTAGTTGCAGCGATTTTTGAACGTTATTCCATTACCAAATATCAACCAGAGCGCATTTCTAAAGAAGAATTGAAAAACCTAAAGAAAGTTTTTGGTTTGTTGGAAAGCTATTTTCACGGGACAAGTTCTGGTATTGATCCATTGATTTGTTACATGAATTTACCAATTCTTATTGAAAATAAAGAAAATGTGGATAAAGTAGCCATTCCGAAAAGTGATGAAGGAAAAGGTGCAATTTTCCTTATTGATTCAGGAAGTGTTGGTGAAACCGGGCCAATGGTTCAAATTTTCTTCGAGAAAATGAAAACAGAAGGTTTTAGAAAAACCTTAAAAGAAGAATTTATTCGTTACAATAACGCTTGTATTGATGCTTTCCTGAAAAAAGACATGAATCCTTTCTTCAAAAATCTTAAAAATCTTTCCGTTTGGGCGTACGAGCATTTTAAACCAATGATTCCCGAAAGTATTTATAATATCTGGAAAAAAGGTTTGGATACAAACGCGTATTATTTAAAACTTTGCGGCAGTGGCGGCGGCGGATATATTCTTGGATTTACGAAGGATTACGACAAAGCTGAAGGTATGCTGGAAGGTTTCAATAAAGAGGTGATTTACCGTTTCTAAACTTAAAATCAACTGGTATGGATTCGGGAAAAAAGAAATTCCAAATTCAGGATCCGAAATATAAACATCTTCTATATCGGCTTTCGCAAGTGCTTGGTTTGCTTTTAGGAGCAAAAGTTTTTGTGGTACTGCTTTTAACTTTCGCGCTTTACGTTTCCACTTTTTTTCTCTTTAATCAAGAAGAAAGTTTCAAGGCATTCGTGTTTGATTTTAAAGTGCATGGAATTATTTTCTGTACTGTTTTGAGCATTTTAGCGGGAGGAATAATTAACCAATTTTACGACCGAGAAAAAGATCGAATTATCAAACCATTTCGATCTCAAATTCAAAACTTTTTAAAGCAGAATTATTTTCTCTACACGTATCTTGTCCTCAATACCGTTTCATTAGGAATTTCTTGGTTTATATCACCTAGGGTTTTTGTGTATTTAATTGTTTATCAATTTTTTATGTGGTTCTATAGCCATAAATTGTCGAGAATTTTAATTCTAAACAATTTAACATTTGTTGCCTTAACGCTGTATCCATTCTTTGGAATGCTGGTGTATTACAAAACCTTTTCCTTGAAAGTTTTTTTAATGGCAATCTTTCTATTCCTGTTTTTATTAATAATGGATATCTTGAAAGATACCCTTACAAAAAATGCAGATAAAATATTTGGTTATACAACAATACCTAACTTTTTTGGAAATAAAATTACACGAAATGTTTTGATTTTTTTGCTGTTAGGTTTAATGGGAACGTCGATGCTTTTAGTACAACAAAAAGGTTTGCACACGGTTTTAAGCTACTTTTTTGCCATCGGAATTTTCGTAATTGTGGTCTTGGTAACTTTAATGGCAAATACGTTCAAAAATTCAAATTTCTACGCACTTAATATCATGAGAATTTGGATTTTCTTAGGTATTCTCTCAATGCTGTTGGATGGAATTTATTCTAAATTATAGTACAAACATTTAGAGTTCTTTTTTATGAGTAACTTATCAATGTAAAATTTTCTTTTTATTTTAGAGAAGAAAAAATATTTTAATATTATTTGAGATTTTAATGAAGAATTGTGATAATGGTAAGTGCTTTTCTTTCTTTGATTTCGATTTTTTTTATTTTTGATGAATTAGCGCATTTCCGGTTATAATATTGTATTTTTGCAAAAATTTGAGACTTAAGATATGTCAAGAGAAAATAGTGGAAGGCCCAAAAGACCAAGGATTCCCAAAACGGGAAGTGGAGAAGGTTTTACGCCTAAAAGAGGTGGTGAAAGGACTTTTGATTCCCGAAAAAAATATGAAAATGGTAATCTTACCGGAGGTAAAAAACCATTTAAAAAATACGACGATAAAGACCAAGATCGAGCAAAATCTTTCGTTCAGAAAAGACGTTTCGATAAAATAGATAAAGATCTTCATAAAGATACCATTCGTTTAAATAAATATATCGCCAACGCAGGTATTTGTAGCCGTAGAGAAGCAGATACTTTAATTAAGCAAGGTTTGGTTGAAGTGAACGGAAAAGTGGTTACAGAAATGGGCTATCAGGTGCAAAAAACCGATCGTGTTATTTTCGATGGGCAAAGCATTACACCAGAAAAACCTGTTTATGTACTTTTAAATAAGCCAAAAGGGTATATTTCTACAACGAAAGACGATAAAGCGCGTAAAACGGTTATGGATCTAGTAGCAAATGCTTCACCGTATCGCGTTTTTCCTGTTGGAAGGTTAGATCGTTCCACAACAGGAGTTATCCTTTTAACCAATGATGGGCATATGACAAAAAAGTTAACGCATCCATCATTTGACGTTAAAAAGATTTATCATGTTGTTTTGGATCGAAAATTATCTACCGACGATATGCAGGCAATTGTGGACGGTATTCGTTTAGAAGAAGGCGTTGCGCAAGTTGATAGTGTATCGTACATCGATGGAAAACCCAAAAATGAAATTGGGATTGAAATTCACAGCGGTTGGAATCGTGTAATCCGTAGAATTTTCCAACGTTTAGGATATGAGGTTGAATCACTAGACCGCGTGATGTTCGCAGGTTTAACCAAAAAGAATATTAAACGTGGCCATTGGAGAATCCTAACCGATTTAGAGGTAAATAATTTAAAAATGTTGTAAAAAATATTTTTTTTATTAATGATATAAACCTTTCGATGAGAAAGGTTTTTTTTATGCAGAAAAATCAGAAATCTGTATATTTTTTTATCTAAGATTTAATTGTTGCGCGGCATATCAATATCAATTCAGAAATTTTTTAGACCAATTCATCTGTAGAGATTTCGTATCTTTGCCGCCCTCTTTTTTAAAAAATATTATGATTAAAAACTCAGTATTAAAAGGTGTAATTTTAGTAGGTTTAGGAGCAAGTTTCTACGGAATGCTGGCCACTTTTGTGCGTTTATCCTACAACGATGGATTTACCACCGCTGAAGTTACCACCTCGCAATTCGTACTCGGAATTCTGGGGATAGCCCTTCTTAACTTTGTGCAAACTAAAATTGCTCCCAATAAATTTCAAGAAATCAATAAGAAAGATTTCAAAAAACTGTTATTAGCAGGAATGTCTTTAGGGGGCACCAGTTTATTTTATTATCTAGCCGTGCAATACATCAATGTTTCCATTGCAATAGTTCTTTTAATGCAATCGGTTTGGCTAAGTGTTGTGGTGGAAGCTTTTTTAACCAAAAAATTCCCAGCAATTAATAAAATCGTAGCCGTATTTATGGTTTTAGGAGGAACATTAATGGCAACAAATGTTTTTGCAGAAAAAATCGATTTGGATTGGCATGGAGTATTTTGGGGCTTTTTAGCAGCGTGTTCGTACACCGTTACCATGTTTACATCCAATATGATTGCTACGTATGCATCGCCGTTTAAAAAAACCCTAACAATGCTTTTTGGAGGTGCTGTTTTGGTAGCATTGTTTTTATTTTTCTCTCAAATCGGTCCATTTTATTTTGATGGTTTACAATCGATCTATTTTCAGTTTTCGGAAAATACCGATAATATTCGCGCATTTGATTTTTCAATTTTTTGGAAGTATGGATGGATTTTATCGTTATTCGGAACCATTCTTCCTCCGATTTTATTCAATTCAGGATTTCCTAAAGCAGGTTTGGGATTGGGAAGCATCGTTAGTTCAATGGAGCTTCCCGTTTCCGTAATGATGGCCTATCTTTTACTGCATGAAAAAGTAAGTTTTGTGCAATGGTTGGGCGTTGCCGTAATTTTATTTGCGATTGTAATTATGAATTTGCAGAAAAATAAAGCGGCATAAATTTTTATTATTTTATTTATTTTTTTCGCAAATGTTGCTGCTTAAAAAATTCTAAGTTTGAATAGATTTAGATGATTGAATCGTTTATAAATAGACGTTTTTCTGTATATTTGAAATGATTTTAATTTGAATGAAGAATTTTTACATCCTCTTATTTTCTGTTTTTTCAATTGGATTATTTGCGCAAAATATTCAAAAGTTAGATCGAGTTTACGACGAATTTGAGGACTACCAGAAAGGTTTTTTTAGCGTTGCCGTTCAGAAGGATGGAAAGGACTTGTATTTTAGAACGGTTGGCTTTGCAAACTATGAAGAAGAATTACCAGCAAACGAGAATAAATTTCGAAAAGCAACCTTGTTCAAATGAAAAATCTACGACAAGGGATGACTTTTAAATGATTCGAAGAGTATAACGGTTACGGCCATAATGGTGCAATGGGCGCTTTTCGTTCTTCGTCTACGTACTTTCCTGCCGAAAATCTTTCCGTTTCTGTTACCGTGAATGGAAATCGTTATCAGGTAAATGATATCGCTGAATATGCAATTCGCTGCTTTTTATAAAAAGAAATTAATATTCCTGATTTTAAACCTTTTCCCATAGATTCTTCAGAAATTAAAAATTATTTAGGAAAGTATAAAAGCGTTTTATCCGACAATGCAATTCTCAATATTACGGAAGAAAAAGGCAAAATATTGCTTCAAGTTGATGATTGATTACACGTTTTGTATTTAAATCCTCAGCGAAAAAATAGCTTTAAATACGATAATACAAATGTTGACCTGATTTTTTCAGATGATTATGGAAAGATTACCGTTATTGCGCCAAAAAATAAAAGATACGAGTATAAAAGAGCGAAATAGAAATTTTTTCCTGTATTAATAATCGTCTTCAACCTCCATTCATTCAATATTTTACTTTCAAAAAAATCAAATAAGGTAAAGTTACAGAAATATAATTCCGCGGTAGATAAGATATTTCTCATATCCTCAAACTCGTTTTTACAAAGGTTTATCCTTTAATTTTGTTTCATACAATCCATTTCTGCATTATTTACTTTGATATGCAGAAACGATTTTTTATTTCTAAAACACCAATCATGATACAAGTAGTAATTAAAAGAGATGGACGAATTGTAGACTTCAATGATGAGAAGATTATTGAAGCTGTGCGAAAAGCAATGGCGCAAACAGAAAAAGGAGATGATCTTCCCCTCGCCAAAAAAATTGCAGAATTTATTGAGTGGAAAGGGCAACACGAGATGTCGGTAGAAGCCATTCAAGATATGGTTGAAGTTGAATTGATGAAAAGTTCGCGAAAAGAAGTTGCCAAAAAATATATTGCTTACCGAGATCAAAGAAGCATTGCCAGAAAGGCAAAAACCAAAGATATATTCCTCGAAATTATTGAAACCAAAGCCAACGAGGTAACGCGTGAAAATGCAAATATGAATGCAGATACGCCTGCAGGAATGATGATGAAATTCGCCAGCGAAACCACAAAACCTTTTGTTGATGATTATTTGGTGAACGAAAAAATTAAAGAAGCCGTTCAATCGAACTACCTTCATATTCATGATAAAGATTATTATCCGACTAAAAGTTTAACATGCGTTCAACATCCATTAGACAAGATTTTGCACCACGGATTTTGTGCAGGACATGGCGAATCCCGACCTGCAAAAAGAATTGAAACTGCTTCCATGCTCGCCTGTATTTCTTTAGAAACTGCACAAAACGAAATGCATGGCGGACAAGCAATTCCGGCATTTGATTTCTATATGGCACCTTTTGTGCGTAAAAGTTTTATCGAAGAAATTAAAGAAATAGAAGCGCTTACATCCGAAAATTATGAGCATCTCTATACTTCTGAAATTCAAGATTTTATCGATAAAGAAACCAGTGGTTTAACAGGTGAAGAAAAGATTGTTCAACATGCAATCAATATGACAGTGAAACGCGTACATCAATCGATGGAAGCATTTATTCATAACATGAATACCATTCATTCTCGCGGTGGAAATCAAGTCGTATTCAGTTCGGTAAATTACGGAACCGATACGTCTGCCGAAGGGCGTTGCGTGATTCGGGAACTTTTAAAATCTACAAATGAAGGAGTCGGGAATGGAGGAACTGCTATTTTCCCAATTCAAATTTGGAAAAAGAAAAAAGGCGTTAATTTTTTACCCGAAGATCCAAACTATGATTTATATCAGTTCGCTTGTAAAGTTAGCGCAAGACGGTTTTTTCCGAATTTCCTAAACCTCGACGCTACTTTTAACCAACATGAAAAATGGAATCCAAATGATCCTAAACGCTACCAATATGAAGTAGCCACAATGGGATGCAGAACTCGTGTTTTTGAAAACAGAAATGGAGAAAAAACATCTGTAGGAAGAGGAAACCTTTCCTTTTCAACCATTAATTTGGTGCGTATCGCTTTAGAATGTAAGAATATTTTGAATCAGGAAGATAAAATTGAAAAATATTTTGAAAAATTAGAAGCAATTCTCGATCTCACTGCAGAACAGTTAAATGAGCGGTTTAATTTTCAAAAAACAGCTCAAGCAAAGCAGTTTCCTTTATTAATGTCCACGTTATGGAATCATTCCGAAGCGCTTGATCCGAATGCATCCATTGAAAAAGTGATTGATCAGGGCACGCTTGGAATTGGTTTTATTGGCCTTGCAGAAGCATTGGTAGCATTGATGGGAAAACATCACGGTGAAGATGAAAAAGCACAGGAACTTGGCTTAAAAGTAATTAAATTTATGAATGAAAAAGCAAAAGTTTTTTCTGAAAAATTTGGACATAATTATAGCGTTTTGGCGACACCAGCAGAAGGACTTTCTGGTAAATTTACAAAAAAAGACCGATTGGATTTTGGCAGTATTGAAGGCGTTACCAACCGCGATTATTATACCAATTCTAATCATGTTCCCGTATATTTTAAATGCAGCGCGCAGCATAAAGCAGAAGTAGAAGCGCCGTATCATGAACTTACAAAAGGCGGTCATATTTTTTACGTTGAAATTGATGGGGATGCTACCCACAATCCAGAATCTATTATGAAAGTTGTAGATTTTATGGATCATTATAATATGGGCTATGTTTCCGTAAATCACAATCGCAATCGTTGTTTAGATTGTGGCTTCGAAAACGCAGAATCCAATATCAAGCATTGCCCGAAATGTAACAGTACCAATATCGATTGTTTGCAAAGAATTACGGGTTATTTGGTAGGAACAACCAACCGTTGGAATCACTCAAAATTATCTGAATTAAAAGATCGTGTCGTACACCAATAAAATTTGCGTTTTAGATATTCTTGAAGATACCACTGCCGATGGACCAGGATTTCGAACGTCCATTTACAGTGCTGGTTGCCAACATGAATGCGTGGGTTGTCATAATCCAGAATCTTGGGATTTAAACAATGGAAAATGGATTGAAATTGATGAAATAATGCGGATTATTCATCATCATATTTTTGCGGATGTAACCTTTTCGGGCGGAGATCCTTTCGATCAAATACAAGGATTTACACAATTGGCAGAAAGAATAAAGAGAGAAACCGCCAAAAGTATTTGGTGTTACACGGGGCATACCTTTGAAAAAATTAAGAGAACACCACAATTTTTACCAATCCTTTCTTTTCTTGATGTTTTAGTCGATGGACCATTTATCTTAAAAAAGAAAACACAAGAATTGCCATTTCGAGGAAGCAGTAATCAGCGACTAATTGATGTTCAATTGTCATTGAAGAATAACCGTGTGGTCACTTTAAATCGCTAGAAGTACGCCAATAAATGAGCAAAAAAAACCTTTCAAATACATTGAAAGGTTCTTTTTTGTGACTTTTAAAATCTTATTTTTTGAAGGCAGCGTCTTTAATTCTCGCTTTTTTACCTCTAAGATCTCTGAAGTAGTAAATTCTTGCTCTTCTAACTTTACCTCTTCTATCCACTTCAATTTTTTGAAGCGCAGGCATGTTAATAGGGAATACTCTTTCTACGCCTACATCACCACTCATTTTACGGATGGTAAATGTTTTGGTAGCTCCAGTTCCTCTTAGTTGGATCACAACTCCTTTAAAGAACTGTGTTCTGGTTTTGTTACCTTCTTTAATTTCTGTGTAAACGGTGATGGTGTCACCCGCTTTGAATTCAGGGAATTCTTTTTTTGCGATGTACTTGTCTTGTACGTACTTTACTAAATCCATTAGTTTAAAAAAATAAGTTTAAAGCCAACCAACGTTCACGTCTATCGTCAGAGGTTGATTAACAGGGTGCAAAAATAAAACAAATTTTTCTGTCGTACAACAACTTAGCCTAATTTTTATTCGTTTTTTGCATTCTTTTTTATGTCTTTTTTAATAGGGGCGTGTCCCTTTCATTGTTTCACATTTACAAAGTAAGAAACTTTGTAAACGTTTTCCCTCCGCGTCGGGTCGCTACGTTCGTTTTAATTCCTCGCTCATTGCCGCTCGCTTCGCTCGCGTCTTCTTTACTGCGGGATTTCCACTACCATCGCTCACGCATTTGATCAGAGAAGAAAGAAAAAAGAGCAAAGAGTATTTAATTGTCGTAGTAGAAACGAAATCTTTGATTATGCTCAGACTTGCACCGTATAAAAGTAACCTTTTAGTATTAGGATTGTCATGCTGAGCTCCGTCGAAGCATTGTATGTAAAATATTAGGTATTAGATAATTATAAAAGAAAACAAATGGACATTCGGAAAAGAAAAAAGAGTAAAGAGTAAAGAGAATTTGATTGTCGTATTAGAAACGAACTCTTTGATTATGCTCAAACTGAAACCGCACAAAAGTAACGTGTCATTTTTAGGATTGTCATGCTGAGCTCCGTCGAAGCATTGTTTGTATCATATTAATTAATAGATAATTATAAAAGAAAACAAATGGATATTCGTAAGTGAAAAAAGAGCAAAGAGGAAAGAAGAAAGAAGAAAGAGGAGATCATACTATGTATAGATATCACCGAATACCACCACTTTCATATTAAAAAAGAAAACACTTTTCCATCAATATAAGATTTTGTATTTTCTCTCCATCAAATCAACCGTAAAATATGATCGATAAAAGAGTAAAAAATGCAGCGGAAGCCATTTCGGGAATTTCGGATGGAATGACGCTCCTCCTGGGTGGTTTCGGACTTTGTGGAATTCCAGAAAATTCAATAGCGGCTTTAGTAGAAAGCAATGTGAAAAACCTTACCTGTATTTCTAACAACGCGGGTGTGGATGATTTTGGACTTGGATTATTGCTTCAGAAAAGGCAAATCAAAAAGATGATTTCCTCTTATGTTGGCGAAAATGCCGAATTCGAAAGACAAATGCTTTCCGGAGAATTAGAAGTTGATTTAATTCCACAAGGTACACTTGCCGAAAGAAGCCGTGCAGCACAAGCAGGAATCCCCGCTTTTTATACGTCTGCAGGATACGGAACCGAAGTCGCTGAAGGCAAAGAAATAAAAATTTTCAACGGAAAACCTCACATTTTGGAATATGCGTTCGAAGCCGATTTTTCCATTGTAAAAGCATGGAAAGGCGATTACGCCGGAAATTTAGTCTTCAAAGGTTCTGCCAGAAATTTTAATTTTCCAATGGCTGGCGCAGGAAAAATCACCATTGCCGAAGTAGAAGAGCTGGTGGAACCTGGCGTTTTAGATCCCAACCAAATTCATATTCCTGGGATCATGGTGCAACGAATTTTTCAGGGAGAAAAATTTCAAAAGAGAATCGAACAGCGTACAACCCGAAATAGAAACGAAAATGGCGTTAACTAAAGAACAAATAGCAAAACGAATTGCAAAAGAAGTAAAAGATGGAATGTATGTAAATCTCGGAATTGGAATTCCAACATTGGTCGCCAATTATGTTCCTGATGAACTGAATGTAGAATTTCAAAGTGAAAATGGAGTTTTAGGAATGGGACCATTTCCGTACGAAGGAGAAGAGGATGCCGATGTAATTAATGCTGGAAAACAAACCATAACCCTTCTTCCGGGAGGATCGTTTTTCGATTCTGCGCTAAGCTTCGGAATGATTCGTTCAAAAAAAGTAGATCTTACCATTCTTGGTGCGATGGAAGTTTCAGAAAATGGAGATATTGCCAACTGGAAAATACCAGGAAAAATGGTGAAGGGAATGGGTGGAGCAATGGATTTGGTGGCATCTGCGGAAAATATCATCGTTGCCATGATGCATGTAAACAAAGCGGGAGAATCTAAAATTCTCAAAAAATGTACACTTCCGTTAACTGGTGTACAATGCGTGAAAAAAATTGTAACTGAACTAGCGGTTTTGGAAGTTACGGCACAGGGCTTTAAACTTTTGGAACGTGCGCCTGGAGTTGCGGTTGAGCATATTGTTAAATCTACCGAAGCTGATCTTTTGATCGAAGGTGAAATTCCTGAAATGAAAATTGAATAATTCTATTTCAAAAAAAATGCGTTTCGGAAAAGAAACGCATTTATATTTTCAAAAACGATTGACGTACACTTAATAATTTTAAGATCGAAAAAGAATATCGATTACGATTCGAAGCTTTCAAAAGTTTGATCATCAAAAAAAAGGAGTACTCTTTTTATTTTCTTTTTTTGAGGAATTTCTGTGGCGATTTCAGCTTTTTTTTCTAATCGCTGAGAATCGCTTAAAATATTTTGCTTTGGGTTGGATTCAATTTTAGGCAATTCTGAAGCTATTTCCTTCGGTACTTCTTTCTGAATTTTATCTTCCCGTTCGGTTACTCCAAAATTTTCATCGTTAATCAAATTGAAAAGGTCGGGTAGGGAAGTTTTTTGCTTTTGAATTTCAGGTACTTGCGTTTCTTCATCTTTCTTTTGTAGCATTTCGCCCTCGTCGTTAATTAGCCAATCCCAAGATAGCTCGGGATATTTATTCTTGATTTTAACGATAAAATCTAATGAAGGTTTATTTCTACCCGAAGTGATGTGAGAAATCGACGAACGTTGCACTTCAATCTCATCAGCAAACTCAGACGGCGTTAATGAAGAATACTCAATTATTTTAGAAATGCGATCGTTGATGTTCATCTTTCTTATAAAATTTACATTTACAAATGTATTAAAATAAAATAACAAATGTAAAACGAAATGAATTACAAAAGTAAAACGTGTAATTTACAATAGTAAATACTTTAAGTAATTGAAAATCACTATATTTAATGTTAAATGTGGAAAACTACTACTTATTACCGCACATTTTCTTCTCCGTTGTGAATAACTCACATTTACACGAAAAATGGAGTAGCTAATGATCATCTCGATATTTTAGTGTAGTTAAAGTTAAGTAGAGATAATTCTATTTAAAGTCCACTTAGTTAATGTGTTAATAAAATTAAAAACTGTATTTACTATTTTATTTCATCTATAGAGAAAAAGTTAGCTGATTTACTTATTATCAAGACAAAAAAAATGTGGAAAAGTCGTTTTCCACATTCTTTATCAATACTTATTTAGAAGTTTTATTTCATCGTATTGTCTTCTTTATCAGGATTAAAGTTCA
Source organism: Bacteroidota bacterium (assembly GCA_023422635.1). GTDB lineage: Bacteria > Bacteroidota > Bacteroidia > Flavobacteriales > Weeksellaceae > JAFAGO01. Next base: position 83,298 of record JAFAGO010000051.1, read on the forward strand.
AATTTTTATCCCTTACCACCTTTACTGGATTAAGTAAGGAAGCGATAATACTAATTCCTAAAATCCCTAAAATAATCAGTAGAGAATCTGTCGTTTTAAAACCGATACCATCCAAATAATGGTGGAATAACATCTTTAATCCAATAAAGATTAATAATACGGCCAATCCTACTTTAAGGTATCGTAGTTTTTCAACTACACCAGCGAGCAAGAAGAACATTGAACGTAACCCAAGGATTGCAAATATGTTTGAGAAAAATACAATATAAGGATCTTTTGTAACCGAGAAAATTGCGGGAATACTATCTACTGCAAAAATTAAATCGGTAAATTCTACAATAATTAACACAAGGAAAAGGGGAGTCATCATTAGAACTCCATTCTTCTTCACCCAAAAACGCTCACCTACAAAATTCTGGTAAACTCTAAAATGTTTGTTCGCAAACTTTACAACAGGATGCTCTCGCGTATCAATCTGTTCTTTATTGTTTCTGTCAAGATACATTTTCACTCCAGAATAAACCAGAAATGCACCAAAAATATAGAGAATCCAGTCGAAACGGCTAATGAGCGCTGCGCCCACGAAAATAAATACAAAGCGCATCACAATCGCTCCTAAAATCCCCCAAAATAAAACACGGTGATAATTTCTTGGATCAACGCTGAATGAACTAAATATTAAAAGGATTACAAAGATATTATCAACCGAAAGTGCATACTCGACAACATAACCCGTAAAAAATTCTACTGCGAGATTTTGATTGTACAATTCGATACTGCGCTCCAAATTATCGGGAACAATTTTTACGGGATGGTGGTGTTTCTGGATAACTTCCTGTAAGCGATCCATGCTATCGATAGTGTGAAGGTAATCTCCATAGGAGAGGAGTATGAAATAAAATGCAACAGCAAAAGAAACAAATATGAAACTCATAATACCAGCTTGTTTAAGCGAAACAGTTTCTTTCTTTTTTCCTAACATACCCAAATCTAGCGCGAGTACAAACGCAATAAAGGCCAAAAAGCCAATAGTGAAAATCAGTTCGTGTGACATAATAATGGTTAAGCTCCAAAGATACGATTTTCAGTAGTTTAATTCATGTATTTTACAAATGTAAAACATTGTTTTATTATTGTTTTTTCAGTGCAAATTCTCGTTTAATCAAATAACTATTAAATGCGTAAAACACCCTATTTATTGACTTCAAGTAGATTAACTCTAATACTTTAATTAAATCGTCTAAAATACTGATATTTTGTATTTTACATTTTTTGATTATCAATATATCAATCCACAAAATAATCAACAGACAAACTGACATTTTGACTTGTTTAAATAATTTACAAAAGTAAATCATTGTGGGAAACGTAAAAACAATTACATTTGAATATTGTAAACAGATTTTAAAATGCCGACAGAACTTAAATACCTTCAAAACCCTAATTTCCCTAATCGCTATATTTCGCCTAAAAGGCTTCAAAAATTTTTACAGGAGAATCTCAGCGATTGCATTACAGAAATTGGAACCTCTTATTTAGGTAAACCTATATATAAAGCGTCTTTAGGAATGGGTTCTATTCGTATACTCGCTTGGTCGCAAATGCACGGAAACGAAAGCAATGCAACACATGCGATGCTTGATCTTTTACAATCGTTCACCTTTCAAGAAAAACTGGCGGAGGAACTTTTTTCAAAAATTACGTTGGATTTCATTTTTATGTTAAATCCTGACGGTTCGGAAAAATGGAAAAGAAGAAATGCCTTAGATATAGATTTGAATAGAGATTATTTGAAAGAATCGAGTAAGGAATTTCCTTATCTAAAAGCCATCGCTCAAAATGGAAATTATGATTACGCACTTAATCTTCATGAGCAGCGAACCATCTTCAGTAGCGACGGAGTGCATCCGGCGACCCTCTCCTTCCTCTCTCCTGCCGAGAATTTTGAAAGAGAAGTTACAGATACTCGAAAAAAAAGCATGGCGGTAATCGCTAAAATTGTGGAAGGGATATCGGATTTAATTCCGAATCAGGTTGCACGTTATAATGACGCCTTTTACCCGACTTCTACAGGTGATAATTTTACCAAATTGGGAATTCCGACGATTTTATATGAAGGCGGACATTTTCCAGATGATTATAAACGTGAAGGGACACGAATGATTTATACCATCGCACTTTATGAAGGCTTGAAGGCAATTGCAAATTTGGATGGTGATACGGAAGGGTGGGAAAGTTATTTCGAAATTCCCGAAAATCGGGAAGATCATTACGATATTATTTATAGAAATGTGAAACTAAATACCGACTTCGAGTGTGTTCTTGATGTTGCAATTCAATATAAAGAAAATTATATCGAAGGAAATCAGGAAATTTCTTTTGTCCCAATTGTGGTTGAAGTTGGCGATTGTGGGAAGAAGAAAGGATGGAAAGAAATCGATTGCACGGGGAAGTTTTTCAAGTGCATCAATAAATATCCAAAGTTGGATGCTCCTCAGAATTTTCAGATTGTATGATTCATGTTTGAAGTTAAGTTGCTAAAAAAACAAAATTTCGGCGAAGCCAAAGGCTTCGCCGAAATTTTTTCCTATTCCACTATTTTCTACTTAACCACTTTAATTCCATTCGCTAAAAATCGAATTTCTTCTTGAGGTTGAGTAATGGCGTCGATCTCAGCTTGTGTTTTTTTTGCATCTTCAGCGTAATGTTTTTGTTCTTCAACAGAAACTATTTTTTGCTCTGCGGTTCCTTCAAGCACTACGGTTTTTCCTTTCAACGCGGTAGGAACGAAGAAAGAGTAATCTTTCATTCGTACGAAAAATTGATCGTGATCTTCAGTTTCGATGGTCAGCCAGCAACCTTTCTTTGGGCAAACGTCGATAACTTTTCCTTTAACGGCGACGTCTTCAAGCTTTTTTGCTGTTTTAAGTTCCTTATCAAGTTGTTCAGGGCTAACAGCCTTTTTTACTTTAGCTTTGGAAACGCCTGCTCCGTAGGTTTCGCCAACCAAAGCGTTACCTTTTGGAGGACTATGTTGAATGCGTTCTTGCGCAAAACAAAAAACACCAGTAGAGATTAAAAGTGTGAGGATTAGTTTTTTCATTTTAAAAGAATTTTTTCAAAATTATAAAAAATATTCAAATTGAATTTATTTTCAATAATTATCATTTAACAATTATAATGGAAATGCATTTTTATTCCATTTTTGATATGAATTATTTATATTTGATGCTGCATTAAGAAAAATATGGAAAAAAAACTGAAACTTTGGGATGCGATAATGTTGGTGATGGGATCCATGATTGGAAGCGGAATTTTTATTGTAACCTCCGATATGATGCGGAATTTAGGATCGGGTTTTTGGCTGGTGATTGTCTGGATTATAACGGCGATTATGACGGTTGCTGCGGCAATTTCATACGGTGAACTATCTTCAATTTTTCCGAAAGCGGGCGGACAGTACACCTATATGAAAGAAATTTTCGGCAAAATGACAGGATTTCTTTACGGTTGGGGATTGTTTACGGTAATTCAAACGGGAACTATCGCTGCAGTAGCAATGGCATTTGGAAAATTTACCGCGTACTTAATTCCTGCACTTAACGATTCTGCTCCGCTCTTTCAAAGTGGTGCGTTTAAAATTACTTGGATTCAAATTCTTTCCATTATTGTGATTTTGCTGCTAACGTATATTAACACGCGCGGAATTCAAAGTGGGAAAGTGGTGCAAGATATTTTCACCGTTTCAAAAATAGCAGCAATTCTTGGGATTATCGTTTTAGGATTTATATTGGTGAAATATTCTTTTTTGGATGAAAATTTCAGTTTTGGTACGCAATCGTTTAACAATTTAGATAAAAATTCAAGTGGTGAATTTCTTAAAAGTGGTTGGAAGGAAATTTCAGGGATGACACTTTTAGGAGGAATTGCCGCCGCAATGGTGGGTTCTGTATTTTCGAGTGTGGCTTGGGAAAGTGTAACTTTTGTATCCAGCGAAATTGAGAATCCAAAGAAAAATGTCGTGAAATCGATGATTATCGGAACATCTTTAGTGATGATTCTTTATATGCTCGTGAATTTGGTTTACCTAAATGCGTTGAACCGAGACGAAATTGCTTTCGCAGCGAACGATCGAGTGGCAGTTGCAGCTTCTGAAAATATTTTTGGAAGCTTAGGGACTATTATTATTGCAATTTTAGTGATGATTTCAACTTTTGGATGCAATAACGGATTAATTTTAGCTGGAGCTAGAGTTTTTCAAACCATGGCGAAAGATGGGATGTTTTTTAAAGCTGCAGCGGAAAACAATAACAATAATGTACCAGGAAAAGCCCTTTGGATGCAAGGCGTTTGGGCAAGTATTTTATGTTTGAGTGGGCAATACGGAAACCTTTTGGATATGATTTCGTTTGTAATTGTTCTCTTTTATATGATTACTGTTTTCGGAGTGATTTACCTCCGAATAAAAAAACCAAACTTAGAACGACCATACAAAACGTGGTTATATCCGGTAACGCCCATTTTTTATTTATTAATAGGATCAGCATTTTGCATTTTGCTCATCTTTTATAAACCTCAATACACGTGGCCAGGCTTATTACTGGTTTTGTTGGGTGTACCCGTTTATTTTTTCATCAATCGAAGAAAAGGTACAGAAATTTGAAACTTGTGAAATCGTTTCTTACTTTCTATTCATCTCTCTCTTTTTTTTAGAAAATTTGAAATCAAGAAAAATTGAAACACGATAAATTGTATCTTTAAAGCAATAGTTTTGATGGTAAATATGAATTTTTAATTTTATAGACTCGAGGAAGTAAAATTTTTAGAGCGATTAATTTGAAGCACGAAGAAAAATATTGTCCAAAATGCAAAGTGGCTTTTGAATGTAAAGTGGGCTCTATTTTGCTTTGTCAATGTTCAACCGTTCGCTTGAATCATGCTGAACTGGAATTTATCCAATCCAAATACGACGATTGTTTATGTGCTGATTGTATGAAAGCTTTAAAAGCTGAATTTCATCATAAAAAAGTACAAAACAAAATGAAACGGATTTTAGGGGTGATGGATAATCATTCAAAATCTTAAAAAGGGTATTGAATTTGAGTCGTTGGTATAGGTATTGATTCGATGAGAAGAGGTTTTTCACTTGGTAGTTTTCACTTTTTTAAACAATGTATTATGCTTGAGTTCGTCCGTATTTTTGAAAGTTATTACCTATACGAAGTGGAAATCATGAAAACCAAGCTCGCTTCCAGAGGAATTGAAAGCTACATCAAAAATGAATTTATCAATAATGTGGCTTTGATGCCCGTTAACCAGTTTTACATTTTGTATGTAAAATCTGAAGACTCAGAAACGGCAGAAAAAGTTATTAAAGAAGTCGATAGGGATTAGGATACCAACTTTTCATTTTTTTTCTCTGATTCTAAAAGGATGTTTTTATAAATGTTGATTTCATTTTTCGCGTGATCCTCGCGATTCAACGTTCAATTCCTCAATTCAACTTCTTTTCCGTATCTTTACGCTTTGAAATCTAAAATTTAATTTCCGATGAGTATCGACTGGAAAACCGCAAAAGAGTACGAAGATATCACCTATAAAAAATGTAATGGCGTCGCGAGAATTGCTTTCAATAGACCCGAAATTCGCAATGCATTCCGACCAAAAACTACTTCAGAATTGTACGATGCATTTTATGATGCCTCTGAAGATTCTTCAATAGGGGTTGTGCTTTTAACTGGCGAAGGTCCAAGTCCGAAAGACGGAGTAGAAGCTTTCTGCAGTGGTGGTGACCAAAAAGCTCGTGGGCATCAAGGTTACGTTGGCGAGGATGGTAGACACCGTTTGAATATTTTAGAAGTTCAACGTTTAATACGATTTATGCCTAAAGCTGTAATTGCTGTAGTAAATGGTTGGGCTGTTGGTGGAGGGCATTCTCTTCATGTTGTTTGCGATCTAACTTTGGCAAGTAAAGAACATGCAATTTTCAAACAAACCGATGCGGATGTTACTTCTTTTGATGGTGGTTACGGATCTGCTTATTTGGCAAAAATGGTCGGACAAAAAAAAGCAAGAGAAATTTTCTTTCTTGGAAGAAATTATTCCGCTCAAGAAGCTGCCGATATGGGAATGGTAAATGCGGTAATTCCGCATGCTGAATTGGAAGATACCGCTTACGAATGGGCGCAAGAAATTTTAGCAAAATCTCCAACATCAATAAGAATGCTCAAATTCGCAATGAATTTAACCGACGATGGAATGGTTGGGCAACAAGTTTTTGCTGGTGAAGCAACACGTTTAGCGTACATGACAGACGAAGCAAAAGAAGGAAGAAATGCATTTTTAGAAAAAAGAAAACCTGATTTTGGAGAAAATCAATGGATTTCGTAATCAAGGCAATTTTTGCTTTGAAGAATAAATTTAGAGAATTGCCTAGTAGTCATTTTCAAAAATAATATGATCGATTGGATTAAAGCCGCACGTTTGCGCACATTGCCGCTGTCTATCAGTGGAATTATTGTAGGAAGTTTTATTGCAAGATGGCGTTTAGTTTCCGAAGGAAAAGAATGGGATTGGACGATTTTGGCACTCGCTTTACTCGTCACACTTTTGTATCAAATTCTTTCAAATTTTGCAAACGATTACGGCGATGGTGTAAAAGGTACCGATGCATTACGCGTAAACGAGGCAGAAAGTAGAGCAGTTGCATCGGGAAAAATTACAGCAAAACAAATGCGCAACGCGGTAATTTTATTTGCAATTTTATCGTTAGCTGCCACAATTTTTCTTTTATACAAATCGTTTTTTCCAGGATTTGTAAAAGAATTTTGGATTTTTATTGCGCTTGGTGTGGCTTGCATTTTAGCGGCAATAGGATACACTGTAGGTAAAAAACCGTACGGATATCTTGGCTTAGGCGATGTAATGGTGTTTATATTCTTCGGTTTGGTTTCGGTTTGTGGAAGCTATTTTTTGTTTACAAAAACTTGGGATTGGGATATTGTACTTCCCGCAGCTGCAGTCGGTTGTATGAGTGCTGCTGTTTTGAATTTGAATAATATGCGCGATATTGAAAGCGATCGACTTTCTGGTAAAAAAACATTAGCTTTACGCTTAGGATTTGGTAAGGCGATGGTATATCAAACCATTTTACTTCAATTGCCTTTATTGTTGATTTTAATTTTTTTAGGTTTGAATAATTTCTTTCAAACAGGCAATTATTATCCGTTTATGGTGATGATTTTGTTATTCCCAATGATGGCTATGAGGCGTAAAATTCTGTCCGTAAAGGAACCGAAAGATTTAGATCCTTTCTTAAAACAAGTTGGGCTGTTAACATTAATGATGGCGGTTTTGCTTTCCTACGGTTTGAATAAATTCTAACACGATCCGTCAGTTCGTCAGTACTTTATCCGTCAAAGTTGGAATCATAAATAACGTTAATGTTGAAGGCATATCATAAAAAATAGTTATCTTTGATTGCCTTTTCGTCAATAGATCAATAATTCTTAGGGTATTGTTTGCGTCGTGTATAGCATCAAAGCAAAACAATTTCAATGCGATAAAGATGTCTTTTTTCTGTATGAAAAAAGATGAAATAAATTCTTGTTTAAAAAGTAAAAGTTATGAAAATTCAATTTTTAGGGCAGAACTGTTTTCTGTTCACATATAGAGGAAAAACCATTTTATCAGATCCGTTTTATAATTTTGAAAAAGAAAAATCGGGCTTTGATATACAAGCACAAAAGATCGATTATATCTTAATTACCCATGCGCACGGCGATCATATCGCAGATGTACAAGAAGTTTTAAACGCATATCCGGAAAGTATTCTTATCGGCCAACCAGAAATTTGTGGGTATTTCAAGCATTCGCATAATAATGATTTAAATTTTGGTGGTTCAGCAAAAATTGAAGATTTAAAAATTTCGATGGTTCCAGCGTCGCACACAAGTTCGTTCCCGGATGGTTCATATGGTGGCCAACCATGTGGGTATATTTTTCGCACTCCAGAAAAGAATATTTACTTTGCGGGAGATACTGGAGTAATGGCGGATATGGCGTATTTTCCTCAACTTTTTGGTGCAATCGATTGTGCGATTTTGCCAATAGGATCGCATTATACAATGTGTGCTCGAAAAGCCAGTTTTGCTGCGGCAGAATTATTGAAAACCCCAAAAGTAATCGGGTGTCATTTCGATACCTTTCCTGCGATTACCATTAATCATGAAGAAGCAAAGAAACATTTTGAAGATCGAAATGTAGCGTTGAAACTCCCTGTCTTAGGTGAAGTTTTTGAAATTTAAGTATGAAATAGAATGAAAAATAGAAAGTATGAAAAGTAAAGAAATTTGGAAAGAATATCCCTTAGATTTTGAGTTTGAAGGATTTTATAAAATTGAAGTTTCCAACCAAGGCAATATCAAAACGTACAATAAAATGTATCCCGACGGAAATATTCTCGAAGGCAGCAAACAAAGTGGATATCGTATTTTACGATCGAAACTTCGTAAAAAATGGTCTGAAAAAGATCTGGAAAAAATAGATAATCTGAATGCTGAAATTAATGAAATTAACATTCAAATTAAAGAGAAGAAAAACAAAGCACCTTTTGAAGATCAAGTTGCTAAATTAAGAGAAAATCGTGATGAATTAATTCAGAAACGTAAAAAACTCAACACAAGGCTCACCAAAAAATACTGCATTAATCTTGCAGTGTTATATCACAAAGCTGTTGCTGATCTTTTCCTTGATAAACCAGAAGGTCCAGAATATCAATTTGTTATTCATAAAGATTTTGATAAAACCAATAATGAAGTTTCTAATTTGGCTTGGGCAACAAAAGAAGATTTGGATGAACGCTTTAAAAAACATCCCAAAATGATTCTTCGCGAGTTCAATAAACAGTTTATGGAGCAAGTTCCACAAGTAAAAGCTTCAAAACTTAAAGAAATGGAAGTATTACGTATAAAAAAACGCCTAAAGAAAGGGGATTCCCTAAACAAACTTTCAAAACAATTCGGAGTTTCAGATATGCAGATTCACAGAATCAAAACAGGTGAAAATTGGTCGCATGTAAAATTGATAGAAGATATCAAAAAAGAGAAATAAAAAATGGCAAGCGATCTACATCACACCGCTACAACCGATTACCTTTGCTGCGTTCCCACCCTGGAGGATTCTCAGGAGCTGGTTGTGTAGGACTTGCCGTTGCAAATATACGCATTTTTAAAAAATATCAAACTGATAAATCGTTTTATGACAAAAAATCCTTTGGCCCTAGGTGGTATTTTATTCATTATCACTATGTTAATTTTTTTCGTAGTGTACTATTTTTTTTCCGGAATAGATTTTTTTACCGTTACAATGAAGGTGAATTCGTTTATTTTGCCCATTCTTTATTGTGCCGTTGCTTTTATTTCCGTGTATCGATTTTGGAAATTTAACGGAAGCATCACATTTAAAGAAGCATTTAGAAGAGCATTTATTCCGATGTTTTTTGGAGGGATTTTATCGCTAACAAGTATTTTTTCGTTCCTGAATTTTGTAGATACTGATGCGAAAGATTTACTCAATTATCAATATGTTCAGCGTCAAAAATCCGAGTTGGATTTGGAATATACAAAGGCAAAAAAAATATTGAAACATAAAGAAGATGTTGAAGAACTGGAGCAAAAATATCAAGAACGCCTCACCAGTTTTACGCCCGAAGAAATGAAAAAGAAAGATATGCTTACTTTCAAACATTTCTCCGTTTATTTTGGAGCGATTTTCTTTTTCTACGTCGTGATTTCTTTATTCTTTGGAGCATTCTTTAAAACTCGAAACGCACGCTAATTTTTTAAACGGAAATCCGTATTTTTGAATGCTGAAAACAATCGGTTACAAAAGAGTTATACCGTTGTAAAACTTCACCTCAATATTTGTATTGCAAAGCATGAATTTATCCATTATTATCCCGCTTTTAAATGAAGAAGAATCTCTGGAAGAACTATTTTCCAGGATTGATGCGGTTTGCCAAAAACAAGGATACTCGTACGAAGTCTGGTTTGTAGACGACGGAAGTACCGATTTGTCGTGGCCCATTATCGAAAATTTAAAAATTCAACATCCTCAGATTCACGGAATTAAATTTTCAAGAAATTATGGAAAATCACAAGCATTGCACGCCGCTTTTGCAAAAGCTAATGGTGATGTTGTAATAACGATGGATGCGGATTTGCAAGATTATCCCGAAGAAATTCCGGAATTGTATGATATGATTGTGAACGAACGTTACGACATAGTTTCGGGCTGGAAGAAAAAAAGGTTTGATAATGTGATGACCAAGAATCTTCCTTCAAAACTATTTAATGCTGCAGCACGTAAAGTTTCAGGGGTAGAATTGCATGATTTTAATTGTGGATTAAAAGCATATCGAAAACAAGTGGTAAAATCCATCGATGTGTACGGTGATATGCACCGCTATATTCCGGTTTTGGCTGCCAATGCAGGTTTTAGAAGAATTACTGAAAAACCAGTTCAGCATCAGGCGCGACCTTTCGGAAGTTCAAAATTTGGTAGCGAGAGATTTGTACGCGGATTTCTCGATTTAATTACACTTTGGTTTGTAAGTCGTTTCGGCGGAAGACCAATGCATTTCTTTGGAGCGGTAGGAACCTTAATGTTTATCTTCGGCTTTTTATCGGCGCTTTGGTTGGGATTTTCAAAGTTAATCGATGTTTATCATTATAAAATTTACGGAAATCTTATTGCGGATAATCCATGGTTTTACATTGCGCTCACCACAATGATTCTCGGAACTTTACTTTTTGTTGCAGGATTTTTGGGCGAGTTAATTATCAGAACAACAAGAGATCATGAAAATTACCATATTGAAGAAGTGTTGTAAATTATTGAAAGTAAACATTTTAAATTAAATTAATCGTTTCCAAGATTATTTTTAAATCCTATGAAAAAATATGTTTTTTACAGTTCTATTGTAATTGCACTTTTGGTTTCTTGTGGCAAAGTTCGTCCTGAAGGACAAATTGAGCTTCAGAAAAAAGAAGTTCCAACTTTTAATGCGATTGATTTAGATGGTAAATTTCGGACCTTCTTGGTACAATCAAAATCCAATTTTATAGAAATTGAAACGTATCCCAATGTTGCTGATAATTTGGATTTCACAGTGAAAAATAACACTTTGTTAATATCCGAAAAAAGAAAAACTAAAGGAGTTGATTTTTACAACATTACCATTTATTCACAAAAAAGTCCACAAACCATTTCATTATCCGATTCGGTAGAATTTAATGTTTCTAGTGAAATTAATACTGAAAATTTTCGTCTAAATCTGAAAAATAATAGTAAATTTATAGGAGCAATTCGAAGTAAAAATGCCGAAGTAAATATGCAACAAACCAGTTTAGCAAATTTTAAGGGCTTTACCAAAAATGCAGTATTAACATTAAAAGACACCGCAAATATTGTAGCACCTTATTGGCAGATGAATACGGTTAAAATGAAACTTACTAATGGCGCTTTCGCTGAGTTTTCGGTAGAAGATTCTTTAAAAGGAAACGTTGAAAATACAGCCAAATTACTCTATCATGGCAATCCGGTGCGCGCTTTTAAAATAGACGAAAAAACCACTGTGGAAAATCAACCTTTGGATTAATTTCATTTGAAAAAATTAGCATAAAGAGATAATTAGATAAATCACTATTATAATGACAACATTAGAAAAAGCACAACTTTGGCTTACGGATACTTTTGATTCCGAAACCCGTGAAAAAGTACAGCAACTTATTGATTCCAATTCCCCAGATTTGGAGGATTCCTTTTATCGTGAACTAGAATTTGGAACAGGTGGAATGCGCGGCGTAATGGGCGTAGGAACCAACCGCTTGAATAAATATACTTTAGGACAAGCGACGCAAGGTTTGGCCAATTATCTGCACGAACAATTTCCTGGTGAAGAAATTAAAGTTGCAGTAGCATTTGATGTTAGAAACAACTCTAAAGAGTTTGGTAAATTGGTGGCAGATGTGTTAACCGCTAACGGAATTAAAGTGCTTTTGTTTAAAAATCACAGACCAACACCTGAGCTTTCTTTTACCGTAAGAAACAAAAAATGTAATGCAGGAATTGTACTTACCGCTTCCCATAATCCACCAGAATACAACGGATATAAAGTGTATTGGAATGATGGTGCACAAGTAGTTCCACCAAACGACGAAAATATTATTAAAGAAGTATATAGCACGAAATTCGATCAAATTAAATTCAACGGAAACGATGATTTAATTGAATGGGTAGGCGAAGAGCAAGATGATGTTTATATTGATGCTTGTATGGAAAATTCGCTTTATCAAAAAGATAAAACGGGATACGATAACTTGAATATTGTATTTACTTCCATCCATGGTACAACGTATACCACTATTCCGAAAGCATTGAAAAAAGCAGGCTTCACAAAAGTGGATTTGGTTACCGAGCAAATGATCCCAAGTGGAAACTTCCCAACAGTAGCTTCTCCGAATCCAGAAGAGCCAGCAGCGCTTTCTATGGCGTTGGATTTGGCAAAAATTACCAATGGAGATATCGTAATAGGAACCGATCCTGATGGTGACCGTTTAGGAATTGCTGTTAGGAATTTGGATGGCGAACTTCAACTTTTAAACGGAAATCAAACCAATACAATCTTAACGTATTATATTTTAGATCAGTGGAAAAAAGCAGGTAAAATTACCGGCAACGAATTTATTGGTTCAACCATTGTAACCTCTGATATTTTCTTTGATATTGCTGAAAAATTTGGAGTAGATTGCAAGGTAGGACTTACTGGTTTTAAATGGATTGGTAAAATGATTCGCGATGTAGAAGGAAAAGAAAAATTCATTTGTGGTGGCGAAGAAAGTTTTGGTTTTATGACCGGCGATTTTGTTCGTGATAAAGATTCTTGTGGTTCCATTCTTTTGGCTTGCGAAATTGCAGCTTTATTAAAATCTGAAGGAAAAACCATTTACCAATACCTGATCGAAATTTACGAAAACATCGGTATTTACTTGGAAGGACTCGTAAATGTGGTAAGAAAAGGTAGAACTGGTGCCGAAGAAATTGCTCAAATGATGACTGATTTCCGTACAAATCCTCCAAAAGAAATTGCAGGTTCTCCAGTTGCGGTTTTAAAAGATTTTAAAGAACAAACAAAATTGGATATTAAAACCGGTGAAAAATCAGTGATGGATGATATTCCAAAATCAAATGTTTTAATTTTCTATACAGAAGATGGAACAAAAGTTTGCGTTCGTCCTTCAGGAACAGAACCCAAAATTAAATTCTATGTTTCTGTAAAAGATTCAATTGCTACAGAACAAGATTTTGTTGAAAAACTTCCAATGCTTCAAGCTAAAATTAAATCAGTTGAAAAAGATTTAAATCTGTAAAAACAGTCAACAATAACAAATGAGGCGGCACCAAAGGTGCCGCCTCATTCATTTCCTACCTTTATTTCTTGAAAAAATTCAAGAGTTTTTCGATTGCTTTTTTTCGGTGACTGATCTTATTTTTTTCTTCAGGAAGCATTTCTGCGAAGGTTTTCTCATAACCATTGGGAACAAAAATGGGGTCGTACCCAAAACCTTTAAATCCTTTATTTTCGTTAAGAAGATTTCCGTTAATGCGGCCTTCAAAAAATTCAGCGCCGTTTGCACTGTAGTAACATAGAACCGTAATAAAATATGCTTTTCGGTTGTCTTTAAGTTGCATTTCTTCCAACACTTTTGCGATGTTTTTCCCAAAATCATGATCACCCGCGTATCGTGCGGAATAAATTCCTGGGCGGCCATCAAGCGCGTCCACCACTAAACCAGAATCATCTCCAATACTTGGGATTCCTGTTTTTTCGAAGCAAAATTTGGCTTTAATTTGTGCATTTTCCTCAAATGTTTTTCCATCTTCTATAATTTCGTCATTAATGCCAAAATCGGTAAGTGATTTCACTTGGTATTCACTTCCTAAAATTTGCTGAATTTCTTCTTTTTTATGAAGATTATGCGTGGCTATTAGTATTTCTTGCGCCATTTTTTTAGATATTTTAAATTTAAAAATTCGTATTCTCCTCTGAGTAGGCTACTTTATATCGTTTTGTAAAAAGGTAATAAAAGGTTGCGAAAATTACGATTCCCAATCCTAAAATCGCCCATTCTGGTAAATGAAATGCGTCGGAAAAACTTTCTGTTTTAAAGGTGGTCATCATTAAAGTTGAAACAAGGTTATTAAAAGCGTGTAACAAAATTGGCAATAATAAAGATTTTGTTTTATAATAAACCAATCCCAAAACAAAGCCTAATAACGTTGCACCCACAAATTGCCAAGGATTACCGTGAATCAGTCCGAAAATTAAAGCGGATATCCAAATCGCGTATTTTGGATCCGTTCCTTTATTCAATAAACCTTTCATAATAATGCCTCTGAACACGATTTCTTCAAAAATCGGAGCCATAATTACGGCCATAATAACCATTAAAATAGTATCGTTTGAAAGCTGATTCAGGAACGTTGAATAAAATTCGTATAAATCGCCGAAAATAGGTCCGGTTGTAGGAATTAAGAAGGAAATGAATTCAGTAATTAAGCCCATTCCGAACATCATTGGAAATACAAGAAAGTAAGTGTAGAGATTCTTTTTACTAAAATTAAAATTCAGTTTTTTCCCCGTTTCAGGTCGACACACCCAGAAATCAAAAGCCCAAATAGCGCCACACCACATAAGGGTGTTCGAAACCAACAAATACCAATCTTTATATTGTATATTGGTTTTAAAAATCAGCAGTACTGCAACATCAACAAGGGAAAGGAGGAGCAACGGAAGAAATGCGCCTCCAATCAATGCTGCTGCGCCTTTCCATCCAAATGTAAATTTCGGTAATGTTGTATTTGGGTACATACTTAGAATGTTTGGGCAAAGATATAAAAATTGAAAGGTCTGCTTTTATAGATTCTCTTTTCTTCTTACCATCATATTCATTCGTTCATACTTTTTAAATTCAATAAAAATCCCGATTTTTGCAGCCATAAATTTGAATATGGCAGACTTAGTCACAGAAATACAAAAAAGGAAAACTTTTGGAATCATCTCTCACCCAGATGCAGGAAAAACAACACTTACGGAAAAGTTGCTTCTTTTTGGGGGCGCAATTCAGGAAGCGGGTGCAGTAAAATCCAATAAAATTAAGAAAGGGGCAACTTCGGATTTTATGGAGATTGAAAGACAAAGAGGGATTTCCGTAGCAACTTCTGTTTTGGCTTTTCACTATAAAGATCATAAAATTAATATTCTCGATACTCCGGGGCACAAAGATTTTGCCGAAGATACGTATCGAACCCTTACAGCAGTAGATTCTGTAATTGTGGTAATCGATGTTGCAAAAGGTGTAGAAGAGCAAACCGAAAAATTGGTTCAAGTTTGTCAAATGCGCAGCATCCCGATGCTGGTATTTATTAATAAGCTGGATCGAGAAGGGAAGGATGCCTTCGATTTATTAGATGAAGTGGAACAGAAATTAGGTTTATCCGTTGTTCCTTTATCGCTGCCAATCGGTATGGGAAGCGATTTTCAAGGGATTTACAATATTTGGAAAAACAACATTCAGCTTTTCCTTGAAGAAAAAAAACAGAAAGTAGGCGAAAGCATTACGTTTGATGATATTAACGATTCAAGTATCGATGAAATTATTGGCGAAAAGGCTGCGGCCACACTTCGTGAAGAATTAGAACTTATTCAAAGTGTTTATCCTCAGTTCGATCGCGAAGAATATAAAAAAGGAAATTTACAACCCGTATTTTTTGGTTCTGCTTTAAATAACTTTGGAGTTCGAGAACTTCTCGATGCCTTTATTGAAATTGCTCCAGAGCCGCAACCAAAAGAAAGCGATACCCGTTTAGTTCGTCCAGAAGAGAATAAATTTACAGGTTTTGTATTTAAAATTCACGCCAATATGGATCCGAAACACCGCGACCGTTTGGCTTTCGTGAAAATTGTTTCGGGAACATTTAAAAGAAATGAAAATTACCTTTTAGTTCGCGAAGGTAAAAACATGAAATTTTCTTCCCCTAATGCATTTTTTGCGGATAAGAAAGAAATTGTAGACGAAAGTTTCCCTGGCGATATTGTTGGACTTCACGATACAGGAAATTTTCGAATTGGCGATACCTTAACTGCCGGCGAAAAATTAAGTTTTAAAGGAATTCCAAGTTTCTCTCCAGAACATTTCCGATACATTAATAATGACGATCCATTAAAAGCGAAACAGTTGGCAAAAGGGATTGATCAGTTAATGGATGAAGGTGTTGCGCAGTTGTTTACAATGGAAATGAACGGTAGAAAAATTATCGGTACCGTTGGAGCACTTCAATATGAAGTAATTCAATATCGTCTTGAACACGAATACGGCGCAAAATGTACTTACGAACCTATTTCTATTCACAAAGCATGTTGGGTGGAAGCTGATGAAAAATCGGATGAGTTTAAAGAATTTGCCAAATTAAAACAGCGTTTTCTTGCGAGAGATAAGTACAACCAACTGGTGTTCTTGGCCGATTCCTCTTTCACGATTACAATGACTCAAGATAAATTCCCGAATATTAAACTTCACTTTATTAGTGAATTTAAAGACTAAATTGTGAATTGTTCATCATTCAAAAACAAGAATTAAATTTGATTTAAAGGAAAGAAACAATTCTTTTTATTGAAGATATGAAACTCAAAATGCGGCGTTAAATGTGCCGCATTTTTGTTGAAAATCTGTATATTTGGTTTTTTATAGCAAAAATTTTGAGTGCATATTTAACGATTCTCGGCTTTAACTCGGCAATACCAACTGTTCATTCTTCGCCAACAGCGCAATTTCTAGAAATGGATGAACGCCATTTTTTAATCGATTGTGGAGAAGGAACTCAAGTGCAGCTTCGGAAAGCGAGAGTTCGTTTTTCAAAAATCAATCACATTTTTATATCGCATTTACATGGTGATCATTGTTTCGGTTTACCAGGATTAATTGCTTCTTTCCGGTTGTTGGGTAGGGAAACACCTTTGCATATTTACGGACCAAAAGGCATAAAAAAAATGTTGGAAACCATTTTTGAAATTACGGAAACGCAACGCGGATTTGGAGTGGTTTACCATGAATTAGACAAAACATATTCTGAAAAAATTTATGAAGATAAAAGGGTAGAAGTATACACTATCCCTTTGAATCATCGAATTTATTGCAACGGCTATTTATTTCGAGAAAAAACAAAAGAGCGCCATTTGAACATGGAAGAAATTTCTAAATATCCCGAAATTCAAGTTTGCGATTACCAAAATATTAAAAACGGGAAAGATTTTGTGCTCAATGATGGCTATGTTCTACAAAATGCTTCGTTAACTTTTCCTCCCGATCATTCCGTTTCTTATGCGTTTTGCAGCGATACCAGAATGAAACCGGATGTTGTACCTATTATCGAAAATGTAGATGTTTTGTACCATGAATCAACATTCTTACACGATCTTAAAGAAATGGCAGATTACACAGGCCATTCCACGGCGTTGGAAGCTGCTAAAATTGCGCAACAAGCAAATGTTGGTAAATTAATTCTTGGACATTTTTCCAATCGCTACTCGGATTTAACGGTTTTTACAGATGAAGCTCGCGAAATTTTTCCAAATACGTTTCTCCCAAAAGCGCTCGAAGCCGTAAAAATTTAAATTTTTCTTAAATTCTGATTATTTTTCTTATTTATCCCTTATTGTTAAGCGGGTATCTCTTAACTTTGTCTTATGATTAAAGACGAACAAACTGAGAAATTCAGGCAAATTGTAGAAAATAAATTTCAGATCTACAATTCACTCTTTATGAGTTTGCCTTATGATAAAATGACCAATATCGGGATGTTATTGCCATTTCTTTATGAAGAAAGTAAAATCGGTTACGAGCAGGAAGGCAAAAGTCCAATTGACATCATCGAGAGTTTTTTTGAAAAGCACACCGATTTAACGGATGAAAACCAAAAAATTGAACTTCTATTTAAAATTATACAATATATTGAGCGTCAGGTAGTTTTGTTCGATAGTATCGAAGATGCTGCTTTCAGTAGATTGCATTCCGAAAGCGATGCGGGAACCGTTAATCAGCTGTATGAAAGAAGTGTACAAGAGCATGAATTGCAACATACACGCGAAAAGCTGAAAGATTTTGCTATTAAAATTGTATTTACTGCGCACCCAACACAATTTTATCCGAATACCGTGCAACGTATTATCCACGATTTGCGTTTTGCAATTATGGAAGATTCTGTAACCAATATCGATATGCTGCTACAACAATTGGGAAAAACACCTTTTGTGAATAAAGAAAGGCCAACACCTTTGGATGAAGCGATGAGCATTATTTATTACTTGCGTTATGTTTATTACGAAAGTATCGGTGAGCTTTATAAAAAAATTAAAAACATCTTTGGTGATCAGCACTTTACGCCACATCCCGATGTTGTACAGTTGGGTTTTTGGCCTGGAGGAGATCGCGATGGAAATCCGTTTGTAACCGCAGAAACTACAATTAAAGTTGCTGCAGAGTTGCGTTCCAATATTCTTAAATGCTATTACGGAAGCATGAAAATTCTTCGAAGAAGATTAAGTTTCCGTGGTGTTACAAAAGTTTTGGATGAACTAAGTCAAGAATTGTATAAAGCCATTTTTACCGAAGAAAG
This sequence comes from Bacteroidota bacterium, assembly GCA_023422635.1. Taxonomy (GTDB): domain Bacteria; phylum Bacteroidota; class Bacteroidia; order Flavobacteriales; family Weeksellaceae; genus JAFAGO01. The sequence goes on from JAFAGO010000051.1 coordinate 102,033, forward strand.
CGAAATTACAAGCGAGTATATTCTGAACAAAATTGATGAAGCAGACAAAATTTTGGTGCAAGAACATAACGGATTGTTCCGCAATTTGTTGTTGGATTTTAAAGATCGTGTAAAGATTTTCGGAACACACTTTGCAACACTGGATATTCGTCAGGATTCCAGAATTCATCAACAAGTGGTGGAAGAAATTATCACCAAAAAATCAGGGAAGAATGCTGCTGATTTATCAACCAATGAAAAATTAGATTGGTTACTGAATACCGATGTTACTGTTGATCCCAACGAATTTGAAGGCATTACGCAAGATACACTTCAAAATATTCAGAATATAGAATTAATTCAAAGCAGAAATGGCGAACGTGGTTTAAACCGCTATATCATTTCAAATTCCGATGAAATTAAAGATGTACTGAATGTTTACGGAATGATGCGTTTGGCAGGTTATGCCGAAAAGGAAATCAATATGGATATCGTGCCATTGTTTGAAACAATGGAAGGTTTGGAAAATGCAGAAGATGTAATGCGCGAATTGTATTCGTTCCCGAAATACCAAAAACATATCGGGAAACGAGGAAATTATCAAACCATAATGCTCGGATTTTCGGATGGAACGAAAGATGGCGGTTATCTAAAAGCGAATTGGGAAATTTACCGCGCGAAAGAACGTCTTACAAAAGTTTCTGAAGAATTCGGAATTCGAGTGATCTTTTTTGATGGTAGAGGCGGACCACCAGCAAGAGGTGGAGGTAAAACGCACGATTTCTACGCTTCACAAGGAAAAACGATTGCCAATAATAAAATCGAGCTTACCATTCAAGGGCAAACGATTACTTCTGTTTTCGGAAATATCGATCAAGCGAAATATAATTTCGAACAATTGCTAACTGCTGGAATTGAAAATGATGTTTTCAAAAGTTTTAAAAAGGATTTATCGGCTAACGAAAGATCGTTAATTGAAGAGCTTGCAGAATTGAGTTTTAAAAAATATTCTGCCTTAAAAGCGCACCCAATGTTTGTACCTTATCTTCAGGAAATGAGTACCTTGGAATATTATGGAAGAACCAATATCGGAAGTAGACCTTCCAAACGAGGAGGAAATAACGAGATGAAGTTTGAAGATTTACGAGCAATTCCGTTTGTAGGATCTTGGAGCCAACTCAAACAAAATGTACCAGGATTTTTTGGTTTTGGTTTTGCGTTGAATCATTTAAAAGAAGAAGGTCGTTTTAAAGAAGTAATTGATTTGTACAGAAATTCAGACTTTTTCAAAACGTTGGTTCAAAATTCAATGATGAGCATGAATAAATCGTATTTTCCTTTAACTTATTATATGAAGGAAAATAAGAAGTTTGGCGCTTTTTGGAATATTTTGCACGAAGAATACAATCTTTCAAAAGAAATGATGTTGGAATTGACGGGTTATAAAATTCTTCAACAAGAAGAACCACTTTCTAGAAAATCGGTAAAAATTCGTGAAAAAATTGTTCTTCCACTTTTAAGTATTCAACAATATGCACTGATGAAAGTTCAACAAGATTCTCCGCATCGAACTGAATATGAAAAACTGGTAATGCGATCGCTTTTCGGAAACATTAATGCAAGTAGAAACTCGGCATAATGATTTTTTAAAATGTTCAAAGGTGGAGAAATCATGATGAATAAATGATGTTATCTCCGCAATTTGAATCGCTTACATGAATTAAGAAGCTGTCTCAGTTGTGAGACGGCTTTTTTATTGAGTTTTGTAGCAATAGAAGTTGATATAGCCGATAACTCAAAGCTTCATTCACTCCTTTTTCCTAAAATCACAACACTTCTTCCGAAATCTGTTACCGAGTCAATACGGTTTCGACGGATCTTTGTATCGTTAAAATGAGTGTAGAAAACATTCAGAAAAAGAATGATTAATGAACCGTAAAGATTTTTTAAAAAGCATGGCTCTATTACCTATAGGTGCAGCAGCAATGAAGCTGAACGCACTCCATCAAGCAACTGATCTTTTTGGACCTACTGAAAGAATGCCCGTTTTATTCTTAGGACACGGAAATCCTATGAATGCCATCGACGATAATATTTTTACAAAAGGTTTTCAGGAAGTGGCAAAAACACTTCCAAAACCTAGAGCAATTTTATGCATCTCTGCCCATTGGGAAACACGAGGAACCTTCATCACCGCAATGCCTCATCCAGAGACCATTCACGATTTTGGTGGCTTTCCACAAGCATTGTTCGATGTTCAATATCCCGCTCCAGGAAGTCCAGAACTGGCAGAAGAAACTTCTCTACTGATTAAATCGGTAAATGTTCAACTTACCGAAGATTGGGGATTGGATCACGGATGTTGGACGGTTGTAAAGTTTTTATATCCTAATGCTGACGTTCCCATTGTGGAAATGAGCATCGATTACAATAAACCGATGTCTTATCATTATGCATTAGGAAGAGAACTTGCCGCATTACGCCGAAAAGGTGTGCTTATTATTGGCAGTGGAAATACAGTGCACAATCTTCGAATGGCTGCTTGGGATAAAATGATGACGCCAGGATATGGATATGATTGGGCAAATATTGCCAACGAAAAAATTCGGAATTTTATTTTAGATGGAAACCATCAAGCGTTAATTAATTACGATAAACAAGGTCAGGAAATTCAAATGGCAGCGCCAACTCCAGAACATTTTATTCCGCTTTTATATACTTTAGGATTGCAAGAAAAAGATGAACAAGCCACAGTTTTCAACGATTCTTTGGTAGCCGGTTCTCTCAACATGATGTCTGTAAAAATCGACAAAGCGTAATGAAGGAAATCGTATTCGGAGGATTTTTAATCGTCATCTTATTCATCATTTACAATTTTAATAAAGGAAATCACTCAACACAAGAACAACAAAACATGTCAACAATACAAACACCTCAATTGCACTATTTGGTAAGAAAACCAAAAGTTAAATCTGAAAAAACACCATTAGTAATTCTACTTCACGGCGTTGGAAGCAACGAGCAAAATATGTTCTCTTTTGCAAATCATTTACCGGATGAATTTTTAGTCGTTTCCGCACGCGGACCGCTTACTTTAGGAAACGGAAGTTATGCATGGTTTCAAGTTCAGTTTACGCCAAACGGCCCGGTTATTAATGAAAAACAAGCAGAAAATTCCAGAAAAGAAATTCTGAAATTCATTGAAGATTTAAAAAATGTAGAAGATTTTGATGAACATGAAGTCTATTTTATGGGCTTTAGCCAAGGAGGAATTATGAGCTACAGCGCTGCTTTAACCGAGCCTGAAAAATTTAAAGGAATAGCTGTGATGAGCGGAAGATTGCTTCCCGAAGTAGAACCATTAGTGGCCTCAAACGAGCGATTGAAAAACTTGAAAGTCTTCGTTTCGCACGGAACTTCCGATCATGTTTTAAATTTCCAATACGCTTTGGATGCAACAGAATATTTAAAATCAAAAGGACTTCAACCAGAATTTCATCAGTATCAAGAAGATCATACCATTAATAATGAAATGCTTACAGATGTGGTGAAATGGTTAAAAGAATCCACATCAAAATAGAATAATAACAATAACGTTTAATTTTTAAAAACATTAAAAATGAGCTCAAACAAAGAAATTTTCAGCCCAATTACAGATCACATTCTATCTACACAATTAAACAAAGAAGAAGCAAAAGAACAAGGTAACTTCGTGTACGACAAACCCACGATTGAAAATAGTGTAATGCTTTTTGTAGATCACCAAATTGGTTTGATGGCGGGCGTTAGAGATTTTCAAAATCTTTCCGCTTACAAAAGCAATGTTTTAGGATTGGCCAAAACTGCCATTGCAGCAAAAATCCCAGTGCTAATCACTTCTTCCAACGCACAATGGCAAAACGGAGACACGCTTCCTGAGCTAAAAGCGCTTTTTCCAGATGAACCAATTTACAGAAGAACAGGAATCATCAACGCTTATGAAGATCCTACCTTCAGAAAAGCATTGTTGGATTTATTAGAAAAAACCGGAAGAACCCACATCATCATTTCAGGAGTAACCTTGGGCACTTGTGTAACTTTCCCCACTTTATCTTTACTAAATGACGGTTTCAAAGTATTTCCAGTAATCGACGCTTCTGGTGCTTGGAATAATTACGAAGCTACAGCTGCGATTACCAGAATGTCAAATGCAGGCGCAGAACCTGTAACCGTTTTCCCTTTAGCATGCGAATTACGAGCCGATTGGAAAGGCGAAACTGCCAACGATATGTTTACTCCATTTGTAGAAAATCTTCCAGAATACGCTTGGTTAATCAAAACCTATTGGGATACCGCAACGGGTGCTGGCGTAAAAGATCCTTTCAAAGAGAATTAATTCATCATCGTCGTGAATTTTTCGATTATGCTCAGACTGATAATGTACAAAATCTACCTATTCATTTTAGAATTGTCATGCTGAGCGAAGTCGAAGCATTTTTACAAAATATTAATTGTTCGGTCATTATAGACCAATAGGTGAATAAACGGATATTCATTAAAATAGGATGAACAAATAAAAAGAAAGAGAAGCCCAAAAAACTTCTCTTTTTTTATGCCCATTATAATTCCGTATTTTTGCACCCCAAAACGATACGATTTACCATTATGGATTTTTTTAAATATCAAGGAACCGGAAATGATTTTGTAATCATTGATAATAGAAATTTAGATTTCAAAAAAAACACTGAAAACGTTGCGCAGTTATGCGACAGAAGGTTTGGAATTGGTGCCGATGGCCTCATACTTTTAGAAAATGATGATCATTCAGATTTTAAAATGGTATACTACAACTCCGACGGAAATGAAAGTACCATGTGCGGTAATGGAGGAAGATGCATCGTCGCTTTCGCACATTTTCTTAAAATTTTTGAAACCAAAACCACCTTCCAAGCAATTGACGGATTACACCAAGCTGAGATTAAAGACGGAATTGTTAAGCTAAAAATGATCAATGTTGAAACCATTTCGCGAGATCAGGACGCTTATGTCACCAACACAGGATCACCTCATTTCGTTGCCTATGTAGAAAACTTGAAAGAATACAATGTGTACGAAAATGGTAACAAAATTAGAAATTCTGCGACCTATGCTCAAGAAGGAATAAATGTGAATTTTGTTGAACAAACGGGCGAAAATCAAATTTTTGTTAGAACCTACGAACGTGGAGTTGAGGACGAAACATATAGCTGTGGAACTGGTGTTACTGCATGTGCTTTAACATTTATGCTCGAACATTCAACTTCCGAAGTGAGCGTAAAAACATTAGGCGGTAATTTGAAAGTCTACGCAGAAAAACAGAATACTTCTTTTGAAAATATTTGGCTGGAAGGTCCCGCAAAACAGGTTTTTTCAGGTAAAATTCAAGATTTTAAATAAATTTTAATGATGAAAAAAATTCTGAGCTTTTTAGTTCTCCTTTTCGCGTTGGCGGTAATTATTGGAGGGTATTTCGGATTTCAATATTATAAAAAATACTATAAAAATAATGTTCAAAAAGAGGGCTATGTGTTAATTCCTCATGAAGCGGGATTCCAACAAATTTTAGATTCCGTTGCGCCGTTTGTAAAAGATAAAAATACGTTTAAAGAGGTTGCATTGGCAAAAAATATGAATCGATATTTTCAAGCTGGGCGATATCACTTCAAAAATGGAACTTCAAATACCGACTTGGTAAATATGATTAAAGCTGGAAACCAAACCGAAAACACATTTCGAATTGGTGATTTCTTCGATGTTTATCAAATGTTGGGTAAAGTTGCCAAAAAAACCGAATTGGATTCTGCTCGTTTTGCAAAGGATTTAAATGCAATTGCTCAGCAAAAAGGTTTAGACAATGCCGAAGATTTAAAAAAATATTTTTTTATTGACAGCTATAATTTTTATTGGACGGTAACGCCAAAAGAATTTTTCAAAAAATTTGAAGATCAGTACAATGATTTTTGGACTTCTGAACGTATCGCAAAAGAAAAAGCAACAGGTTTAACTCGAAATCAAGTGTACGCTCTTGCATCAATCGTGTACAAAGAATCTGGCGGAAAACCGGATGAAATGAAAACCATCGCAGGTTTGTACATGAATCGTTACCATAAAGGCATGAAGTTACAAAGCGATCCCACCGTAATTTATGCAGTTAATAAAGCATCGAACTTCACCACGCCAATTCGTAGAGTTTTGTATAAACATTTGCGCGAACCTTCGCCGTACAACACGTATGCGAACGCTGGAATTCCTCCTGGTCCCATTTGTATCACCGATAAAAATTCCGTAGATGCCGTTTTAAACTACGAAAAAAACAACTACATATTTATGGTTGCTGATCCTTCCAGATTTGGATTTCATAAGTTTACAGCAAGCGATGCTGAACATGCCAGAAATGCGAAAATCTATCAAGATTGGCTGAACTCCAAAAATATTACCAAATAAAATTTTAATTATTTTAAACATTTGCTTTAACTTTTAAAGAAAAACGAAATCTAATATCTTATACAATCCTTCTTTTATGAAGTCAAACATTGAAATCTCGTCGATAATCAAAGGACGAACGTTGGGACTAATTTTTGTGTTAAGTGCCGCAAGTATGGCATTTTCACAGCAAAAACTTCCGGTTACGGGGAAAGTTCTCGACCAACAAAATCAACCCGTTCCCTACGCATCTGTTACATTTTCGCATCCCAACAACAAATTGTTGAGCGACGCTACGTTAACAGATGAGCAAGGTAACTTTTCTTTAGAATTGGCTCCCGCTGAATATTCAGTAAGCTTAGAAGCCATCGACTATCAAAAAAATATCATCTCTAAGAATGTTGCAACAGCAGGAAGTTTAGGAAATTTCATCATTAAAAAAGAAGAATCCTCAACGCTTACGCCTACACAAGAGATTCAAGGTGTGGTAATTACTGCCCAAGCATCTAAACCTTATAAAGTGGACTTGGATAAAAAAGTCTACGATCCCTCAACAGACGTCATCAGTAAAGGTGGAAATCTTCAAGATGTTCTAACAAACGTTCCATCGGTTTCTGTAGATACAGATGGAACTGTTTCGATGAGAGGAAATTCAAATGTTCGTTTTCTTATTAACGGCAAACCATCTTCGCTTTTAGGAATTGATGACAACAGCAATGCTTTACAAAGTATTCCCGCCGATCAAATTGAAAGAATTGAAGTGATCACCAATCCATCCTCTAGATTTGAAGCTAGCGGAACGGCAGGTATCTTGAATATTATTCTCAAAAAAAATAAAGGCAAAGGATTTAACGGTACCGTTACAGGAAGTTTAGGCTATTTACCTAGAACCAATCTTAATACAAACCTAAGTTGGAGAAAAGGAAATCTCACTTGGTTTTTGAATGGCGGCGGCGGTTACGACAAAAGAAAAAATACACGAAGAAACAACACCACTTATTATAATGTAACCGATAGTTATCCGTATTTGGAACAAACGAACGATAACAAAAATGAAGGAAAAAACTACAATGTAAACACAGGTTTCAATTATGATATTTCCGAGAAAACCTCTGTAAATGCTGGCGTAATGTTGCGTTACAGAACAATGGAAGGAAATGAAACCAATTATTATAAAGAGTTTGATGCGAATAGAATTCTTCAATTAGAAACCAGTAGATTAAGTAGCGCTAATGGAGAAGGCACGGCTTGGCAAGGCGATTTGGGATTGGATCATAAATTCAATACAAACGGTCATGCGATTTCTGCTTCCGCAAGCTTCCAACAAAACAAAAATAAAGACTACAACAATATTCTTGAAAATGGTGAAAATGGAGTTTTTCTGGATCGAAATTTAATCGATCAAAATACCACCAACAAAACCTTTATCGGAAAATTGGATTATGAGCTTCCCATTGGTGAAAACTCAAGACTTGAAGCAGGTTACCGAATTGATCGAAACCAAAACGATTACGATTATGATGTTTTAGAGTCGGCAGATGACATTAATTTTACGTTAGATCCAGATTTTACGAGTACAACCGTTTATAAAGAAATGTTTAATGCATTTTACGGACAGTTTAAAAGTAAAATTGGCGACTTAGGTTATCAATTAGGGTTGAGAACTGAAATCTCTGATGTGGATGTTTCTTTTACTGATATTAATGGAAACGAAACTGTAATCAACAAAAACTACACGGGATTATTTCCGAGTGTATTTTTGAGTTATGATTTGGGAGCAGATAAAAACAACCAACTTTTGGTGAATTATTCAAGAAGGATTAATCGCCCAAGATCGTGGTTTTTGGTGCCGTTCAACTCTTTTAGTCAGAACGACAACCGAAATCAGTTTATGGGAAATGCCGATTTGAATCCTGAATACATCAATTCCTACGAATTAGGATATGCAATTCAGAAGAAGAAATACACCATTAATCCAACTATTTACTTTAGAAAAAGTCAGGATGAAACCCAAATGATTGTGGTACAAAAAGAACCGGGATCACAAATTTTGGTGACAAAACCGTATAACGTTGGTTGGGAATCTCAACTTGGATTAGATTTAAATGCTACAGCAGATTTTTTCCCATGGTGGAAAGTAATGGGAAGTGTAGATCTTTTCCGTTATGAATCGAAAGGAGAATTCTTCGATCCTGAAGTTATGGAAGAACCGTTTTCAGTAGATGGCGACGGATTTTCAGCAAGAGCAAGATTAACGAACACTTTTAAAGTGGATAAAAGCTTCAGCTTCCAAATTCAAGGAATGTTTAGAGGCGGAGAAAAAACCGCATCTACAAAAAGATTATCCAGCTATAGTGTGAATTTAGGTGCAACCAAAACCATTTGGAATGGCGATGGAACAATTGCCTTCAATATTCAGGATGTATTCAATACACGTAGAATGGAAAGCTACACGTATGGCTCAGGATTCGAGCGCTATCAGTACATGCAATGGCAACCGCGACAAGCGTCGATTTCTTTAACATATCGTTTTAAACAAGGCGAAAAAATTGAGCAACCGAAAAAGAAACGCGATAACAACGCCAACTTTGAGGACGACGATCAACAACAAATGTAATATAAAAAGGATCCGTCTCATTTTTGATGAGGCGGATTTTTTGTTACCCACTTTTTAAATGAAAATCTTTGGAAAATTGATAATTATACTTAATTTTAAAAGCTTCATTTTTTTTTTTTAAATAGATAATTATATTCTTTTTTCTTTTATTCTTAGATGCTTAGCGAAAGGTCTTATAGAATTATGAAGCCATCTCGCAGCTGAGGCTGCTTCTTTTATTGAACAGCGGTGTTTTAGCTTTTAAAAATGAAATATATACTAAAAGAAGTTTGAAAAACGGGAGAATAGCATTCACTCTTCGAGAGCCTCAGAGTGACAAAACAAAAAGCAGAGAGTTACTATAACGAATGTCATGCTGAGGCTCTCGAAGCATATTTTATACTGAGACAATTTTATATAGAGCTGTTCGAAATGAAGTATTTTTGTAGAGTATTTGAATCATACTGACAAAAACTCTTCGACAACCTCAGAGTGACAAATAGTATATCATTTAAAATACAAAATTCATTATCTAAAATTTAGAATTTCAATGTTCCTCAATTGCCACACTTTCCACAGTTTGCGTTATGGCACTTTATCGGTTCAAGAACTGGTGAAGCAGGCTTCGGATTGTGGTGTGAAAGAATTGGTTTTAACGGACATCAATACGATTACGGCGATTTATGAATTTAAGAAAGAATGTGAAAATCTTGGAATAAAACCCATTGTTGGTGTAGAAATCCGGAAAGAAAATGAACTTTTCTACATCGCCATTGCAAAAGATTTTAGCAGAATTGGCGAGATTAATCAAATGCTCACCGATTTTAATTGTAATGAAAAAGAACTTCCAAAACATCATCCCAATTTCAAAAATGTCTTCACGATTTATCCTTTAGAAAATCGACCAGAAACGTTGTTGAAAAATGAATGTATCGGAATTAAAGAAACTGAACTCAATCTGTTGTACAGAAAGGATTTGAAAGATTTGATTTCAAAAATGGTGATACTACAACCTGTAACGGTAAGTTCACAAAAGGAATTCAATCTTCACCGAATTTTACGAGCGATTGACCAAAATACGTTAATTTCAAAACTGGAAAAAAAGGATTGTTGCGAACCAACCGAACGTTTCCAATCTCCACAACAAATTGTAGAAGCATTTGCTCGTTATCCGCAGATTATTGAAAACACCAAAAACCTGCTTCAATCCTGCAATTTTGAATTTAAATTTGGCGTTCCCAGAAACCGAAAGTTCTACACCCATTCCAAAGAAGATGATTTAAAATTACTGACCAGATTGGTGCATGTCGGAATGGAAAAACGCTACGGAAATTGCAATGAAGAAGCCAAAAGAAGAGTCAAAAAAGAATTAAAAGTCATTAATGAGCTCAACTTTAGTGGCTATTTTCTAATGACTTGGGATATTATCCGATACAGCAATTCTATGGGATTTATGCACGTTGGAAGAGGAAGTGGTGCCAATTCGATTGTGAGTTATTGTTTGGGAATCACCGATATTTGTCCGCTCGAATTGGATTTGTATTTTGAACGTTTTTTGAATCTTAACCGAAAATCTCCGCCCGATTTTGATATCGATTGGAGTTGGCAAGAACGAGATATTATATTAGAATATATTTTTGATCGTTACGGAAAAGATCACGTTGCTTTTTGCGGAACCAATGTAGAATTTAAGTACCGATCAATTTTTCGGGAAGTGGGAAAAGCATTTGGTTTGCCGAAAGAAGAATTGGATGCTTTGGCGAAAAATCCAATGGCAACACACGATAAAAATGAAGTTGTAAAACTCGTTCACAAATACGGATTACTTTTAGAGAAATTCCCGAATCAACGCAGTATGCACGCTTGTGGAATTTTAATTTCTGAAGAACCAATTACGAACTTTACTGCTTTAGAAATGCCCCCAAAAGGTTTTCCGATTGTGCAATTTGATATGCATGTTGCGGAAGAAATTGGTTTTGAAAAGTTTGACATTCTTTCTCAACGTGGTTTAGGAACGATCAACGATACCGTAAAACTCATTAAAAAAAATCGTGGAATTACAGTTGATATCAAAGACACCACGATTTCCAAAGATGAAAAAATCTGCAATCAGCATTTGGCAGAAGGAAAAACCATTGGCTGCTTTTATATCGAAAGTCCTGCAATGCGTGGATTATTGCGAAGATTAAAATGCGATAATTATAAAGTTTTGGTGGCAGCTTCGTCGATTATTCGTCCTGGAGTTGCACAAAGTGGCATGATGAAAGAGTATATTTTTCGGCACAATCACCCCAATCAGTTTGAATATTTCCACGATGTTTTCAAAGAACAATTGGGTGAAACCTACGGAATTATGGTGTATCAGGAAGATGTGATTAAAATTGCGTTGCATTTTGGTGGTTTATCTGCAGCCGATGGCGATGTTTTACGGCGAGCGATGAGTGGAAAAGGAAGATCGCTTTCTGCACTTCAAAAAGTAAAAGATCATTTTTTTGAATCGTGTAAAAAATTAGGACATCCAGAAAAATTATCGCAGGAAGTGTATCGACAAATTGAATCTTTTGCGGGCTATTCTTTTTGTAAAGCACATTCTGCTTCGTATGCGGTGGAAAGTTATCAAAGTTTGTATTTGAAAGTCTATTATCCGTTGGAATTTATGACTTCCGTCATCAATAATATGGGCGGATTTTACCGAACGGAAGTTTATGTTCACGAAGCAAAAATGTCGGGAGGAATGATTGAAAATCCTTGTGTGAATACCAGTTTTTATCAAACCACACTGAAAGGAAATCAAATTTATTTAGGTTTTCAACATTTACAAAGTTTGGAAACCAGGATTGCTCATTTTATTGCAGAAGAACGAGAGCGAAACGGAAATTATACTTCCCTTGAAAATTTTGTTCGAAGAGTTCCAATTGGTATTGAAACCCTTCAAATTTTAATTTTTATTGGTGCTTTTCGGTTTACAGGAAAACCCAAAAACGAATTATTGGTAGAAGCACGATTGCTTTTAATTCAGTTTAAACCGGAAACTCGAGGAATGCTTTTGCTAGAAGAACCACAACAAGAATACCAACTTCCCGAACTGAAACGTTCCGTTTTCGAAGATGCTTTTGATGAAATTGAACTGTTGGGATTTTCGGTTTCTTGCAGTCCATTTGATTTATTGAAAACCAAGTATCGTGGAAGTGTTTTCGTGAAAGATTTGCTTCAAAATCATAAAAAACAAGTGAAAATGTTGGCGTATCTTATTTCCAGAAAACACGTTCCCACAAAGAAAGGAGCCATGTTTTTTGGAACTTGGATTGATGCCAATGGTGATTATTTTGATACCGCTCATTTTCCTAATTGCTTACAAGAATTTCCATTTCAAGGAGGTGGTTGTTATTTGCTTTTGGGAACGGTGGAAGTGGATTATCATTTCCCAACCATCACGATTCATAAAATGGCAAAAATGCCAATGATTGCAGATCCTCGTTATGCGTACGATGAACAAAAACGCTACGAAGTTCATGGAAAAATTCAAGAAGATGTGAGCATGACGCAAAGAAAACCCTATCCTCAAGAACATGAGATTGGACTTCCGAGACACAAGATGAAGTAAAATAATGTACTAAAAATGCTTTTTAAATTTGGCTCTAAAAAAACTCATTTATTCAATAAATAAGCATAATTGTTATAAATTATAAAATTTATTCAATACTTTTCATAAAGAATAAAAGTAAAATCTTATTTTTTTTATTACCTTCGAAATCTCAATTTATTAAAAAGATATGAAGAATAGAAAACTACCACTTATTGTTGCGTTTTTCACTTTGTCTACTGCGCTTGGACTTTACGGACAAGATCATAAAACAGTATTACAAAACTATTTTAATTCGCACAATACTCTTGGAAAATCTGTAAGCAATCCTTCCTTTATTATTAATGCAGAAGATGCTTCGCAAAGTTTGAAAGCCACCGTTGTTAAAATACAACAAACCTATAATGACATTCCAGTTTACGGAAGTTATGCCACCGTTCTTTTGCGGGACAATTCCGTACTTTCCCTTACCGGAAGTTTTTCAGGAAGCGTTGCAAAAACTTCACAAAAAGCGACTATTGGTGCGGATAAAATATATTCAATTTCTGCATCAAAATTAGGATTAGAAAATCCTTCATATTACGATACGTTGGTAGAAAGTGGCGAAATTCAACCTGCCAAATTGGTGTATTTTGATCAAGGAAATCAATTAATTTTAGCGTACGAATTTACTTTCGAAGAAAAAAAATCAAGCAATATGTGGAATATTGTTGCCAACGCATCGAATGGAGAAATTCTAGTAAAAGAAAACCTTACTGTTTCTTGTAATTTTCATGATGAACCATTTAGTAGAGATCACTTAGAGAAATTTCACACTGCTGAAAACTCACTCTTTACTGTAGAGCATAAAAAGATAGAAGGCGATTTACGTCTTCCTTTTCTAGCAGAAAATGCTAGCTATCGCGTTTTTCCTTATCCAGTTGAATCTCCTAGACACGGAGAAAGAGTTCTGCTCCAAAATCCTTGGGATCCTTCGGCATCGCCATTGGGCTGGCAAGCCACTCACACAACCGTTTATAATATCACCCGCGGAAACAATGTGTTAGCGTATATGGATGAAATGAGTACTAATCCATTAACCAATTTGGTAACCGCAAATGGAGGCGATAGTAGAACATTTGATTTCCCATTTGAATTTCCTGAAAATTACAATGTAAATAAGGATGCTTCAATTACCAATTTATTTTATTCCAATAATATGGTGCACGACATTCTGTACCGTTATGGTTTTACCGAAACTGCGAAAAACTTCCAGTTGTATAATTTCGGATTAGGTGGGGAACAAAACGATTTTGTACAAGCGGAATCAAGAGATGGAGGCGGTGTTGCCGATTTATCTTTAGGTATTTACAATAATGCAAATTTTGCTACACCACCTGATGGTTATCGCCCCCGTATGCAAATGTATGTTTGGCGTGGTGCAGGACCTTACTTTAAGTATAACGAACCGAATGCTGGAACTTCGATCAGCCAGGTAGGATTTGGTTATTTTGGTGTTCCATTGTGGAAAGCTCCTACTACAGGTAATATAGGAGTTGCCTCAAGCCTTGAAGCTTGCACCGAATTAACAGCAGGATCGCTTACAGGTAAAATTGGGATTGCACAACGCGGAAATTGTAGTTTTATAACGAAAGTTAAAAACATGGAAGATGCAGGCGCTATTGCCGCCATTGTATACGATAATGTTACGGGAGCAGTTTCAAACATGTCGGGCGACGGTTCCACAACCGTTACCATTCCATCAGTATTTATTCCGAAAGTTAATGGCGAGCAAATTGTAAATAATATTAATGCTGGACAAAATGTAAATGTAACGCTTAGCACTCCGTTTTATGATTCATCAATGGATCATTCTATTGTAATTCATGAGTACGGACACGGAGTTTCCAATCGATTAACGGGCGATGGCTACAGTTGCTTACAATCCAGCAATTCTAAAGAGCAAATGGGTGAAGGTTGGTCCGATTTTCTTGCGTTAATGCTTACGTTAAAACCAACGGATAATGCCTCAGTTGGTCGTGGAATTGGCACCTATGCTGCCGGCCAAAATGCTAACGGAACAGGAATTCGCCAGGCTAAATATACTCCAAACATGAATATCAACGGGTATACCTACGGCGATACAAATGGTATGGAATATACCAATAGCAACGGACAAATTGTTCCTGATTCACATTCCATCGGTTTTGTTTGGGCAACTATGCTTTGGGATCTTCACTGGGATTATGCAGAAAAATATGGTTTCGATTCCGATATTGTGGGAAATCCAGAATCTGGATCAGGAAAAGTTTTACAGATGGTGGTAAATGGGATGAAACTACAGCCATGTAGTCCAACATTTATCGATGGCCGCGATGCGATTCTTGCCGCAGATGAAGCTGCAAATAATAGCGAAGATAAATGTTTAATTTGGAATGCTTTTGCTAAAAGAGGGTTAGGAGTTAACGCTTCTGCAGGATCGAAAACAAATATTAACGATCAAGTTGAAGATTTTACAGTTCCTGAAGAATGTGAAGGGTTGGCAACTACAGAAGTTGCTTCTAAGAAAGCGATAAGCATTTATCCAAATCCTGCGAAAAATGAGTTTGCTTTAAAATTCAATTCAAAAGTTACAGGAAAAGTGTTTGTTGAAATTTTTGATGCTTCAGGAAAAATTGTTTCCAACCAAAAAGTGGATCCATCCATAACTGAAAATATCAACATCCAACATTTACCAAACGGTGTTTACATTGTAAAAGCATCCGGAATTGGTGTTGATTATAGCACAAAACTAATCGTAAATAATTAGTTCTATTCATCAAATTACATAATATAAAAATGTCGGAATTCATTTTCCGGCATTTTTTTTTTGGTTATTATAAAATAAGATTTTTCATCTTTAGATTTCAAAATTCAGATACGTTTTTAAAATTCACCTTTATTAATCCTAAAATAAAACGCAAAAAAAAAGACCGAAAGAAGTTCCGGTCATAACGAGAGCTGCCTCCCGTTTTTTGCATCTGAAAAGTTAAATTGATATGAAGAACTCCTATTCTTTAGTATTGATTTTTTTTGCCTTGCTGATTTTTAAATTTTTGCTTTTGATCAGTTGTTAGCACTTTTTGCACTTCTTGATGGTACTGTTTTTCACTTAAAGCTTTTTTAGAGTTTTTCATTTTGGCATTTTGTGAACTCCTTCTTTGGTGAAGCGCTTTAATTTTTTTCTTTTGGGCATCCGATAAATTTAAATATTGATAATCAGACAAATAGCTATCGTTATTTTTGATGCTTTTTGACTTTTGACTTTTAGCAGAATTCGTATTTCGGATTTCTTTACGATCTTGATCTTTCTGCGTACTGTGTTGCGTTGATTGTGCATTTGTGAACAGAGCAAACATCGTCGCAATTATTAACATACTTTTTTTCATAATTTCAATTTTTGTGGTGAGTATTAATTGATGGTTCAAATGTAGAAACTGCAAACCATGTTGTCAACTCTAATAGAAGTCTTCGCAAAATATGTAGACGATTCTCCGAATAGTATCGACCAACCTGAATTTTAATATTAACTAAATATTAATTAAAAATGAATTAAATGTAAATTAATTTCCTTATATTCGCATAATCAATCCGTTAGCTTTCTAACCTAAAATTATAACATGATGTCAACTTCCATTTTTAAAACCATAGTCGCTATTGTAGTATTTTGTAGCGTAAGCACTTTTAATACGTTGAAAGCGCAAATGAGTGATAATAACATTCAAGAAATTCTGTTGAGTAATCAAGATGGATTTCGTGAACTTCGAAACCAATTGATGACGAATTTTGATTTTACCAATCCAAATTTACAAGAAGGAAATATTGTTTCAGAAATTGTATTTACCATTGAAGAAGATGGAAAATTCAGCAATATTAGAGCGACAAGCGATTGCCAATACGTAAGCGAAGAATTGGAAAACACCATGAAAAGTCTTCTTTTAAAAATTGATCCCACCACATTATCAGGAAATCCATTGGCAACAAAATATATTCTTCCCGTTTCTTTAAAAATTGAAAAGTAATACACATAAACTTTTTTTTAGAATAATATGTTCAAAAGTCCGGCAATGTCCGGATTTTTCTATGTTTTCATTGAAGCAATTTTGATACTTTTGCAAATGAGGATTTCAATCATTATTTGGTAAGTTCTTTTTTACTTAATGAACACGAAATTCTTTTGAAAATCAATTAAAATGAATTTGAATTACCAGATAAGAGAAATGGAAAACGCAGATGCAGAAGGCGTTTTAGCTATTTTTCAACAAGGAATCGATGGACAAAATGCTACATTCGATCAAGAAGTTCCCACTTGGGAAAAGTGGAATGAAAGCCATTTTAGCAATTCCCGATTTGTAATCACAAATGAAAACGACGAGATTGTGGGTTGGTGTGCATTAAAACCAATTAGCGACCGAAATTGTTTCCGCGGCGTGGCCGAAGTTAGCATTTATTTGGATCAAAATTACCAATCCAAAGGTTTAGGAAAAATCTTGATTCGCAAATTAATTTTGGATAGTGAAGAACACGATTTTTGGACTTTGCAAGCAGTAATTTTTCCCGAAAACAAAGCATCTGTTTCGTTATTTCAAAGCTCTGGTTTTCGGATTGTAGGAACACGCGAACGTATCTCGAAAATGAATGGTAAATGGCGCGATGTTTTACTTTTAGAAAAACGCAGTAGGGAAGTTGGCATATAAACAATCAAGTTTTGCCCATTTAAATTCAAAATAAAAAAGGTTCGGAAACCTATTCCAAACCTTCAGTTTAATATGGAAAACGCCATTTATCGATCAATACTTCCTAAAACTTTTTGGGCAAAGTTATTAAGAGCATCTTTTTCCGATTGGCCATTTTGTACACTGTTATGAACTTCTAAAGCACCACAAATGTTGGTGATTAATTCGCCAGTAACGTTTAAATCTTCATCAGAAACACCACGAAATTCAGAGAAGCTTTCTAATACTTCTAATGTTTTTTCAAGGTTTTCTGCAGATTGATTTTGGTATAATTGTCTGATAATTGGTAGTTTCATCTTAGTTCAATTCATTAAAAAGATTCAACAAACTTTCAGCTTGGTTGGATTGTACTTGGTTCACTAATTCACCATTTTTAAAGATGGCAAAAGTGGGTAAGTTATCTACTTTCGCTAATTTTCTACTTTCTGGAAATTTTTCTGCATCAACATACAAAAATGGAATTTCTTCGTTTTCGGATGCCAATTTTTTGAATTTTGGTTTCATAATTCTGCAGTTTCCACACCATGAAGCGCCGTATTGAACTACAACTTTTTCGTTGTCGCCTACTACATTTTGTAAGCTATCATCTGCTAATTCTGTATACATTTTTTTGTTTTTTTTGAAGGTTAAACGCAATGGAAAAGGTATGCTTTACCATTCCCATTGCGATGGTAAATTGTATTAGTGTTTTGAAAGGTATTCTGCAGTAGAGTTACGGTCTGCACTCATTGCATCTTTGCCTTCTTCCCAGTTTGCAGGGCAAACTTCACCGTGTTTTTGTACGTGCGTATACGCATCAATTAAACGTAAAAATTCTTTAACATTTCTACCTAATGGCATATCGTTTACTGCTTCATGGAAAATTTTACCAGTTTCGTCAATCAAATAAGTAGCTCTATAAGTTACATTCGATCCACTGAAGATTTCGTTTCCATCTTCATCGTATTCGAAATCTTGATCTACAATTCCTAAAGCATTCGCTAAAGCTCTGTGAGTATCAGCCAAAATTGGATAAGTTACTCCTTCGATTCCGCCGTTATCTTTTGCTGTGTTTAACCAAGCGAAGTGTACTTCGTTTGTATCGCAAGAAGCACCGATTACTTTGGTATTTCTTTTTTCAAATTCTCCTAACGCTTCTTGAAATGCGTGCAATTCTGTAGGACAAACAAAAGTAAAATCTTTTGGATACCAGAATAAAAGAACTTTTTGTTGGTTTTTGGTAGCTTCATCTAACACGTTGATTCTCAAATCATCTCCCATTTCAGACATTGCATCTACGGTAATGTTTGGAAATTTTCTTCCTACTAGTGACATAATTTTTTGTTTTTAAAGATTAAATTTTATGATGCAAATATACATTGTTTTATCTATCGGTAAAATAGTTTTCGATAAATAAAATCTATCGAACTGTTTTTAATAATCCAATCCTGAAAATAAACAAGAGCCCTAAAAATTAGGACTCTCGTTATATGTAAATTATGTTGTACGACTTGTATATATCGCAGGAACTCTTACGACAATATTTCTTTAATTCTTCTCATTGCTTCTGTAAGCTCCGCATCTGAAGCAGCATAAGAAAAACGAATACAATCTGGATTTCCAAAGGAATCTCCACCAACCGTTCCTACATGTGCTTCTTCTAAAAGAAACATTGCAAAATCATCTGCTGAATTAATTACTTTTCCGCCAAGCTCTTTCCCAATATAGTAGGAAATATCAGGGAAAATATAGAAGGCCGCTTCAGGATAATTCACTTTAAATCCAGGAATATCCTTCATTAAATTATATACTAAATCGCGACGTTTTTCAAATTCATCCACCATATAGCGATACGCAGATGGATCGGTTTGTAACGCTTGTATTGAAGCTCGTTGCGCAATTGTATTGGCACCAGATGTTATTTGACCTTGAATTTTTTCGCATCCTTTAGCCAACCATTCTGGACATGCAGAGTAGCCAATTCTCCAACCTGTCATTGCGAAAGCTTTACTAACGCCATTAATCACTGCAGTTTGCTCGTACACTTCTGGAAATTCCGCAATCGAAGTGTGTTCTCCTTTGAAATTAATTAGTTCGTATATTTCATCGGAAATAATGGTAATATCTGGATATTTTGCCATTACCGCTGCAATTGCTTTAAGTTCTTCCTTGGTATAATAACTTCCTGATGGATTACATGGCGAACTGTACAAAAGCGCTTTCGTTTTTGGCGTTATTGCTGCTTCAAGTTGTTCAGGTGTAATTTTAAAATCGCTTTCAATTGTTGTTTTTACAATCACCGAAGTCCCACCAACCATTTTTACAATTTCATCGTAACTCACCCAAAATGGAGCAGGCAAAATCACCTCATCACCATCATTAATAATCGCCGCAAGTACATTGAATAAAGATTGTTTAGCGCCGTTAGAAACGCATATTTGTGTAGGTTTATAATCAAGATTATTATCGCGTTTGAGCTTGTGCGCAACAGCTTCTCTTAAATCCAAGAAGCCGGGAACAGGAGAGTAGTGGCTGTAATTTTCGTTGATTGCCGTAAATGAAGCTTCCTTAATATCTACCGGAACATCAAAATCGGGTTCTCCCAACGTTAAACTTATTACATCAAATCCTTTTGCTTTTAATTCGCGCGCTTTGTTGCTCATAACAAAAGTTTGCGAAAAACTCATTCGGTTTACCCGTTCAGAATATTTGCTCATACGATAATTAATTTTTAAAATAAACTTCAAATATAGCGCAATTCTTTAATTTTTTGAAACTTCTTTTTTACTTTTGCCATAATTATAGATAATGAATACAGAACTTATTTTACAATACTTTCCGGAGTTAACCGATTTGCAAAAAGAACAATTTGCGCAATTAGAACATTTGTATCGGGAATGGAATGAAAAAATTAATGTGATCTCCAGAAAAGATATGGAATCATTGTACGAAAAACACATTTTACATTCTTTAGGAATTGCAAAAGTAATGGAATTTGCCCCTGGAACAAAGGTGTTGGATATTGGTACTGGTGGCGGTTTCCCGGGTATTCCGTTAGCAATTTTATTTCCAGAAACGCAATTTACACTTATCGATTCTATTGGTAAGAAAATCACGGTTGTAAACGCTGTTGCAGAAGGAATTGGTTTGCAAAATGTTACTGCGATCCATGGAAGAGCAGAAAAACTAAAAGATAAATATCACTTTGTTGTAAGTCGTGCTGTTACGCAAATGCCTGTTTTTCTTCGTTGGTTAAAGGGTAAATTTGAAAAAGAACAATTCAATACCAAACACAATGGAATTCTTTATTTAAAAGGTGGTGATTTAGCAGAAGAACTCGCAGGAATTAGAAGCGAAATTTTTCAATTGAAGAATTATTTTAATGAAGAATTTTTCGAAACTAAAAAAGTGGTTTATATTTCGAAAGGAAATTTCAATTCTTAATTTGTAGGTAACGATTTTTATCGTAATTTTAGTTTTATTTATAATAGATTTCTGTAAAAGCTAAAATGTAGAACTATGAAGAAAGTACTTGCTTTATTATCAGTAAGCATTGCAATAACAACACTAACATCTTGTAAAGATGATGATTACGAAACTGTAGAATCCGTAAATCGTGTTGCTATTGATAGTGTAAATATTCCCAACGATACCATTCAAATTTATAGCGTAATGCCGATTACCACCTATTCCAAATATACCGGAAAATGTGAAGGTTTTTATGGCTACGACTATGAAAAAGATAACTTTAATAGAAACGTAACCAGTTTTAAATTTAAAACTACTGCAGCATGTGATGAAGCAACGGTTTCTTACGCTTCAAAAATTAATTTTCAGCCTCAAAATACTGGAATTTACACCTTTAAATTCTGGCAAAATAACGACGCCGATCAAGATGTTTGGATCGAGAAAAAAGTAGTTGTAGTGGAGTAATGGCGAAATCTTGGCTTCTTATTTTCTTTTGGGGAACAAGTTTTTTCTGTGCACAAAGAATAGAATGGAATGCGCAAGAAAAATTAACATGGGATCAATTTCGTGCACCCAAAAATTTAAAATCTAAAAACGACAATTCTGCAGCATACAGTTATTGCGGCATTTCCTATAACGTAACGAAATCTTCACTTAACGACGGCGAAGCGCAGGTAACCGTGAAAGCCATTTTCTTGGAAGATAAATCATGGAAAAAAACGGCCGATCCAGGAGCATATCTTCTTCAACATGAACAACTTCATTTTGATATCGCAGAAGTTTTTGCTCGGAAAATGAGAAAAATGATTCGCGAAAAAATTAAAACATCCAAAGATTTTGATCGCTATTTTAAATCGGAATATCATGCGATTTTTAAGTCGTACCAAGCTTTTCAAAGTGCGTACGATCAAGATACCAAAAACTCAATTATTCCAATAAAGCAGCAAGCGTACAACCGAAAAGTTGCGCAGATGCTTCAGGATTTATCAGATTATCAATAACCTATGAAATTCCTCGAAAAAACAATACAAGATCTCCATGAAAAGCATAGCGATCTTTCCGAAATTACGATTATTTTACCAGGAAAGCGTCCCGTTGTGTTCATTAAAAGAATCCTTCAGAAGCGTAATTATTCTGGATTTCTACCAAGATTTTTAACAATTGAAGAATTAATAAAAGAAATTTCGGGATTGCAAGAAATTAAAGGAATCGCTTTATGGCTTTTAGGTTTTGAGGTCTATCGGAAACAACATCCCAACGAAGATTTTGCGCAATTCCTAAAATGGTTTCCAACAATTCTTAAAGATTGGGACGATATGTTGAAATTTTCCAAAAGTGATCAACAAGTTCTCGATTTTATGCTGAATGAGGAACGCATAAAAAATTGGGGACAAACGTTAGGTGAAGAAACCGATGCGCTGAAAAAAAATCTTAATTTTTGGAGAAAACTCAATCAGTTTTTACCTGCTTTAAAACAATATTTAGAGGAAAATAAGTTGGCAACTCCAGGAATGATTAGCGTAAAAACGAGAGAAGAAGTTGAAAGCTTCGCTCAAAATACGGAGTCTCGATTCGCTTTTCTAGGATTTAATGCATTTACTCCAACCGAAGAAAAACTCGTTCGAAATTTAGTACAACAGGATAAAGCAAGCTGTTATTTCCATGCGGATCGCTACTATATGGAAGATGAACGGCAAGAAGCGGGAGCCTTTTTACGCGATCATAAAAAATGGAAAGAATTTAACAAAAGTCGTGCATTCAATTGGATTGAAGACGATTTCACTCAGCCCAAAAACATTAATGTTTATGAAGTTTCCGGAAATATTTCGCAAACCAAAATTTTACCCAAAATTTTAGAAAACACTACAGATCTTTCCAATACGGCCGTTGTTCTTCTTGATGAAAATTTGCTTCCTGCATCGCTTGATGCTTTAAGTACAGCGGGAAACCTGAATATTACGATGGGATTTCCGTTGAAAAATCTATCTTTTTCCAACGCGGTAAAACACCTTTTTTATCTTCAAAAACAATTAACCAAAAATAGTGCGTCCTATTACTACAATGATCTTCTTTCGATTTTAGAAGAAATGCCGAATAATGAGAAAGACCAACAACTTATTTCAGGGTTTTTAAGAAAAATTGAAGAGCGCAATATCATTTATATTTCTAAAGCTTTACTTGCAGAATATCTTGGCGATTTATCGTATTTTGCTTTGCTAAAAAAAAGGGAAAGTTCTGAATTGTTGGATCTTTTCATTGATTTTTGTGCAGAGCTCAAGTTTAGAAAAGCCGTTGAAAATGATGATATTTTGTATGAAAATATTTCTCATTTCGAGAAAACTGCGCGCATCATTAAAAACCAAATTACGCCATATCAATTCTCGGTAGATACCGAAACTTTGGAGGTTCTATTCAATCAACTGATCAACTCGGAAACGCTTGATTTTCAAGGTGAACCTTTGCAAGGTTTGCAGGTTATGGGACTTTTGGAAACGCGACTTTTAAATTTCGAAAACGTTATAATGCTTTCCGTGAATGAAGGAAAACTGCCTTTGGGAAATTCACAAAATACGTATTTGCCATTTGATGTTCGCAGAAATCATCAACTCAACACTTTTATTGAAAATGATAGCATCTATGCCTATCACTTTTACCGATTATTGCAAGAATCGAAGAATGTTCACTTGCTGTATAATGCACTTGGATCGGGCGTAAATACAGGAGAAAAAAGTAGATTTATCACCCAAATAGAAATGGAAAGTCAACATCATATTCAACATTTTATTATCGAAAATGATTCTGAACCTTTAGAACAGAAACCTATGTCGGTCGCAAAAACAGATGTTGTACTCGAAAAGTTGGAACTTTGGAAGAAGAAAGTTTCTGTTTCTCACCTCACGACGTACCTCTATAATCCGATTGATTTTTACTTCTCGAAAGTGCTCGGAACTTATGAAGCAGAAGAAATGGAAGAAGAACTTTCAATTCGAAATTACGGAAATATGATTCATTATGCTTTAGAATTTTTATATTCAAAAGTGAAGGGTAAAATATTAACGGTTAAGGATATGCAAAGTTTAATTGCAATGAAGGATGAAGGAATTAATTTTGCTATCGAAACATTGCAACATCAACCCGAATTCTATCAAAAGGGAATGAATTTTATTCACAAATCGATTGCATCAAAAATACTCGGCGATCTTTTAGAATTTGATTTAAAGTTGGTTGAAAATGGAAATACTTTGGAAATCATCGATCTTGAAAGAAAATTTGAAAACATTCAATTTCCTTTAAATGACAATCAAAATGTGTCGTTATACGGATTTATTGATCGTATTGACCGATTGAATGGCCAAGTGCGAATTATTGATTATAAAACGGCAAAAACAAAAAACCTTAAGGTGAAAATGAAGCCAGAGCATGTAGATGATTATTTTCGAAATAGCGCGCGAAAACAAGCCATGCAATTATGTTTGTATCAATACGTTTTGCAACATTTACCCGAATTTTCAGGTGTAGAAGTACAAACAGGAATTTGGAGTTTTGCGGAAGCCAACCGCGGTTTAATTTCATTGGAGTTTTCGGAAGGAAATTTAGATGAAGCACTCATTTCTGTACGAAATTTAATTCTTGAAATTCTAAATCCTGAACTACCATTTGCTGAAGAGCTTCCAGAAATAAGTGAGGAAGCACAATAAATATCGCATATTTTGAAGATAAAAAAAGAGATCAAATTGCTACTGATCTCTTTTATTTTTCTTACTAAATCAATTTATTTTACACTAATTTTCTCGGAGATGGAAGTTCCGTTTAGTTCTGAGGTCAATAGGTAAGTTCCACTCGCAACCTTTAATTGAAGTTCATTTTTTCCTTTTGTGAGCTTTCCTGAGAAAACCTGTTTACCGGACATATCAAATATTTTTATACCAGAATCGGCATCTGCATTAACAAAGAAAGTTCCGTTATTAGGATTTGGGTATACCGTAAATTTTTGTTTTATAGATTGATTTTTCGCATCCAAAAACTGATTGAAAGCTGCACCAAAATTCAGAATTCCATATCCCATTTGATCATCATATTCAGGAGCTAAAGAGGCCGTATTGCGTAATTTCTCTTTTACTTCTTCTCGACTAATTGTTTTGGGAATTGCAGATAAAAAACTTGCAGTTCCGCCTGCAGCTAGAGGAGTAGAAAAAGACGTTCCGCTAGAATTTGTTTGCGAATTGTTGTACACCATTGCTGTAGAACTTCCGCGTGCACTAACATCTGGCTTTACAACTCCTAAATAATTGGGCCCGAAAGAAGAGAAGTAGGAACTATTTCCAGAACTATCTACAGCACCAATACTAAATACTTTTTCATTGTCAGCAGGCGTTACCAAATAATGCCAAGCACTGTAAGCTTCGTTGCCATTTGCGGCATGTACTAAAATTCCTTTCTCCGCAGCAATTTGTGCACCACGCGCTACAAAAGATCGGCTTCCCGTCATATCTTCATAGGTGTAATTATACCGTGTATCATCAAAGAAATCGCCATATCCTAATGATGCAGAAATAATATCAACGCCAACGCGATCGGCTTCTTCCGCTGCTTGAATCCAATACAATTCTTCTTCGGGAATTTCCTGAGGTCCAGATTCTGTTACATACAAGTAAAAATCGGCATCGGGAGCAGAACCAACATATTCACCAGTAAGGTAGCCACCAATAACGCCTAAACAATACGAACCGTGACTGTTAAAACCGAGGTCGTAAAGATTCGTATCTTTATCAATGAAATTATAACCCCCTTTTATTTGTCCGTTATTTCTCAAACGCGCGTATCCACTTCCTGTATTCACCGTTGGAAAACCCGTATCGAAAACCGCAATGGTAATTCCTGCTCCTGTAAAACCTTGTTCGTGTAAAGGTTTAAGGTTTATTTGCTCAATTTGTGCATTTCCTGCTCCATAATCAAAATCGGTTTTTGCGTCTATGTTTTCGAATTTGTTTTTTCTTTCAGAAGGCTTTAATTTTCCGCCCGAAGGATTCTTCACAAAAGATTCTACGTGATCCACAAAAGACAATGCTTCTAATTGCGCAATTTGTTCTGAAGTTGCGTTTACGGCCACACCATTTAACCATTTGGACTGATCCTTAACTTCAAAAATTAAATCCTCAATTGCATCAATATAACTTTGTTCAATAGGAGCATCTTGATCATTCAAAGCAATTCCAAGGTTGGTTCGGCGATCTAAGGATTTTTGACTCAGTTCCGATATTGGATTGCTGTAAAATTCAGCTTTATTGGGTTTGTCTTTAAAGAAAACAAAAACAAGTTCGGTTTGCGCAAAAAATAGAGAACCCGTAAAAAGGAAAGAGGAAAGTAGAAATCTTTTCATATTTTTTTAATCAAAGATAGAAGTTTTTTAATTCTGAAAAACTTCATGCCTTAGGAATTTTCTGTTGCAATAAAATTCAGTAATTTTACACAAACAATTTTTATGAAGAAAATCCAGATGGTTGACCTTCAGAGTCAGTATTACAAAATTAAAAGTGATGTCGACAATGCCGTTTTGAATGTGATGAATTCTGCAGCATTTATAAATGGTCCGGAAGTTAAATCTTTCCAAAAAGAACTTGAAGAATATTTAGATGTTGAAAATGTGATTCCTTGTGCAAATGGAACAGATGCACTTCAAATTGCACTAATGGCGTTGGGTTTACAAGAAGGTGATGAAGTAATTACTGCAGATTTTACGTTTGCAGCAACAGTGGAAGTCATTCATTTATTAAAACTTAAGGCTGTTTTGGTGGATGTGGATTACGATACCTTTACCATTGATCCTGAAAAAATAAAAGCGGCTATTACCGATAAAACAAAAGCAATTATTCCGGTACATCTTTTCGGCCAATGTGCCAATATGGAAGAAATTCTTGAAATCGCAAAAGCACACAATTTATATGTTGTTGAAGATAATGCACAAGCAATCGGCGCGGAGTTTACGTTTAGCGATGGAAGTGTAAAAAAATCTGGAACCATTGGAACGATCGGAACGACTTCTTTCTTCCCCTCTAAAAATTTAGGATGTTACGGAGATGGAGGTGCGATCTTCACAAATGATGATGAATTGGCACACCGAATTCGCGGTATTGTAAACCACGGAATGTATGAGCGTTATTACCACGACGAAATTGGGGTAAACTCCAGATTAGATAGTATTCAAGCCACTATTCTTCGAAAAAAACTTCCCCATCTTGATTCTTATAATGAAGCGCGCAGAAAAGCTGCCGATTTCTATGATGAAGCATTTGCCGAACATCCCAACATTTTAATTCCAAAACGAGATGAAAATTCCACCCACGTTTTTCATCAGTATACTTTAAGAATTTTGAATGGTAAACGCAACGAACTCCAAGCATTTTTAGCAGAAAAAGAAATACCTGCAATGATTTATTATCCCGTTGCTTTACGCAAACAAAAAGCGTATTTTCAGGAAAGTAATGATGCAGATTTTGCCCATACTGACAAACTTTTAAGTGAGGTGATTTCTTTGCCAATGCACACGGAACTAGAGGAGGAGCAATTGAAATTCATTACCGATTCCGTATTAGAATTTATGAATGCGTAATCCATCAGAATTAAATATTTTAATTTTGATATCGAAAATGATTAAAAATAGAAGCAAAATGCCATAATGGTTTTTGCCCCCAAAATGTAAAACTAATTATGACCATACTTGTAACGGGAGGTTTAGGATATATCGGCTCCCACACTGTTGTTGAACTTTTAAATAACGATTTCGATGTGGTAATCGTTGATGACCTTTCAAACAGCGAAAAATTTATCCTCGATAACATTATTGAAATCACTGGAAAAAAACCAGCTTTTTATCCGTTCGATTTGAAAAGAAAGGAATTGCTTGAACAAGTTTTTGAAGCGCATACAATTGAAGGATGCATCAATTTCGCCGCTTTCAAAGCCGTAGGTGAAAGTCAAATTATTCCGTTGGATTATTACGAGAATAATCTTTTTTCGCTGATTAATATTCTTCAAGAATTCAAAAAACGAAATATTAGCAATTTTATTTTTAGTTCGTCGTGCACGGTCTACGGCCAAGCAGATGAAATGCCCATCAATGAAAGTACACCACTAAAACAACCCGAAAGTACATACGGAAAAACCAAACAAATGGGAGAGGAAATTCTGTTGGATTTTGCCAGAGCATATCAGAAAAAAATCTCTCTTCTGCGTTATTTCAATCCAATTGGCGCGCATCCTACCTCAAAATTGGGAGAACTTCCTATCGGTGTTCCAAATAATCTTATTCCATACGTTACTCAAACTGCAGCAGGAATTCGCGAGAAGTTAAGTGTTTGGGGAGATGATTATTCAACACCCGATGGTACAGCCGTTCGTGATTACATTTATGTTGTGGATTTAGCAAAAGCACACGTTGCTGCATTAAAAAAATTGATTGCAGAAAATCAAGAAACGGTAGTCGACATCTATAATTTAGGAACAGGGAAAGGTTCATCTGTTCTTGAAGTTGTACACGCATTTGAAAGCGCTAATAACGTTGATGTTCCTTATAAAATTTGTGATAGAAGAGCGGGTGATATCACGATTGCGTATGCAAATGTTGATAAAGCTGAAAAAGAACTTGGATGGAAATCTGAAACTTCACTTGAAGAGGCGTTAAGAACCGTTTGGAACTGGCAAAAGTATTTAGAATCCAGAAATGCAAACTCTTAATAAAAGAAATAAGATATCCTACATTCTTTGGTCAGAAATGTTGATACAATAAAAAAACACAGTCTTTTACAAAAGGGCTGTGTTTTTTATTATTTTTACTATTGATGCAATTTTTAAAAAGCGTTAAATCCGGTAATATCGAGTCCGGTAATTAAAAGATGAACATCGTGTGTGCCTTCATACGTAATCACCGACTCTAAATTTGCAGCATGCCGCATCATCGGAAATTCTCCCATAATTCCCATTCCACCTAAAATCTGTCGTGATTCTCTCGCTATTTCTATAGCCATTTTTACATTATTCCTCTTTGCCATCGAAATTTGAGCTGGACTTGCTTGATGTGAATTTTTTAAATTCCCCAATTGTAAACATAAGAGTTGAGCTTTGGTAATTTCGGTTAAAAACTCAGCTAGTTTTTTTTGTTGAAGTTGGAAAGATCCAATAGGTTTTCCAAACTGTTTTCGTTCTTTTGAATATTGAAGCGCAGTACAATAGCAATCGATAGCTGCACCAATTACGCCCCAAGAAATTCCGTATCGAGCCGAATTAAGGCAGGAGAGTGGACCTTTTAATCCTACAACGTTGGGTAGCAAGTGATTTTTGGGTACTTTCACCTCTTGAAAAACAAGCTCACCTGTTCTCGATGCACGCAAACTCCATTTATTCTGCGTTTCTGGAGTAGAAAAACCTTCCATTCCTCGTTCTACGATTAAACCTTGTACTTTGCCTTCTTCATTTTTTGCCCAAACCACTGCAATATCACAAACGGGTGCATTGGTAATCCACATTTTTGCTCCATTCAAAATATAATAATCGCCTGCGTCGCGAAAATGGGTTTCCATTGAGCCAGGATCCGAACCGTGATTAGGTTCAGTGAGCCCAAAGGAACCAATGAGCTCTCCAGAAGCCAATTTGGGCAAATATTCTTCCTTTTGTTGTTGAGAACCATATTCAAAAATAGGGAACATCACCAATGAACTTTGAACGGATGCGGCAGAGCGCACTGCAGAATCGCCTCGTTCTAGCTCTTGCATAATAATTCCATACGAGATTTGATCTAGTCCTGAACCTCCAAATTCTTCTGGAATGTAAGGACCTAATGCACCTATAGCACCTAATTCTTTCATTAAATTTGGAAGTTCTTTATGATGCTGAGCTGCATCATCAATTTTTGGCATCACAAAAGATTCAACCCAGTCGCGAACAGATTGGCGAATAAGTAGTTGTTCATCTGTTAAGAGGGAATCAATTCCAAAATAATCGGGGATAGAAGAAAGGGGATAATAAGCCATTTGTTTTTTTCTCTAAAATAGAATTTTTATGCCTAATCTAGAAAACTAATTTCGTTTTCTTTAAATCGGTAAAGGTAAGGTGCTTTGTTTGGAGATCCGTCGAAAAACTTCTCTAAACGTTCAAGTGTATTCAAACTGAGCATTTTACGCTGAAAATTATTTCGCCTGAAAGTTTCTCCTAAAACAACTTCATATAAACTTTGCAAGTCGTTCATCGTGAATTTTTCAGGAAGCAAATTATAGGCAACAAGTTGCGTATCTAAATTTTTACGTAAATGTTTTAAGCCAACATCAATAATCCTTTGGTGATCAAATGCCATTTTGGGGAGCTGATCAACATAGAACCAATCGCAAACTTCATTAAATGAATCGGGAAATGTTTCTACCAAAGAATAATCGATTAAGCTGCAGTATCCTACGGTTATAAATCGTTTGAAAATCCAATGATCTTCTGGAACTTCAATGCCTTTATTTTTAAGCAAAATCTGATGCACGTTATTTTCAGTTCTGCTCATTCTTCCGAAAGTATGGAACTGCCCTAGAAATAAGTTTTTAAGGTGAGTTCTTTCATATAAAACCCTTGCAGCAGCTTCTCGCAAATCTTCATCATTAAAAACAAATCCTCCGGGAAGCGACCAAAGGTCCATATCGTGGTACTTCAGTAACAGTATTTTTAATTTCAACTTTTCTTTATCAAAGCCGAAAATGGCACAATCCACAGAAATATGATCAACGAAATTTTTAGTATCGATGAGCTCTTGTAAATTTTGTTTATTTTTTGAATCGTCTAAAATCATAGTAAGTCAAAGGTAATAATTATTATTGTCTCAAAATAAGTCTTTGGCGAAAAATTATAGTAATTAGTACTACAATAGAAACTGGAGCTAACACAAAAAGAAGAAAGTAATGGTCCCATTTATACTCGAAAACGTATGACATTCCTAGTGACCCAAAGGAGCTTCCTAATGAAGAAAAAATTACAATCAAGGAAGTAAGGATGTTCACTTTTTCTTTACAAGTATTGATTAAAAATTTTGAATTGTATAGCGGATAAGTTGGAGAAAGAAACAACCCAAAAAAAGGAAAAATTGCCATAAGAATTAGCCAAGTGTTTTCAGTTGCTGTAGTAATTAAAATTTGGGCTGTGACAATTAAAATGGTGAGGCCTAGTAGACAAAACATGATATATCGGAACCACGAAAAATGCTGTATAATTTTACTAGTGACAAACCTACCTATAAAAGAAAAAAATGCCAAAAATGCAGTGGATTGCAAAGCGTAAAAAGAGTTAACTCCAAGGTTATTTCTGTAAAAAGTTGGTAACCACGAATTGAAAC
The DNA here is from genome assembly GCA_023422635.1 of Bacteroidota bacterium. Lineage (GTDB taxonomy): Bacteria > Bacteroidota > Bacteroidia > Flavobacteriales > Weeksellaceae > JAFAGO01. The sequence goes on from JAFAGO010000051.1 coordinate 133,196, forward strand.
ATTGCTCGGCAAGCACTAAGAAAAAAATAATGGTAAAGAATATGGGATTATTGGTTTTAAACAAACTTTTAAAGTCAAACAATACCGATTTTGATTCAACTTTTACTTCTTTGTAAGTATATCTTCTCAACTCTATAATGGTGTAGGCAGCAATGAGTGCTATACTCCAAAATCCAAATTTCCAATAAACTTCATATTCACTTGCTAGTAGCCAACCAAAAAGCATATTAATCCCAAAAACACCGATAACAAAAGATGCTTCTACGCGGTTCATCACCTTTGAAAGGCCAGCTTCGTTTTCTACATTATTTCGGATCAATCCAAATACGGCAATTTTACCTATAGAGAAGGCAATTCCTATTAAAACAAACCATATTTTAAAAAACCAGAAATCATTGATAAAGGGAATAATCGTGCTACAAAAAAACACGATTAGTAATGAACATTGGAGAGAAATTTTAGTCCCTATTTTATTAATAAATCCAACGCAGAAAAAAGAGGTTACTGCGATTGGGATATCTTTAAAAAATTCAAGAATCCCCAGGTGCTGATAAGAGATGCTACTTCCGGAATACTTCAATATAATTATGCCCATACAGTTTAACAGCATCGAAAATAGCAGAAAAGACAATTGAAGTGGATGAAATTTATTGATCATTTAACTCAGAAGCTGCATTTTTAGTTAAAAAAATTTTAAGAAAAATAGTGCGATTTTCACACTAACTTTCTTGCAAACCTACGTAAATAAAAGAAAATTTAAAAAGAATAAAAAAAATATTAATGTTAAAGAAAATTTAATATATTTATTGTCTCAATATGAGATAACAAATCTTAATTTAATATGAACGTGAAAACAAAAAGAAGTTTAGGACTCATTGCAGTTCTTTATTTTACGGCAGGTTTCCAAGCGCAAACAACGCAGGATACTTTAACCAAAGAAACCAAAATCGATGAAGTAATTGTAATCGGTTATGGTACACAAAAGAAAAGTAACGTTACCGGATCTATCGCCAGCATTAAAGCAGATGATATCGAAGATATCCCCGCAGGTAAGCCGGAACAGGTATTACAAGGTAGAGCAGCAGGTGTATCTGTAGTCACAAATTCAGGACAACCAGGATCTAGCGCAACAGTACGTGTACGCGGTTTAACCAGTTTTGGTGCTGCGGGTAATGATCCTTTATGGGTGGTTGATGGAATTATGGTTGATGGTATAGGGTGGCTCAATCAAAGTGATATTGAATCAATAGAAGTGCTGAAAGATGGTGCTTCATCAGCAATTTACGGGGTTTCCGCAGCTCGAGGCGTTGTTTTAGTTACTACTAAAAAAGGAAAAAAAGGAAAACTAAACCTTACCTATAATGGCAGCTATGGAATTTCTCAAGCATCAAGAAAACTGGATCTACTTAATGGAACACAATATGCCACCATCATTAACGAAGCTCTCGTAAATGATGGAAAGTCTGCAAGGTATGCCGACCCTACTATTTTTGGCGAAGGTACCGACTGGCAAGATTATGTTTTCAATACCGGAAATCGCCAAACGCACGAAATTAGTGTAAGCGGTGGAAACGACAAATCAACATATTACGCATCTTTTGGTTACTTCGATCAAAATGGAATTGTAATGGGCGATATTTCCTACTATAAGAGACTCAACGCACGCTTAAATTCAACGCATAAAGTGTTAGACTTCTTAACTGTAGGACAAACTTTTATGTATACCCATCAAAAAAGCCAAGGAATTTCTGCAAATGATGAATTTGGAGGCCCTATAAGTTCAGCTGTAAATTTGGACCCCACAACACCTGCAGTGGTAACCGATTGGTCGCTTGTTGATGCCAATGACTACACCAATCCTTACCTTATCCGTGATCCCAATGGTAATCCGTATGGTATTTCGCATTATGTAAATCAGGAAATGACCAATCCGCTTGCCTATCGCTATACGCAACAAGGCAAATACGGCTGGTCGGATGATTTGGTTGGTAATGTATTCGCCGATCTAAAATTAGCTGATGGTTTGAATTTTAAAACCACCCTAAACGGTAAAAAATCATTCTGGGGAGGACAAGGTTTTACACCAATTTTTTATCTTAGCCCAACCAATAACAACCTTGTTTTCAATAATCTTAATAGAAGTTCACAAAGGAAATTCGAGTGGAGCTGGGAAAATACCTTAAGCTACTCTAAAAGATTAGGAGACCATAACTTAAATGTGGTAATTGGCCAAGGTGTTTACCGTTTTAATGTTGGATCTGGAGAGTCTGTTACTTACACTAATCTTCCTGTAAATAACTGGCAAGATGCCTCTTTTAACTTTAATATTCCACAAGATGATATTACGGCTACAGGTTGGGATTATAAAGAAACCAGAAAAACATCATACTTCGCTAGAGCCATTTATGATTATCAAGATAAATACCTATTTACCGGTACAATCCGTAGAGATGCTTCTTCAAAATTTTTAGATGTTTGGGGAAATTTCCCTTCCTTTTCATTAGGATGGAATGTTCATAAAGAAAACTTCTGGAAAGACAATGATGTTCTGAATTCACTGAAAATTCGTGGAGGTTACGGAGTTTTAGGGAATGATAATATTGATGATTTTATGTTCCGAAGTTCAGTAGTGTCTGGCAGTAATTACACCAACGGCAATGATGTTATTGTCATAGGATATGCGCCTAACACTATAGGAAATCCTGATTTGCGTTGGGAGGAAACTTCTCAGCTCAATGTTGGTGCCGATTTAAAATTTTTAAGAAATTTCACCTTCTCTTTTGATTGGTACAAAAAAGAAACTACCGATATCCTTCGTCAAGTTAATATTCCTGGGTATGTTGGTGTGCCTATTAATCCTTGGTCAAATATTGGAGATATGGAAAATAAAGGATGGGAATTCGAGTTAGGTTATCGCAAAAATTGGGATGATTTTAAACTCTCTTTAAATGCTAATTTCTCAACCAACAAAAATGAAATTACGCGTTTAGAAGATGATTTGGAATATACCAACATCGCAAGTTTCCAATCGATGGGACCAATCCAAAGAATTCAAGTTGGCAAATCTTATGGAACATTCTACGGATATACCTATAGTGGCGTTTTCCAAAATCAAGAACAAATTAATGCATATGTTGATGCTAGTGGAAACCGAATTTTACCTAATGCGCGTCCAGGAGATTTCATTTGGGAAGATAACAATGGAGATGGTAAAATCGACCAATTGGATATGGTTGATTTAGGAAATTCTGTACCTAAATTCAACTACGGATTTACCGTTAATATGAATTATAAAAACTTTGATTTGATGGTATTTGCACAAGGACAAGGTGGAAATAAAATATTTCAAGGGCTAAGAAGATTAGATATGGTGGATGCCAACTATCAAACCTGGATCTTAAACCGATGGACTGGCGAAGGATCTACTAATGAATATGCACGCGTAAGCCAAAATGATCCTAACGGAAACTACACTAGAATGTCCAGTTTATATCTTCAAAAAGGAGATTACTTAAGAATAAAACTTGTACAATTAGGGTATACTTTACCAGAAGATATTAGCAAAAACTTTGGTGCAAATAAAGTACGATTTTATGTTACTGGTGAAAACCTATTTACATTTACCGAATACACTGGATATGATCCTGAAATCGCAGGTGGCAATTCGTACGGGATCGATCGCGCTTACTATCCACAAGCCAGAACATTCTTACTAGGAGGAAACATTCAATTTTAAGATTTAAACAATGAAAAACAATAAAATATTATACAAAAGTTTGGCAGCTCTAATGTTTGCCGGAATGACTTTAGGAACAGTGGGTTGTTCCGAAGATTACGTGAAAGACGTCGTTAACAGCGGAACCTTTGATGATTCTAACTACTTCAAAACCGAAGACCAATGTACCAGCGCTACCGCTGCTGTTTACGACATCATGAAAAAGTATGCAGGCGGATTTGAGAATATGGTAACCTTTTTCAATTCAGGTTCCGACGATTTCTATTCTGGTGGAGGTAGTTCTACCGATGGTTTGGGAATACAAGGGATGAACAACTATAGCATCAATGCCAATACAATGCCCGCCAGCTATTGGAAAGATTATTATCAAGGGGTTTCAAGAGCAAATTGGGTAATTAAAAGATTGCCAGAGGCACCCGTAGATGATGCATTCAAACAAAGACTTTTAGCTGAGGTTACCGTGCTTAGGTCGCTTTATTATTTTGAATTGGTCCGAATGTTCGGAAATATCCCGTTAATTTTAGAGCCCATTGATGCATCTGTGGATTATTGGAATATTCCTCAAGTTGAGCCTCAACAAATATATAATCAAATAGAGGCGGATATACTAAGCGTAATTGATCAACTTCCTATGACTGTAAATGGAGCGGATCGCGGAAGAATTACCCAAGGTTCGGCACGTGCAATATTAGGCAAAATTTATCTTTTCGATAAAAAAAATGATCTTGCAGCAGAACAATTAGCATTGGTAAACGGAACTCCTGGTTCAACAAGCCAATATGGTTATAAGCTAGTGGACAACTATGCTAGTCTATTTGAAATTGACAATAAATTTACGTCTGAAGCAGTTTTAGAAGCCAATTATACGAACAAAGGAAATTCAGATTGGGGCTTTTGGGGGTATGGCAATGATGAAGGAAACTCAATATGTATTATGATTGGTCCAAGATCATACACCAGAGCATCCTCAGCAGGAAGTGATGTACCTGATTTAGTTTCTGGTTGGTCTTTTAATACTGTTACAGAAGATCTTTATAATACTTTAAAAGACGATCCTCGATTTGATGCAACAATTCTCGACGCCGGAAAACTTGCCGCTGAAGGTAAAATTACTTATTCACCAGGTTATGCAGATACGGGATATTTCCTTAAAAAATATGCACCACTGCGTGAAGGGCAATCTCAATTGCCAGGCGCAATGGAATTAAACTTTAGGCAAAACTATATTGCAATACGCCTTGCAGATACTTATTTAATGGAAGCTGAAGCACTAGGAGGCACAGGAGCTAGAGCACAAGCCCTTTTAGATGCAGTACGTGATCGCGTTGGTTTACCATCGATCCCTGTAAACATGCAGAATATCAAAGAAGAAAGAAGAAGAGAACTTGCTGGGGAAGGTCACCGCTGGTTTGATTTGGTTCGCTGGGGAGATGCACCATCTAAATTGGCTTCCAAAGGATTTGTTAGTGGAAAAAACGAAATTCTTCCAATTCCATTTACAGAACTTCCCAATACTGCCTTAGTTCAAAACCCTAATTATTAACCATTTATAACTGAATAAATATGAAAACAATTATAAAAAGTGTAATATTCGGCGTACTAATCACCACATCTATAGTTTCCTGTGTTCCAGAACGTGTTGAAGGTGATGGCAATGGATTAACGCCAACCCACTCGGATGCATCATTTACGGTGACCAAAACTGCGGAGAACTATTATAAACTTGAAGCAAGCAATAATAATTATATATCTTCCCGATGGAATCTTGATGACGGAGGTGGCTTTTTTATAGCACCAAATGTTTACGAAGTTTTTATACCGGACCAAGGTACGTACACCATTCAACATCAAATTATAGGGCAAGGTGGTATTATTGCAGGTGTAGCATCACAAACCATTACTGTAGAAAACTCTGATCCCGTAGCAGGAAATTTAATACAAGGTGGAAAGTTTGAAAATTCTGATGATGTTGCAAAATGGAATCTTGCATTTCCTAATCCGTCAGGCACTGCGAATTGGGTGTTTTCCGAAGGAAAAGCAACATTTACAGCAACAGAATGGAACAGAAATGTACTATACCAACCAATAGATGTTGTAGCGGGCAGAAGTTATAAAGTAGACGCCGTAGTAAGTTCGACAACAGGAGTTTCGGACTCATGGTTTGAAATTTATGTTGGCTATACAGCTCCAACTGCAAATAATGACTACACGGGTGATGGTGGGGATAACACGTGGATTAGAGGAATTAATACTTGGGCAGGTAGCGGAACACAGCCTTTTGCAGGAAAAATATCCAACGTAGGATCCATCAATTCAAACAATCCTACAGGAACATTTACTGCCACTTCAACAGGAACAGTATATTTCGCAATACGTTCTGGTGGTAACGATATGAAAGAAGGAATCTCGATTACAAATATTGAGTTCCGAGGAATTAATTAATACATAAAATAGAGGAGGACTCAATACTTCCTCTATTTTTTTTTCAAAAAAAGAAAAATAATGAAGTACAAAAATGGAAAGAAAAATTCAATAGCAGATGTAATGCTACTGCTTTTACTCCCTTTACTCTTGATATTTTGTTCAGGCGGTGGTCAAGATCCAACCGGAGAAACTACACCAACGCCAACGCCACCTACGGGTAATTATTCTGAAGGTGAGTTTTGGTTAACCAGAGGCGATCAAACGATTAAACTTGCACAGCAATCCAATATTATTTTCAATAATAATTTAAACACTTTTGCAACAATAGAAGTTAAAGATAGTGAAACCTACCAATCGATCGACGGATTCGGATTTACACTTACAGGTGGAAGCGTAGAGGTAATCAATTCATTATCGGCATCAAAAAAAGAAGCTCTCTTACAAGAACTTTTTGGAAGCTCTGGTAACGCAATATCAATCTCTTACCTTCGATTGAGCATTGGCGCTTCCGATCTTAACAGTGAAGTATTTTCGTACGATGATGTTCCGACTGGTCAAACGGACGAAGATTTGAGTGAATTCAGTTTAGCAAAGGATCAAAGTCTTATTGATATGCTGAAAAAAATTGTAGCGATCAATCCGAATATAAAAATAATTGCAACGCCTTGGTCCCCACCTGTTTGGATGAAAACCAATGGAAGCACAATAGGAGGGAGTTTAAGGCCAGAATATTATTCTGTATATGCCCAATATTTTGTAAAATATCTACAAGCAATGAGCGCGCAAGGAATTAAAATTGATGCCATTACACCGCAGAACGAACCGCTTCATGCTGGAAATAATCCGAGTTTGTATATGACTGCGGAAGAACAACGCGATTTTATAAAACAGCATTTGGGACCATCATTAAAATCTGCTGGCTTAACAACAAAAATCATCAGTTATGATCATAATGCCGATAATATTGCATATTCTACAACGGTTTTATCTGATTCAGAAGCTGCTGCATTTGTAGATGGATCAGCTTTTCATCTGTATAATGGGTCAATTTCTTCTTTATCTTCTTTACATAACGCTTTTCCGTCTAAAAATATTTATTTTACGGAACAGTATACCGCATCCACAGGAGATTTTAATGGAGATCTTGTTTGGCACATTAAAAATGTAATTATTGGCGCAACTCGAAATTGGAGTAAGAATGCTTTAGAATGGAATCTTGCAAATGATGCTAATTTTAAACCGTATACTCCTGGTGGTTGTACTACCTGTAAAGGCGCAATTACCATTAACAGTTCAGAAAATTTCGATAGAAATGTGGCCTACTATATTATTGCGCATGCTTCTAAGTTTGTGCCTCAAAATTCGATTAGAATCTATTCATCACAATCAGGAAGCATAAGTAGCGTGGCTTTTAAAAGACCAGATGGTAAAATTGTGGCTATTGTTTTGAATGAAGGTAGTTCAGCTGTAAACTTCAATCTTAAATTCAAAGATGTGAGCGCACTAACGGCTTTACCAAGCAGTTCTGTAGGAACTTATATTTTTAACTAACAAACTTTTATTAACATTTTTATTATTCTTAAAGGGGCGGTGCAAATTCTATATTTGCACCGTTTTTTTATAAATCTTTTTCAATTTCTTTGCAGTCCACGCTATTTAAAGTGCGACCTTCGCTGAAATTTATACTTTTATAGTCGGCATAATTTTGTCCTGAAGCATCATATTTTCCAATACCTTCTTTTAAGCGATTATCATTTTTAAGAAACCAAATTTCGCGTGTTGAATTTTGTCCTTCTGAGGTAAAGGTGTAGTTGAGTTTTAACGTGTCGCCATCCATTAACCCTGAGATTTCGCCTTTTGAGCTATCTTTTTGAAAATTTTTGTAGCTCATTTTTCCCGTAATAGTGCCCAAATTATCTTCATAAGAAACAAATAAAGAATCTTTTCCGTCGGTCGCCAAGTAGCAATTCGTTTCAATAGGAATGTAGTCGGACGAAGCTTCGGAAGCAATTGCGGTACTATCAAAGTCAGGTTTAACCACCAAATCGGCCTGTTTTTTTTCACAACTTGTGGTTAAGATAAAAAGCGTTGAGGTTGCGACAAAGAGTTTTTTCATGTTGTTGAATAGTTTTATAGTGTACAGAACCACAAAATTAAAAATTTTATAATCAAAAGAGAAACTTCATATTATGTTAAATAATAATTTTCTTCTTATAATTAAGTGGAAAAATTTATTGAAAGAAATTTCTCAACATAATAACGAGCACAAATACTGATACCATTATTCATCTATATCTTTTACAAATTGAATAATTAAAAGAAGGTTCAGCTCGTAATAATTAAATATCTAATTTTTTAAATCGCTCATCAACGCATTAATAATAGATTGATCAAATATTTATTTTTATAAGACTTTTTGAGATCATTTACTTTAAGAATTACAGTTAATACACAAACTAAAAGCGCAAAACCATTTTTATAAATTGCCTATAATTTATATTATGTTAAATTGTATATTTTTCATTGTTCAGAATTTATGGCCTAATCAAACTACTTTTCCTTTTACATACATCACACCTAGCGCTTTATTTGAATCTTTATTTAAACTTTACATTAACCTTCTTGACGAAAGCAATTAATGTTTACATTTTTGAAACGTATTTACAAGTATATCATTAATAACAAAAAATTGAGCGCTACAGATTTTTGTATAATTTATCAAGCCAATCTTCACTAATTCGGGTAATTTTTTTTGTGTCCTTATCTACCAAAACCCACAACGTTCTGGAATCCACGATGAGTTTTCCATCCCGATAGAATTCAACTTTTCTCGGCTGGCGAAGACCTTTAGGTGCTTGTGGATACGTTTTAACGGTTAATTCTTCACCTTCAAAACCTTCTTTTTTATATTGAATATGATGGTCAACCATTACCCATAATTGCTCGCTATATGGCGTTTTATTCTTTACCAAATCCCAATGTTCAATTGCAATTTCTTCAACCCAATGTACATATTGCACATTATTTACGTGACCATTTTCGTCCAAATGCTCTTTCGCAATTTTTATTTTTTTTTGGTGAGAAATTTCTTTAATCATCTTTCAAAAGTAGATAAAAAAACTGCAAAATTCGAAGAATGATGCAGTTCATTATTTTATTTCCGTTATCGTTGCTTATTATCTCAAGAGTTTACCAATCCGATTTTCTGCGGTTGCTTATCATTCCATCAACGGAATATTTGCCTGGCCCAAATGTAAATAATAAAAGTAAAATACTTAAATACAACAAACCTAATTCTTTTTTATCAAAACCATCGGGTCCATGTACTACCAAAACAGCAATAAGCATAGTAAAGGCAAGAAAAAATGTAGCCCAACGGGTAAACAAACCTAAAATTACAAAAATTGAACACACAAATTCTGCAAAAACGGTAAGAATAAGCGAAATTTTTGGACCCATTCCTAGGAAATCAAAAAATTTAATTTCATCTCCCGAAAGTAACATCTGAAGTTTTGGATATCCGTGTGAAAGCATAGAAAAACCAAGAATAATCCTTACAATAAGCAGTGCAATATCAATTAGAAAAGGATTACTTTTTACCGATGTAAAATAATTCATATTAAAATGCATTAGAATTTCAAATATAGGAAATCTTAGTGATAACGGCAATTTGCGACGATTATTTTAGCGGTACCCGAAGTTTTTCAAATCGCGTTCATTTTTTCGCCAATCTTTTTTCACTTTCACAAACAGGTTCAAATGGATTTTTTTGGAAAAGAATTTCTCCAAATCAATTCTGGCTTCAGTTCCCACTTTTTTAATGGCTTCTCCTTTGTGACCAATCAAAATTCCTTTCTGTGTTTCGCGCTCTACATAAATTATGGAATCGATAAAAATAATGCCTTCTTTTTCTTTAAAAAGTTCAGTAACCACTTCTACAGAATATGGAATTTCTTTTTCGTAATTCAATAAAATTTTCTCGCGAATGGTTTCATTTACAAAAAAACGTTCTGGCTTATCGGTAAACTGATCTTTCTCGTAATACGGAGGATTTTCCGGAAGAAGTTCTTTTAATTTTGGCAGAATAATATCTGTATTAAAAGAATTGAGCGCAGAAATCGGCAAAATTTCAGCTTTGGGAATTCTTTCGTGCCATAACGCAACCAATTGCTCAAGCGTTTCTTGATTGCTTTGATCAATTTTATTTAAAAGCAACAAAACAGGTACAGGAATTTTATTGAGTTTATCAATCAAAAATTCGGAAGGTTCAGCTTTATCGGTAACATCAACAATAAATAAAAATACGTCGGCATCTTGAAGCGAATCCTTCACAAAATCCATCATTTTTTCTTGAAGTCCGTACTTGGGATCCAAAACGCCCGGTGTATCCGAAAAAACAATTTGAAGATCATCTTCATTATAAATTCCGAAAATACGGTGGCGCGTGGTTTGCGCTTTTTGGGTTACAATGGCCAACTTCTCTCCCATTAAATGGTTCAAAAGTGTGGATTTACCGGCATTCGGTTTGCCTACGATATTTACAAAACCTGCTTTATGCATACTCTAAATTAAACGGCAAAGGTACTAAAATTAAAATGTACTTTCTTTTCGAAATTGTTTATTTTGGTTTGAATGAGTTTTCACTTAAAACCATTTTTAATTCAGAGAAATGAGATTATAAAAGCGTCAAAATTTGTATTTTTGATACAGCAGAAAACATCATTGTACTTCTTGAATTCCAATGCAATTTTTACTATTTTGATTTCAAAAAAGGCAATTGTAATGAATATATTCTGAACATTTAAACCTATTACAAAATCGCTTAATTATGTTTACTTTATTGAAAAGACTCACTTTTGTGTTGCTCACCTTTTGTTTTACGTTGGCATTCGCGCAACAAAAACCCCAATTTTGGGACGATATTCAGAAGTTTAAAGAAATAAATGAAGCAAAACCATTACCAAAAGATCCTATTCTTTTTTTAGGAAGTTCGTCTTTTACAATGTGGCAAGATGTTAACGATTATTTTCCAGGAAAAATTATTGTTAATCGTGGATTTGGTGGTTCATCTTTGAAGGATTTAATGTACTACTCTACCGATTTATTAAAACCATATCATCCGAGACAAATCATTATTTATTGTGGTGAAAACGATTTTTCTGCGGATCCTTTACTTTCCTCAAAACAAGTTTTCGAGCGGTACAAACACTTCTATAAAACCGTTCGAAGTTATTATCCAGAAATTCCTGTGTCGTATGTTTCAATAAAAATGTCGCCCAGCCGAAAAAACCTGTGGAAACAGTTTGCAGAAACCAATTCGCGAATTGAAAAATTTATGAAAAAACAGAAAAATGCTTCTTACATCGATATTACTAAAGGAATGGAAGACGGTTCTGGTAACGTTCGTGAAGATATTTTTCTTAACGATATGCTTCATATGAAACCTTCAGGATATCAAATTTGGGCCAATATTATCGATCCTTATTTGAAATAAATGAATTGAATGGTTATCTAGAGAATTGATCTGTCGGTGTTTTGAAATGTTTCGTCGATAAAATCGTTTCAAACTTCAAAAATGCATTTCAACATCATTTTTAAGGCATTTGAATTGCAATTAACGTTATAGATTTCGAAAGAATTGATATTAACTTTAAATTGTAACAAAATGAAAAAATTATTTTTAACATCCGCATTATTTTTAGCATTCACCACTTCCGCATTCGCGCAGCAAAACGTGAAAGGCGATGGACGAAGACCAAAGCCAACAACGGAACAAATGATGAAGCCATTCGAACAATTGAACCTTTCTACTTCGCAGAAAAGAAAACTACAAAAGCTTTTTAAAGAAAGAGAAGCCAATTTCGAGAAAAATCGTCCACCAAGACCAGCACAAAAGGATTTTGCTAAAGACGAGAAAAGACCGCAGCGACCACCAATGGATGGCAAAAGAGATCAGGAAAGAGTGAAATTTGACCAAAAAATTCAAAAAATCCTTACCAAAGATCAGTTTGAAAAATTCAAACAGCAACAACCTCATAAAATGGGAATGAAAGATCGAAAAGCCCATAATGAAAAAGCGGCACAATGGAAAAAAGGTTAAGACCTTTATAAAGCGAAATCCCCTGAAATAAGGGGATTTTTTTTGTAGCTATTTTTTACGTTTATTTTTCGATTTGGTTTTTTGCTGAGCTCGATTGGCACCATATTTTTTTGGTGCTTTTCTTTTGGAAGGTCCACCCAAATTTATCTTTTTATTCTTGTCCTTCTTCTCATGGAATGCTCCTCCACCTTCGCTCAATTTTACTTGAACAGGATTTTTCATTTTTACCTCTTCCTTTTCAGAAGCAATTTTTTGTGGATTGAATTTCACTTCTTTTGGAAATGCCAAAATATCCAATTCTTTATCCATTAAAACTTCAATTTCCAGTAACGCTTCTTCTTCTTTTTTGGTGATGAAAGAAATCGCTTTCCCTTCTTTATCTGCCCGACCTGTACGACCAATTCTATGAATATATTGTTCCGGAACTTCGGGAATTTCAAAGTTAATAACATGCGTAATATCCGAAATATCAAGTCCACGCGCCATCACATCTGTGGTAATTAGGCCTTTTATTTCTTCATTCTCGAAATTTTTCATAGCCCGCAGACGATAATTTTGCGATTTGTTGGAATGGATTACATCAAATTGCCCTGGAAAAAGTTCTTCTATTTTGGTAAAAAGTAAATCTGCGTGTTTTTTATTATTATTGAAAATCAAAACTTTAGAAATATCCTTATCGGTTTTCAACAAATGTTCCAACAGATTGATTTTGGTATTAAAGTTCTCAACTTTGTAGCCAGCTTGGTGAATTTTTTCGAGAGGCGTTCCTGATTTAGCAAGTGAAATTTCAATGGGACTGGCAAAATATTCGTACAACATCTCATCTAAAGCGTCCGTCATCGTTGCACTAAACAAAATGTTTTGCCTTTTGGGTTTCATCATTTCGAAAATGTGCGTCAATTGTGGACGAAAACCAAGGTTCAGCATTTCATCAAATTCATCAATAATCAACTTTTGAACTTCCTTTAAACTAATTGCATTATCGATTGATAAATCCATCACCCTTCCTGGTGTTCCCACCAAAATATCGCATCCATCATCAAACAAAAGTTTCTGGGTATTAATATTTTTACCGCCATAAACGCCAATTACTCTCGTTGTTAGGTTTTGAGTGAGCGTTTGAAGAATTTCGGAAACCTGAACGACCAACTCGCGTGTGGGCACCAAAACCAAAATTGTTGGATTACCGCTTTTGCTGTATTTCCAATTTCGAAGAACTGGAAGTAAATAAGCCAACGTTTTCCCTGTTCCTGTTTGGGCAATTCCCATTACATCTCGGCCAGAAAGAATCGGCTTGAAACTTTTTTCTTGGATGGGTGTAGGCTCAAAAAGATTCAGATCAGCCAATACATCCAAAATTTTTTCGGGAAGTTCGAAATCAGCAAAGGTGGTTTTCATTGTGAAATTTAAAGGATTAAAAAAATGAATTCAAGTTCAGTCGGCAAAGATACGCTTTTGAAAACTTTTGTGTACTATTGATCGTTTTTCAATAAAAGAACTCCAATAATCACTTTAAAAAATTTGTATCTTTAACCTATGGCTGAAACAAATTGTTTGGAATGCGGCGATAAAATCACGGGACGCTCGGATAAAAAGTTTTGCAGCGACGACTGCAGAAATGCTTATAATAACAAGTTGAACAAAGATTCTACCAACTTAATGCGCAGTGTAAATAATAAACTGCGCAAGAATTTTCGTATTCTCTCCGCTTTGCAATTTTCTGAAGGTAAGGCGAAAACCACCAAAACGAAATTATTTGCGGATGGTTTTGATTTTGATTATTTCACCAACCTTAAAACCTATAAAAACGGAGCCGAATACCGATTTATATATGGAATTGGCTATAAATTTTTGGAGGAAGATTGGATTCTCGTCGTGAAAAACGACTAACCAAAATCTACAAAAGTGACTTTACAATGGTTATACTACTCATCACAATCACCAATACACTGATAAATAAAGTCATTTTTTTAACGGGAAGTTTTGCGGTAAGCATTGCCGAAAACGGAGCGGTAATTACACCTCCGATTAAAAGTCCCAAAACGATATTCCAATGATAAGTTCCCAATGTAAATAAAAAGGTAACCGCGCTTGTGATAGTTAGTAGAAATTTTGCAAAAGTAGAACTACCTATTGCGTATCTTGGTGTACGGCCATCTTTAATAAGTGAACCTGTAACTAATGGTCCCCAACCGCCACCAACGAAAGAATCGATAAATCCACCAATAATTCCTAAAAATTTTAAATTGCTTCTTTTGTGCGGGTGCTTCTTGCTGTTGTTCTTACTGATGGTTTTTACAAAAATATTAACACCAATTAATAAGGTATATCCCGCTATTAATGGCTTCACAACAGTTGCATAGCGTTCACCAAAATACGTGAGTGAAAGCGATCCAATGATTGCCCCTAGAATCGCAAATGGCGCTAATGCTTTAACCAACTTCATATTTACATTACGAAGTTTAAAGTGGCTTGCTGTTCCTGCAGCGGAAGTAAAAGATTCAGCAGAGTGAATACTCGCACTTACAATTGGTGGTGGTACATTTAAAAAAAGTAAAATCGTGGTACAAATTACTCCATACCCCATTCCCATCGATCCTGCGATCATTTCAGCAAGAAAACCAACGAAAACCATCCAATAGAAAATATGGTTTTCTTTGCTTAAAAAATATTTAACTTCGGGATACAGATTGAATTCGTAAATCGTAATAAAAAAAAGACCTACGAAAATCATAATCCCAATAATTGCAAGATAAATATTGGCTTTGGTTTTTGCAGCATTTGCATATCCGTAGATATATTCCATTACATCGTAGGGACTTTGATATTGCTGGGTTGCCGGAATATCGTGCTTAACTTTATTAAGAATGTATTTTTTGGCTTTGTCTTCCTCGCTTGCCATTTTTGGAAAATGCTTTCGACTTTTTTCATTTTCAAGTTGAATAAAGACTGAATGACGATCTGCCATTTTTTTCAACTTTTCATAGTCTTGGTCGGCGTCGGGAAGCACAACCATAATATCCGCCTGCTTCACATGATTTTCTTGAACGGAGGTTTCGTGGAATACTTCCAAAAAAGGATAGTTTTCGGCCATCAAATCCAATTCATCGCTGCTTTCTGAAAAAACCATAATTCTCCGAAAGCTGAAATCAAAAACAGTTCTCAACTTCTGAAGAATCGCCTCTGAATTTCCAATCAAGAGCAATGTACGCTCATCGGCATCCAAAAAAACGGGGAAATATTTTTTTTCAGAAGACATTATTGAAGCATTACGGCGCCTACAGTTGCATTGCTGGTTTCATCGATTAAAATAGCGCTTCCTGTGGCTGCACAATCTTTAAAATCATCAAAAACTAATGGAGAAGATGTTTTCAAACGAATTTTAACAATCTCATTAAGTTTAATTCCACCATCGGCTACATTTTGCTCCAATGTATTTACATCAATTTTATATTCTATTTCTTTAACGATGGCTTTCAGAATTCTGCTTCGGTGTTGCAATAAATATTTGTTGCCTTCATTCAACTCTTTTTTATCGAGCCAGCACACAAGCGCCTCCACATCGCGATCTTCTTTAGGTAGTTTGCCTGTTCTTACAAAAAAATCGCCTCTTGAAATGTCGATATCATCTTCAATATGAAGAACAACGGGTTGCGGGGCAAAAGCTTCTTCCACTTCTTTTCCTGCAATTTCTATTTTAGTAATAGTGGTTTCGATGTTTTGTGGCAGAATGGTGATGCGATTTCCTTTTTGATACGTTCCGGAAATGATGGGTCCTGCATATCCTCTGTAATCGTGTAATTCCTCGGTTTGAGGGCGAATCACATATTGCACCTGGAATCTTGGTTGTTCAAAATTGTCTTCGTTAATTTCAACGGTTTCCAAATAATCCAGTAAAGGCTGACCCCTGTACCAAGGCATATTTTCTGATGGATTAACAATGTTATCTCCCGCGAAAGCAGAAATCGGAAAATAAGTTACATCCTTAAGGCCCAAACGCTCTGCAATTTCCTGATAATCCTTCTTAATTTGATTGTAAGCGTCTTCTGAATAGCCAACCAAATCCATTTTATTGATGGCTACCGCCACCTTCTTCATATTGAGTAATGAGGCGATAATGCTGTGTCTTCTGGTTTGCTCAATAACGCCATTTCGGGCATCGACGAGAATGACAATGAGATCAGAATTTGATGCTCCCGTAATCATATTTCGGGTATACTGAACATGTCCGGGTGCATCGGCAATAATAAATTTTCTTTTTGGTGTTGAAAAATAACGATACGCCACATCAATCGTGATGCCTTGTTCTCTTTCAGCACGAAGTCCATCGGTGAGAATGGCCAAATCAATACCGTCTGCATTTTTATTTCTGGATTGTTTTTCAAGAGCTTCGAGCTGGTCGGCAAGAATACTTTTGCTATCGTACAATAATCTTCCGATTAAGGTACTTTTTCCGTCGTCAACGCTTCCCGCGGTGATAAATCTTAATATATCCATAAGGGTGTATTACAATAAAAGTGTTTTTTGATGAAAGTTAAAGTGTTGCAAATCTTCACTTTCGCTTTAATCTTTTTTGATGGGTTAAAAGTAGCCGCCTTTTTTACGGTCTTCCATTGCCGCTTCGGTTACTTTGTCGTCGATACGGGTTTCTCCGCGCTCAGAAATTCTTGAAGCAGTAATTTCGTTCACCACTTCATCAAGCGTTGCAGCGCTGCTTTCCACGGCCGCAGTACACGTCATATCTCCTACCGTTCTGTAGCGTACTTGTTTATTAACAATCACATCATCTTCATCAATTTGAATAAAATCTGAAACGGCAATCAATTGCCCTTCATACTCAATAACATCGCGGTTATGCGCAAAATAAATTGAAGGGAGTTCGATATTTTCTTTTTTCAGATAGCTCCAAACATCCAGTTCAGTCCAGTTTGAAATCGGGAATATTCGTACATTTTCGCCTTTGTTGATGCGTCCGTTGTAGATATTCCAAAGTTCTGGTCGTTGAAGTTTTGGATCCCATTGCCCGAATTCATCACGAACAGAAAAGAAACGTTCTTTTGCTCTTGCTTTTTCTTCATCTCTTCGAGCGCCACCGATGCAGGCATCGAATTCGAATTCTTCAATCGTATCTAAAAGTGTATGGGTTTGAAGCCAGTTTCTGGAGGCAAATTTACCTTTTGGTTCCGTTAATTTTTTCTCGCGAATGGTATCTTCTACTTTTCGAACAATTAGTTCTGCACCGATTTCTTTCGCAAGACGATCTCTGTACTCGAGAGCTTCCGGAAAATTATGTCCAGTATCAATATGAACCAGTGGAAAAGGAATTTTCATAGGGGCAAATGCTTTCATGGCAAGATGTACCAATGTTATGGAATCTTTTCCGCCACTGAAAAGCAGTGCAGGTCGCTCAAATTGTGCTGCGACCTCCCGCATGATATAAATACTTTCAGCTTCCAGCTGTTCAAGGTAATTTAAATGATGTTTCATGTTTTTTCTTTGATTTTAAGAATTGTGCGTATGCAGGCCACATTCTTTTTTGCTCTCTTCCCACCACCAACGTCCTGCACGTGGGTCTTCTCCTGGTTCTATGGCGCGGGTGCAAGGTGCACAGCCAACGCTGATGTATCCTTTTTTATGCAATGGAAGATCCTGAACTTTTTCTTTTTCAATATAATCCAGAACATCTTGATACGACCAATGTATGAGCGGATTAAACTTGTAAAGTTGGCGATCTTCTTCCCATTCAATCATTGGCATATTTTCGCGATTTTCGGATTGCTCGGATCGTAAACCTGTAATCCAAACTTTTGCTCCTTCCAAAGCGCGGTTTAACGGTTTTACTTTTCGAAGAAAACAGCATTCTTTGCGGTTTTCTACGGAATAGTAAAATGCATTGATGCCTTTTTCGTTTACATATTTTTCGATATCGGAAGCGTCTGGAAAATACACTTCGGTATTTATTCGGTATTTAGCTTTGTTTTTCGCCAGGAGTTCATAATGTTCATAAAAAAGTCTACCTGTATCGAGTGTAAAAACTTTTATAGGAAGTTGCTGGCGGAAAATCGCATCGGTAATCACCTGATCTTCTTGCCCAAGCGACGTTGAAAAAACTACGCCTTCAGGAAAAAGTTCGGTAATATATTTTAGCCTTTCGTGAAGTGTTAATTCTTCTAGTCTGTGTATTTCGTTCTGCTCTATTTTCATCGTTCAATATTGGCTGATTGCAAATTTCTTACAAAAATATTGGTCTACCAAATTGCTAGAATATTTATTTTAAAAAAGAGGATATTAATCAGCATTTAACTCTGTTTTTGAATTGCTGTTTTTGATGTCAAACAATTTCAAAATTGAAATCATCAATCAGCGAAAAAATAAGCCTACCACACAAGGGCAGGCTTATTAACAAATTAATTATTGATATGATTATTTACAATTTTATTCATCGTGTTTGGGTGTAAATCCATCCTCGCTTAATTCGTGATGAACATAATCTGCTTTCATTTCTGCTTCGTAATCAACTTTTTCGTGATGTCCCATTCTTCTAAGCATCGAATCCATTAATGAATATACAACTGGAACGATAATTAGGGTGAGGAATAACGATGATAATAATCCCCCAATAATTACCCAAGCCAAACCATTGTTCATTTCTGCGGCGGCACCTTTTGCAAGTGCAATTGGCAACATTCCAAAAATCATCGCGATGGTTGTCATCAAAATTGGCCGAATTCTGGCATGATTTGCTTGGATGAGCGCATTATGTGTGCTTTCACCTGCCTCTTTCCTCATATTGGTAAAATCGACAATTAAGATTGCGTTTTTCGCCACCAAACCAATCAACATAATCATCCCTAAGATAGTGAAGATATTCAATGAATTTCCGGTGAGCGCTAGAATCCAGAATACCCCAATCATTGCCAAAGGAATTGAAAATAGTACTACAAATGGATAAGCAAAACTGTCGTAAAGCGAAACCATAACCAAATATACAAGGATGATGGATGCTAACATTGCGATTCCCAAGGTTCCGAAACCTTCTTCTTGGTTTTCCATATCTTGTCCCCAAAGGTAATTGATGCCTGAAGGTGGATTGTTTTTAAACTGATCCGCCCATTCATTGGCCACATCACCAACTGGTCGACCTACGGCTTTTGCCTTCACTTTTACTGCTGGAGATTTATCTCTTCTTTCAAGTAAACTTGGTCCGGAACTCATATCTACATTTGCAAATTGAGATAAACGAACTTCTTGTCCTGATCCATTAATAAAAATTAGATTACGAACATCATCAATCGATTTTCTACTGCTATCATCAAAGCGAATATCGATATCGTATTCATACTCACCAGAACGGAATTTTCCATCGGTATTTCCGTTAAATGCGGTTTGCATGGTTTGTCCTACAGTGGAAAGGTTTAACCCTAAAGCCGACATTTTATCTCGATCTACTTCTACTCTAATTTCTGGGCTTCCCGCTTCTGAAGAAAGTTCAACATCGGCAGCTCCAGGAACTTTTTTCAGTAATTCTGAAATTCTTGTAGCTTCTTTTCTCGCGCTTTCAATATCAGGACCAGTCACCGTTAATTCAATTGGCGAACCTTCTGCACCCATTAAACCAATTGGTGCTGTTTTGAATTTAATTCCGGTATATTTACTTTCTAAGTCACGTTTAATTTTCGCAGAGTAAATCGTTGTATTATCTGAACGTTTGTCTTTATCCACCAAAATTACCTGAATTTCCGACTGATATGCGGTTGCTTGAGAAGCTCCAAAACCACCCGATTGCTGACCAACGGTTGTAATAAGATCTACAACTTCAGGACGCTTACGCAAATCTTTTTCAACGTTTAATGTTACTTGATTGGTTTTCTCGATAGAGGCATCTTTTGGAAGTTCAATTTGAACTAAAAACTGTCCACGATCGGTACTTGGGAAAAACTCTCCCCCAATAAATCCAAAGGTTACAAATAATGTTGAACCGATTAAAAGTAAGAATGTTGCAACAATGGTTAATATTTTTCTCCATTTGTTTTTCAATGACCATTCTAAAAGTCCGGTAATCCAATGGGTAAAATCATCGATCATTCTTTCGAACCAAAGGATGAATTTTTCGAAAGCGTTTTTCCCTGTTAAATGCTCCAATTTCCCAAAGCGTGACGATAGCCACGGAATAATCGTAAATGAAGCCAACAATGAAAACATGGTTGCAATTACCACCGTGACACAAAATTGTGCAAGAATATTTGCTGCAAGTCCAGAACTCATTGCAATTGGTAAAAATACCACTACAATTACCAAAGTAATGGCAGAAACGGTAAAGCCAATTTCAGAAGCACCATCATAAGCCGCTCTAATTTTACTTTTACCCATCTCCATGTGGCGATAAATATTTTCTAAAACCACAATGGCATCATCCACCAAGATTCCTACTACGAGCGATAATCCCAAAAGCGTCATCAAGTTCAAGGTATATCCAAAGAAATACATCCCAATAAACGTAGCAATTAAGGACGAAGGAATGGAAACCATTACAATAATTGAGTTACGCGCACTGTGCAAGAAAAGCAACATTACCGCAGCTACCAAAATAATCGCCAAAAATAAATCCTTAATTACGTGGTTGGCAGCTTCTAATGTAAATTCACTGGTGTCATCAACTACTTGAAGTTTTAAACCATCTTTTGCATAATCTTTCTCAATTTTTTTAAGTGCTGTATGAACACTTTCCGAAACCGCTACTGCATTGGCATCAGATTGTTTCATAATTTGCACCAAAATTGTAGAGTTTTGATTGTAACGCGCCACTTTATCGACATCTTTTTGCGTATCGAGAACAATTGCCACATCGGAAAGGCGAACTTGAGCTCCGTTATTTTGTGAGATCACCAAATTATTAAGTTGTTCAATATTTTGGTATTTTCCAGATAAACGAATTGTAGAATTTGATTCTCTGGTTTGTATACTTCCTGTTGGGAAATCTAAGTTTGAACTTAGAATTGCCTGCTGAATTTGCCCAATTGAAAGCCCATAACCTTGCAATTTCTGACGGTCGATATTCACTTGAATTTCTCGTTCTTGTCCACCCACCAAGTTTACTTGAGCTACACCATTAACACGAGAAATAATAGGTTCAATTTTTTTATCTAAAAGATCATACAACTCTTTGTTACTCATTTTATTACTCGTAACACTGGTAGTAATAATCGGTAAATCTGATAAAGAGAACTTGTTTAAGGATGGCGCTTCCGCATCATCTGGTAAATCCGATAATATGGCATTTACTTTTCGCTGCGCATCATTCATGGAGTAATTAATATCTACTCCCTCATTAAGTTGTACTGCTACAACGGATAAACTTTCGTACGAGGTGGCTTCTACCTTTTTAACGTTTTCTAAAGCACCTACGGCATCTTCAATTTTTTTAGTCACCGAATTTTCCACCTCACTTGGGGAAGCTCCGGGATAAACTGTTGAAATCGTAACAACGTTGATTTCAAATTTCGGAACCAGTTCATACCCCATAAAGGAATAGCTGAGCAAACCTCCCAATGTAAGCAATGTAAATAATACAATGATGATGGAAGGCCGTTTGATCGATATTTCTGCTAACTTCATTAATTCTTCTTATTTGATGATGTTAATTTTAGAACCATTATCAAGGTTAATTTGTCCACTTGTAATCACTTGTTGACCTTCATTTAAACCAGAAATAATTTCTACTTTATCGCCATAAATTTTACCTACGGCTACTTTAACCAATTTAGCTTCGCCATTTTCTGCAATAAAAATCTGACCAGAATTTACTCCATCCACAAATGCACTTGCAGGAATTACAAGTAAGCTTTGATTATCGGCTCCATTATTGGTTTTAAATAAAGCAGATGCATACATCCCCGCTTTCAAACTTCCGTCGTTTGCAACTTCAATTTCCACAGGGAAGTTCAATGAGTTATCTGCCTTCGGAGCGATAAACGTAATTTTTCCAGAATAGGTTTTATCAGGAAGTGCATTTACAGTTACGTTTACACTTTGACCGATTTGAATTTTACCAATTTGACTTTCATCCACCAAAACACTTAATTTTAAAGTGTTGATATTTACAATATCGAACATTTGTGCACCTGGGGAAACCACAGACCCTGGTTCGATATATCTTTTGTTTACAATTCCTGAAATGGTCGCACGAACATTGGTATCGTTCACCCGAATGTTTTGGGCGCGAACGGCTGCCTGCGCATTTTTCAGTTGAAGTCTGGAATTATCCAATTGTTGTTTGGTTACCCCACCTGTTTTAAATGCATTTTCGTAACGTTGATTATCGATAATGGCATTTTGCAAGTTATTTTTAGCTTGGGTAACATCAACCTCAATAGCATCTTTTTTAATGATGGCAAGGGTTTGCCCCACACCAACTCTTGAACCTTCATCCACCAATACGCGAACAACTCTACCGGAAATTTCGGATGGGAAACTTAATTCTTGCTTTGGCAAGAACGTTCCGTTTGCTCCATAATTGGTATTAATTAGTTCTCTTTTGGTGGTAATTACATCAACATTAATTTTATCCACTTGTTTGGCAACTTCTGCCACATCCGCTTCTTGACTTTTTTTGTTATTGTAAATGGTATACAGAACTGCTGCCAGTGCAACAGCGGCTACGATATAGATTAGAATTTTCTTCATTTTTTCGTTCTATGGTTGTTGTAAAGTATTGAGTTGTCCTTTTGCTTTAATTAATTTAATTTCTGCCTGTTTATAATCCAGCAAAGCATTTGCATAATTTTGTTTGGCTTGTGTAAGTGCATTTTGCGCATCAAGAAGCTCTGTTAAATTGGCCAAACCGTACTGATAATTGGATTTGGTATTGGATTCTACACGCTCCGCCAACTGCACATTATCTTTCATGCTCTGCAAATTGATTAATGAATTTTCAATATTGCTAATGGCATTTTTGTAATCCAAATCTAAACCGAGTTTTGTACTGGCGATATCTTGATCTAAAGATTCAATATCGATTTGTGCTTGCTGAATTTGCGCTCGGGTTTGTCCACCTGTAAAAATTGGAATTTTTATCGCTAAACCAATCGATGCAAAATCGCTCCAATTTGTTCCATCTTTTTCACCGGTGAAATACGGAAATTTATTACCCAACCCTTGCCATCCGTAATTTGCAGAAAGGCCAACTGTTGGATAAAGGTAAGCTTCTGTTGCTTTTTTATTGAATTCCAAAAGTTCTCTTTGTTTATTCAGCACTTTTAACTCGCTTCTTTGTTCTAAATCTGCTGCTTCGGAAACCAACTCCGCTTTTGGCTCGATGGTTTTTTCTTCCAATTCAATGGGCGTTTCAATAGGAATTCCCATATAGAATTTTAACGCATTTTTAGAAAGTTCAACACCATTAATTAATTGTTGTTTATTGGCCGCAATATTGGTGAGTTGTACATTGGTACGATCCAAATCGATTGATTTTGCCAGTCCATTATCCACCAAACTTTTAATAATGTTTCTTACTTTTTCGGTGTTATCGTAGCTTGCATTGATGGTTTTTAAATTCTCTTCCTGAACAAAAACATTGTAATACGCAGTTGCCACGTTTTCGATAATTTGTTCGTTGGTTAAAGCTTCATTTAGAATATAAAATTCTCTAGTAGATTTTGCTGCTTTTAAACCTGTAAAAACTCTTTGATCAAAAATATTTTGATACAAAGACACCGAGTTGGTGGATTGCCACTTTGTTCCGAAAGTTACCGGAATTAGCTCGCCGGGCATGCCCATAATTTCTCCCGGCAAAACGCTGGTTTGCAAAATGGGGTTATACGCGTTGTTAATTGTTGCACTAATTTGAGGTAATGCGCCAGCTCTGGCTTCATCAATTTTGTATTCAGCTTTTTTCACTTCAAGCGCTGCTTTTTTGGCTTCTGCTTTATTTTGCAATGCTTGTGCAATGGCTTCACTTAAAGAAACTTGTTGCTGCGCTTGCACAGAAAAAGTGCTGAAAACCACAACAGATGCACTGATTAACCATTTCAGTTTTTGGACAGTGCCTGGTTTTCTATTCATAATTATTTTTGATTTTATTCGTTTAGACGTTGTTTTGGTCGTTTTACTTTAGTATTGCATTTATTTAAACAACAAATTCATAATGATGTCTTTTCGCTCGTTCAGCAATTCATCAAAGGATTCTTTACTAATTTTTAATTTTTCCATCAATAAAGGTCGCATTGTAATGGGAAACATGAGAAGCGAAGCCAAGTTGAGCAAGAATTGTACGGGTTCCATATTTTCAACGTGCCCTTCTCTCATTTCTTTTTTTAAATCTTTATAAAATAAATCGAGCATTCCGTTGTTGACAAGATCGTCGTGTTCGGAGTTGTCTTTATTCATTTTCATTACGATAAAGGTTTCCAAATACGGATATTTAAGACTCCATTGAAGACTATCTGTGATAAATAATTCCACTTTGTCTCGAAATGGCAAATGGGATTTGCTGTTGATGAAGGATTTTTTGCCTTCTAAGTTTTTTGCTTCGTCAAGAACGATCTTCATCAAATTATCTCTCGACCGAAAATAATAATTGATTAAGGTTCTGTTTACCCCTGCGGCATCTGCGATTTCCTGCGTTGTCGCATTGAATTTTCCTTCAACAAAGAATAAATTTTTTGCCGTTTCTTTGATGAGTTCTTGAGTGATTTCTTTCTTCTCGTTTAAGTTTGACATTTTTGTTAAACAAATTTGTGGACAAAAGTAGGGTAAAAAATTCTATTTGACAAAATTGTTAAAAAGAAATTATCATAAAATTAAACATAAAAAAATCCCGAAAAATGAATTCCGGGATTTTGTTGCATTACTGCGATTTTGTTTTTATTTCTGTTTTTTAGGTTCGTGTTTCAATTCTTCTTCCGTTTTATTGGTTGATGACTTACCATGCAAATGCACATGTTTTTCGCCTGTTTTCCCTCTAAGGAAATCATACGCGATTGCAGATGCTACGAAGATTGAAGAGTATGCACCAAACGCAATACCTAAAAGCAAAGCGAAGATAAATCCTCTTAAATTTTCACCACCGAAGATGAAGATCGCCAACAATACCAATAATGTAGTAAATGTGGTGTTGAAGGTTCTTCCCAACGTGCTGGAAATGGAATCATCAAATAAACCTGCAAGCGTAAGCGCTTTTTTCTCGCGAAGATATTCACGAATACGGTCGAAGATAATTACCGTATCATTAATAGAATATCCTACAACGGTAAGGATCGCCGCAATAAAATCCTGATTAATTTCCATATTAAATGGCATGAATTTGTACAATAATGAGTACGCTCCAAGTACAATTACCGCATCGTGGAACAACGCTGCTACTGCACCTAAAGAGAATTGCCACTTATTAAAACGGAATAAAATATAGATGAAAATACCACCCAACGCTGCCAATACAGCTAACGTACCGTGTGTTTTGATGTCATCTGCTACAGAAGGGCCGACTTTGGTTGAAGATACAATTCCGTAATGGTCTTTATCTGCCGATTTAAAAGATTCTAATGAAGATCCCGCAGGTAGATAATTTTTTAAACCTTGGAATAATTTAGATTCAATTTCTTGGTCTGCAGAAAGCGACTCATCATCAATTTTGTAGTCGGTTGTAATTTTTAATTGGTTATCGTTACCAAAAGTTTTTACATCAACTGTATTGTTTTTCCCATCAGCAGTTTGAAATAAAGATGCTAAATCTTCTTCAGCAGTTGCTGCGTCAATAGGTTTTGCAAATTTTACCACATAGTTTCTACCTCCTTCAAAATCAACACCAAGTTTAAATTTATTGGTGAACATTGAAACGATACAAATAATCGTTAAGATGGCAGAGAAGATGTATGTATATTTTCTTTTTCCAATAAAATCAATCCAGGTATTACGGAAAAGGTTTTTGGTAAATGAAGTCCAAACAGAAAGATGTTTCCCTTTTTCAAGTCTGCTAAACACCATTACTCTGGTTAGAATTACGTTGGTAAAGAACGTCATTAAAATACCGATAATTAAAGTAATTGCAAACCCTTTAATTGGTCCTGTACCGAAAACATACAATACAACCGCTGTAATAATTGTTGTTAAGTGACCATCGATAATTGCAGAAAGTGCGTGTTTGAAACCATCTTTGTAGGCTTCCATAATGTTTTTGCCTGCAAAAAGTTCTTCTTTGGTTCTTTCATAAATAATTACGTTCGTATCAACCGCCATTGCCATGGAAAGTACAATCCCCGCAATACCAGGAAGGGTAAGCGTGAAATCGCCTGAATCCATAATTCCGAAAATATAGAAAAGGTTGATGATCATCGCGATTACCGCATAAACTCCGGCACCACCATAATAGAAAATCATGTACGCAATGATAAGTCCAAATGCAATCATGAATGAATAGAAACCATCATGAATGGACTGTTGTCCCAAAGATGGCCCTACAACATCCGCCTGAACAACTTTTGCACCTGCGGGAAGTTTACCTGCACCCAAAACGTTTACCAAATCCTGTGCTTCATCTTGAGAGAAGTTTCCGGAAATCTGAGTTCTTCCGTTCGGAATTGGCTCACTTACGTTTGGCGCTGTATATACCACGTTATCCAAAGTTACTGCAACTGGTTTTCCAACGTTTTTCTCCGTCATCACTTTCCAATCTTTAGCCCCTTTAGAATCCATTTGCATATCAACCACAATTCTTCCCAATTGATCGTAACCAATATTAGAAGATTCTACCGCACCATCAACAGGTGCTTTATGTGTAGCGTTTCCTTTAATAGCGAACAGTGTAAGACTTTCAGGATCGTTTGATTCTGGTTTGTTTGCCCACATAAATTGAGCATATTTTAAATTGGAAGGTCTTGCCTTAATCGCAATATCGCTGTTGAGTATTTTGTTGATAGCAGCAGTATCTGAAAGTTTCACTGTACCTTCTCCCAATTTGTTGTATGTTCCGTTGCTAACCGCTTGATCTACACCAAGAAGTTTAAGAACGTTTGTGTTTTTAGACAATCCTAAAGAATCTCCTTTTGCAGCGACTAAAGTATTTAATTGTACATAATACGGAAGAACGTCTTGCAACTGATACAATTCCCAAAACTGAAGTTTAGCTGAAGTTTGAAGCATTTTCTTCACACGATCGATATCTTTAATCCCTGGCATTTCAACAGAAATTCTTGCGGTTCCAGGTACTCTTTGTACGTTCGGTTGAACTGCTCCCATTTTGTCAATACGCGTACGAATTACTTCGAAAGCAGTACCTACAGACTGGTCTATTTTTGTTTTTACAATTCTTTTAACTTGATCGTCTGGAGTATTGTATTTTACTTGGCTAAGGTTACTATTGCCAAAAATTTCTGGATCTGCAAGTTTCAAATTTGCTCCTTTCGCTTTGTTTACTTGATCAAATTCCTCGAAAAACACATCGATATACGATTTTGTGTTGTTTTTCATGGCAGCATCTGTTTTATCGAGAGCTTCCAGAAGAATAGCGTTGGATGAATAGTTGGTAAGATCGTTTACCAAGTCTCTTTGGTTGATTTCAAGAAGAACGTTAATTCCTCCTTTCAAGTCCAACCCCAATTTCATCTCTTTTTCTTTGGCCTTGGAGTAATAAAGTTTTGTAAATCCGAGGTTTAGCGTATCTTCTTTTAAACGCGCGATTTCTTTCTGGTTTCCGTTTGCGGCCTCAATTTGTCCTTCAATTTTGTTGGTGTACCACGTGGGTAGAAGTTCATTGGCACAAATCAAGCCCAGAATCACTGCAATAGCAATAATAAGTCCTTTTCCTTGCATTGTAACTACATTAAATTTTAGTCGGCAAATATAATGATTTTGATGTAAGTTTTACGAATTTTTTTAAGATTTAAATACTTGTATTTCTTTTATTTCCACTATAAAAACAGGGTTTAAAAACGAATATCCATTTTCACAATCCGGTTTTTTCCAGCGAGTAAAATCGTGTTCTCGTTAAGCCATTGAAACGTATATAGGTTTTTTTCATCAGAAATTTTCGTCCATGTTTTTCCGTAATCCTTTGAATATGAAATATGTTGATCTCCGATTGCTACGATTTCTTTTCCTTTTGAATTTGGCCTAAATCGAACGCAAGTTGCGTAGCCAGCATTATTTCCCGATGCTTGAATTTGCCATGTTTTTCCACCATCTTTTGTGGTTGCGATGGTATTGATATTCTCATTTTGAAGCGTGTAATCCCCACCAACCGCGATACCAAAATTTTCATCATAAAAATCAATTGAATAAATGCCTTTTGACGAAGAGCCTTGAACAATTGGCGTATCGAATATTTCACTATTCATGTTCGTTGTATCAATTGTTATTATTCTCGATTTCATACCGCCTGTTGCCAGCCAAACGTACTTTCCAAATGAAGCAAAATTCGTATTGCTCGCCGCAAATGCAGCTTCACCTTCTGCTAAAAATGTTATTCTTTTTGAAGAGGAAAGATCGCTCAAATCCGTTACCGATTTTTGCGAGGAATCAATGATTTTGATCCTCAATTTATGCGCCTGATCTGGATCACTAAAGGAAACTGCTCGATTAGAATCGATAAAATGCAAGGCATCATAAAAAGCGGTTTTTAAACTATCCTGATGAAAAATAACTGTAGATAAAGTGCGTTTATCGATTGCAAAAAATTGAGCAGGACTTTCGATATTAATGGTGTAAAACTCGTTTTTATTTTGGGCTAGCGTTCTGAATTGTAATTCGTCCTCTGATAACCGAATTTGCTTTTTGTCCGAAAGATTTTTCAAATTTACATACCCAAATTTTGAATGTGTACCGACATAAAAAACTTTAGAATCGTAGATTTCAATTGCGCGAATACTGATATCATCTTCTAAAATAGGTGTAAAACTTACTTTTTGCGCTTGCACAATTGTAATTAAAAATAGCAATAGAAAATGAAATGTGAATCGATGCATTACAGTTTATTTGAAGAGTTGATATAAAAAATCCCGGCAAATTGTACCGGGAAAATATTGTTTCTAATATAGTGGTTATTTCTTTCTTTTCGTGATTAAATAATAACCGTAAAAAAGAGTATGAACTACTACCATTCCTACAGAAAAATTAATCAAAGCTTGATCATCTGCATTTACATTTTGGTGATGAAGATACGTTAAAAAGCCTAAAATTGAGGTAAGAATAAATCCAGAAATTGCGGTAATTCTATAGGTTTTAGCGTCATTTCCACGTCCATCTTTATTCCCTAATACAGAATTTTTAATTCCACGATACAGATAAATATCCAATCCAAGCATCATCCAAGCGACTAAACGAATCCACGTATCAAAAGGTAAAAATGCCATCATTCCAAAGCAAACAACAACGCCCAAAATTGGTACTAAAGGCACTAACGGCGTTTTGAATGCTCTCGGCGCATTAGGTTGCGTTTTTCGTAAAACCATAACTCCGATACATACCAAAATAAAGGCGAATAATGTTCCGATACTCGTCATTTCTCCAACCACTCTTCCTGGCACGAATGCAGCAAAGAGACTCACAAAAACCAGAAAAAATAGATTTGATTTGAACGGAGTTCTAAATTTCGAGTGTACTTCTGAAAAAACTTTTGGTAATAAACCATCGTGACTCATTGAATAAAAAACTCTACTCTGCCCCATTAAAAGCACTAAAATTACAGACGCGTACCCTAATAAAATCGCAATAATAATGCTGGTATTTAACCAAGGATATGCTGGAACAACTTTACCGTTAATTACGGGCCCCATACTTTCAATAGCAATTGCCACGGGCGCTAAATGATCACCGGCACCACCTGCCGCAAACTTAGAATACTCCACAACACCTACCATTACATAGGCGAATATGATGTATAAAACGGTACAAATTAACAACGATCCCATAATTCCTAGTGGCATCGCTTTTTTAGGATTTTTGGTTTCTTGTGCAGCAGTGGAAACCGCATCAAAGCCGATGTAGGCAAAAAACACCACTGCGGCGGCTCGTATTACGCCACTCCAACCGAACTCGCCAAAATTCCCTTTATTTTCTGGGATTAATGGAGTTAGATTTTCTGGCTTTACGTATTTAAAGCCAACGAAAATGAAAATGAGAACAATAGCAACTTTTAAAACAACAATAAAATTATTCACCAAGGCAGATTCACTGGTTCCTTTAATTAAAACCAACGACATTATTGCAATGATAAAAACGGCGGGAAGGTTGATTATTCCAGCTTCTCCAGCAGAAGTTACGTCGAATGGTGTGATCATTAAACGCTCATCAAACCCAACACCAAAAATATTGAAAAGTTTTCCTAAATATCCAGACCAACTTGAAGCAACAGTTGCTGCACCAACGGCATATTCCAACACCAAATCCCAACCAATAATCCATGCTACAAATTCCCCCATTGTGGCATACGAATAGGTATAAGCACTACCCGCAACCGGAATCATAGAAGCAAATTCAGCATAGCAAAGTCCTGCAAATGCGCAACCCAAAGCTGCAATAATAAAGGAAATCATAATTCCAGGACCTGCATAATTTGCCGCTGCCATTCCCGTTATCGAAAACAACCCTGCGCCAATAATAGCGCCTATTCCCAGTGCAATTAGTGCACCTGCTGAGAGTGTTTTCTTTAGTCCTTTTTCTGATTCTTCAGCTTCATTTAAGAGCTGATCAAGTGGTTTAGTTTTCCAGATATTCGACATACTTTAGTTTTAATTACGGTTACGAAAGTATAAAATTTTAAGCATTATTAACGATTTTTAATGATTTTTATTCGATTTAATTATGGTTTTAATATGCAAATGGAAAAATTGTTCAAGTTTGTTCATTTTAAGATTTTTAAGATTCTTCATTTTTAATACATTTTAACAACGAAATTTTCAATGTTGTGCAATTTTTTAAGATAAATTTGATGATTGGTAACATTGGTTACTATAATAGTTTTAGATTGAATCTACTTTTGCATTCAAATTCTAAAACATATGCTTAATACATTAAAAAAAATCTTTGGATGTACAGAAATTGATTTTGCAGATTTAAAAAGAAATGGAGCGCTAATTGTGGATGTTCGTTCACCACAAGAATATCAATCTGGCCATATAAAAAATTCCATTAACATCCCCGTTAGTTCGATTAAAAATTCACTTTCGAAGTTAACCGACAAAAAACAGCCCATCATAACATGTTGTGCATCAGGAATGAGAAGCGCTTCAGCGAAATCAATCTTGAAAAACTTGGGCTACGAAAACGTGGTAAATGGTGGAAGTTGGATTTCTTTAGAGGAAATATTAAAGAAATAAGATTTTAATTTATGTAAAGAAACATTATTCAAAATCAACAAAATAATTCTTTTATTGTTAGGAAACCCTTATTGCAAATTGGGGTTTCATTTTATTTTAGAGAAGCTTATCTTTGAACGTTAAATGAATAACCAATTTACGTTGTAAAGAATACGATGAATGAGCTGTACAATCTTTTTATAAAACCTTACGAATCTTACGAAACCTACCAAATTGTTTTGGAATCTTTGGCCGCTTTGTTTGGGGTTTTAAGTGTTTATTTTTCTATTAAAAAGAATATTTGGGTGTACCCCACAGGGATTATTTCTACCATAATTTATGTTTATATTCTTTTTGTTTTTGGGCTTTTAGGCGACTGTATGATCAATGTTTACTACACCGTAATGAGCATTTATGGTTGGTTTCTATGGTCTAAAAATTCGGTCGATGAGGTACACGTGGATGTTACTTACACCAAACGTAAAGACTGGTTTTTTGCAGTACTTTTATTTGTGTTCAGTATTGGCTTAGTTACCTTAATTTACTATTATAAACCGTATATCGATAACCATTTTGCAGCTACCAACGACGCTTTAGGATTGTATCATTTGGATTGGGCCAATTGGATGGACATTTTTGTGACTTCCCTATTTTTGGTCGGCATGTGGTTAATGGCCAAAAGACGAATTGAGAATTGGATTTTCTGGATATTTGGGGATTTTATTTCAATTCCGATGTATATCTACAAGGGGTTAGGAATCACTTCGGCACAATATTTAGTATTTACTATAATGGCAATCATTGGTTTGATTGAATGGAGAAAAAGTTATAACCAAAGAAAAAATTTAAAAAAATGAAAAGTTTTATACAATCCTTATTCGGCGTTTTCCTTTTAGCAAGTTTAGGCTCATGTATTGCTTATCCAAGCGATTATTACGGAAATCAGCAATATTACGATGATCCATATTATTACGGTGGAAATTATTATGCACCTTATAATTATTACGGATCTGGCGGATATTGGGGAAATGATGGTTATTATTACCGAAACGGTTTTAATTATTATTACGATAATGGAGCACCATATTACTACGGAGTGAACCAGAGAAAAATTTATGTGGAAAACCGTAACAATACTTCTTTAGTTCGTGGAAATTCTGGATTTCGAAATACAAGTGGTAACACAAATGTTAGTCGTCAATCGAATACCAACATGAACACGAGAAATAATGGTTTCAGAAATAGCACTTCTACGTCGAACACTACACGAACTGGACAAAATGGAGGATTTAGATCAAATTCGAATTCTAACAGAAATTCAGTACAACAACAAAACACAAGAAGTTCGAAAAGTAGTTCTACCAATATTCGAGCAAATAGCAACACTACAAGAAGTCAATCCACCAATAACAGTGGTTTCCGCAACTCAAAGAATAATAATACAAATACCAATACTTCTTCGAATTCTTCAAATTCAGAAAGAACAACAACCACTGGAAATTCTGGATTTAGAAGATAGACATTGTAACTTTTCTTGAATGAGATTAGAATTCACAATTCTAAAAGTGTAAATCAATAAATCATAAAAATAGTAAACACTGCAGCATTTATGCTGTGGTGTTTTTTTTTCGATTAAAAACATTTTTGACCAATAAAGAATCCCTTTTCTCATCGATTATGTACTGAAAATATTTTTCAGACTGACAATTCGTGCGTGTAAAAAAGAAATTCTATGTCAGTTTTTTGTACTTTCGATTTGGTTTTTCAAATTTCATCTGTATGCACGAAAATATATTACTTATTCTTGCGTTGCTTTTTTTGGTCTTTTTGCTCTTTATGTTGGCACAAAAAATCAAAATTGCCTATCCTATTTTTTTGGTGATTGCGGGATTGGGAATTAGTTTCATTCCGGGGCTTCCTATTTTACATCTGGATCCCGATATTATCTTTTTAATTTTCCTTCCTCCATTGTTATATGAGGCAGCTTGGTATACCTCTTGGAACGATTTCTAGAAATGGAAGCGTCCAATTTCTCTTTTAGCGTTTGGACTTGTATTTTTTACGTCGTTAGTAGTGGCCTATTTTGCTTCTTCCTTTATTCCCGGGTTTACTCTGGCAATGGGATTTTTGTTAGGCGGAATTATCTCTCCACCTGATGCCGTTTCGGCAACTACAGTATTGAAAGGATTAAAAGTTCCCAAAAGAACAATTACCATTTTAGAAGGTGAAAGTTTAGTAAATGATGCTTCCTCCCTCATCGTTTTTCGATTTGCGTTGGTAGCCGTTCTCACGGGCGCCTTTTCAATGAAAGAAGCTACAGAGCAATTTTTTATCGTAGCAGGAATGGGAATTGTTGTTGGTTTAGTGGGCGCGCATCTTATGTATGCAATTCACCGGTATTTACCTACCACTCCCGCAATTGATGCTGCACTTACGGTGATGACGCCCTATTTGTTGTATTTAGGTGCAGAACATTTTCATTTTTCAGGAGTAATGGCGGTAGTGAGTGGTGGATTATTTTTATCGTTCCGATCGAGCGATATTTTTCACACCGGCGAAACCCGAATCAATATGATTGGTATTTGGAACACCCTTATTTTTGTAATGAGTGCTCTCGTATTCATTTTAATAGGATTAGAACTTCCCGAAATTATAAAAAATCTTGGCGAAAACACCATTTGGGAAGGCGTAAAATACGGAATTATCATCAGCGCAATAATCATTATTTTGCGAATCCTTTGGATTTATCCTGCAGCCTACATTCCAAGATGGCTCAGCAAAAGTGTTCGAAGAGATGCAAGTCCAGGATGGAAAAATCCGCTCGTCATTGGTTGGGCAGGAATGCGTGGCGTGGTTTCATTAGCAACAGCGCTTTCGATACCGATGATGATGGATCACGATACCCCTTTTCCGCATCGAAGCTTAATCATTCTCATCACTTTTGTCGTCATTTTTATTACTTTAGTCTTTCAAGGATTAACCTTACCCTTGCTTTTGAAATGGATTAAGATGGAAGAAATTGACGAGATTGTACCGTCGCACGAACAACAAGCACATATTCAGCAAGAATTAGATACGATTGGCTTGCAATTACTCGAAACGAAATATCAAAAACAATTACAGCAAAATGCTATTCTTCAAGCGTTAAAAAGCAATCTTTCGAACGATCTTGAAAATCAAAAAAACTATCTTTCTTCCGTTGAAATGTGCAGCAATCGAGTTTTAAATATGAAGGAATACAATTCCGTTCTTCTTGAAATTCACGGTTTACAGCGAAAAGAAATCTTTGCCATGAAAAAACAAAATCGTTACAGCGAAGAAGAACTTCGCAAAGCTGAATCAAAAATTGATTTGGATGAACTGAGGATTTTCGGAACAAAATACTTATAACTGAATTAAAACCAAACAGATACTGAATTTCAGCTTTTTTATCTGAAAAAATTACCGTAGTTATACTTAGCAGCCATCAATAATATGAAAGAAATTTTCAAGATTTTTAAAATAGATCTCGCCGAGGCGGAAAGAATTTCAACTTTAGATAATAATCCGCATTCGCATGATTTTGAGGAACTTCTGATTGGAAAAGAAGGTCAAATAGAACATTTTATTGATTTTGAAAATAAAGTGCTGCAAGCGCCTTTTATCAGCTTTGTAACACAAGGGAAAATTCACCGTATTCGTCCAATGGGAAAAGATGGAAAATGCCATATTTGGGCAATTCGCTTTAAAAGTGAATTTATTTCGGAAACCACTTTTCAGTTGTATTCATCTTTTCACGATAATGCAAATTTTTGTATGAAAAGTGATTCTTGCTTCGATCGGTTGGATATTATTTGCAATATTATCAATACAGAATTCCATCAATCAGCGCCAGATTACGCGGTTATTCGGGATCTTCTGAGTGCACTCTTCACCATGATTGAATCGGAAAGAAATCGACAAAACTTAAACTTTGATGAAAATAAAAAAATTCAAAACAATACATTCAAAAATTTTCTTCTCCTTTTAAATAGGCATTATAAAGAATCGCATGATGTTAATTTCTATGCAGAAAAGCTTTTTATGTCCGCAAGAAATCTCAATATCATTAATCAAAAAATTCTTCAACAAAGCGTTTCTGAAATTATTGAAACCCGAAAATTGACCGAAGCCAAAAATCTTTTGATTACAACAGATCTTACCATTGCTGAAATTGGCTACGAATTAGGATTTAAAGAAAAAACCTATTTTACACACGCTTTTAAGAGAAAAGCGGGCGTCACCCCTACTGAATTCAGAAAAGAAATGTCGCAAATTATTTCCTGATAGTACAACGCTTATTCCGAATAATAGGCTTCATTTCGAATAGCTCAATATGAGCTTAACTTCAGTATGAAATATGCTTCGAGAACCTCAGCATGACATTCGTTATAATAACTCTCTGCTTTTTGTTTTGTCACTCTGAGGCTCTCGAAGAGTTTTTTTCAGTTTGACTCGAAGACTCTACAAAAATACTTCATTTTGAGCAGCTCTATATAAACTTGTCTAAGTGTGAAATATGCTTCGAGCGCCTCAGCATAACATTCGTTATAGTAACTCTCTGCTTTTTGTTTTGTCACTCTGAGATTCTCGAAGAGTTTTTATCAGTTTAAGATTCTCGAAGAGTCTATAAAAATGCTTCATTCCGAACAACTCTATATAAAATTGTCTAAGTGTGAAATATGCTTCGAGAGCCTCAGCATGACATTCGTTATAATTATTTTAGCTTTCTATTTTGTCAGTCTGAGGTTCTCGAAGACTCATAAAAAGCAATGCTACTTGTAGGACACCAAAAAATAATATTAAATTTGAGTAAACACATTCTATGAAAAATTATTACGTTTATATTCTTCTTTGTTCGGATAATAGTTATTACACTGGTGTAACTAATGATTTAGAAACACGCTTTCTTTATCATCAAAATGGTCATAATCCTGAATCCTACACATACAATCGACGACCTGTTGAAATTGTTTTTTACTCTGAATTTAATGATGTGAATCAAGCTATTGCATTTGAAAAACAAGTCAAGGGTTGGAGTCGAAAAAAGAAAGAAGCCATCATCAATAATGAATGGGAAAAACTTCCCAATCTTTCTAAAAGAAAAAATCCTAACCGATAAATTCATCTTACACATGCTTCGAGAGCCTCAGCATGACATTCGTTATAGTAACTCTCTGCTTTTTCCTTTGTCACTCTGAGGTTCTCGAAGAGTTTTTATCAGTTTAAGATTCTCGAAGAGTCTATAAAAATGCTTCATTCCGAACAACTCTATATAAAATTGTCTAAGTATGAAATATGCTTCGAGAACCTCAGCATGACATTCGTTATAGTAACTCTCTGCTTTTTGTTTTGTCACTCTGAGGTTCTCGAAGAGTTTTTATCAGTTTAAGATTCTCGAAGAGTCTATAAAAATGCTTCATTCCGAACAACTCTATATAAAATTGTCTAAGTATGAAAGATGCTTCGAGAGCCTCAGCATGACATTCGTTTTAATTATTTTAGCTTTCTATTTTGTCAGTCTGAGGTTCTCGAAGAGTGAAATGTTTGTTTCAGTTTTTTCTATAAAATAATAGTACTCAAAAATTTATGAAGTAGTATTAGCTTGAGATTATTGAATGCTCAGCACATTAAATCCTCCTGCTCTTCCGACTGCATTTAATCCGAAACGATTTTTAATTTTATCCATTGTTTGGTAGAGATTCATTAGTTCTTCTGTGTCTTCAAATAAATCCATTTGGTGATTGCCGTGAACCAAATTCGTGAACCGAAGTCCAACCAAACGAAGTCGCATTCTGCGCGTATACAATTTTTTAAAAAGTTCCAAAGCCACTCTGGAAAGCGTATGATCTGCCGAAGTATAAGCCACTCTGCATTGCTTGGTTTCCGTATCGAAATTAGAATAACGTATTTTTAAAACCACCGTTGAAGTCAGCCATTTTTCTTTGCGAAGTTGATACGCCAATTGTTCCGCCATTCCAGAAATTAAACCTTTTAGCGCAACCAAATCCATTGTATCATTGGTAAACGTTCTTTCTGTAGAAATCGATTTTCTTTCAGAATACGGGATGACTGGATTTTCATCAATTCCATTGGCTTTTTTCCAAAGTTCTCTTCCGTTTTTGCCAATCATTTGTCCAAGAACATCCACGGGCATTTCAGATAAGGTTTTTATCGTTCTAATCCCAATTCTGGAAAGCAATTGAAATGTAACATCGCCGACCATTGGTATTTTTTTAATGGAAAGTGGATTGAGAAATGGTTTTACTTCTAAAGATTTCAATTGTAATCTTCCGACAGGTTTTGCTTCTCCCGTTCCAATTTTGGAAACGGTTTTGTTTTGAGAAAGTGCAAAACTTATGGGAAGTCCAGTATTTTTTGTTACCGCATCTGCAATTTCGGTTGTCCATTTATAACAGCCAAAAAATTGATCCATTCCAGATAAATCCAAGTAAAATTCATCGATACTTGCTTTTTCCATTACAGGAACTTTTTCTTGAATGATTTCGGTAACTGTATGCGATAAATTCGAGTACATTTCGTGATCTCCACGTATAATTTTTGCATCGGGGCACAACTTCATTGCCATACGAATTGGCATTGCAGAACGTACCCCAAAATAACGTGCTTCATAACTGCATGAAGAAACCACACCTCTATCTCCACCACCGATAATTACAGGGATTCCATTAAGTTTTGAGTTTTGTAATCTTTCGCAAGAAACAAAAAAAGTATCCAAATCCATATGTACAATTGCACGATTCATAAAAAGATTAAATATTTTAGTCATTCATTTTGCCTTGATGCAAAACGAATCAAAAAATCAAGACTTGGATTTTTCCGCTAAAAATTTTTCATACTCACTAAAACTTCTAAAACTCGCTGCGCTCAAACAGTAGAAGTTTTTTAACGTTCCTATCAAAAATTTTCTTAACACTTCAGACTCCTAAGTCATTTATTAAGTGATTAAATTTATAAAAACAACAGTTTGATAAGTGCAAAATTAGTACGATGTGTATCAAAATTTACTATATTTGTTGGTATAAATTTTATCAATGTCTGTTTTATCCGATAACATCCGCTTTTTAAGAAACCGACAAGAACTTTCACAACAAAAACTTGCGGATCAATTGCTCATTACCAGAGTTCGATATGCAAAATATGAAGATGGAACTTCTGAACCTCCGATTGAAATTTTACTCCGAATCTCGAAGTATTTTAGCATTAGTGTTGATCTTTTGATTTCGGTTGATATTCGAAAATATCCTTTGGAAGAAATGTTGAATTTGCCCGATAATAGAATTCTTGTTCCGATTACAGTGGATTCTTCGGGGAATAATCAAATAGAAATTATTTCACAAAAAGCATCAATGGGTTATTTGAATGGTTACAGCGATCCTGAATATATTGAAAGTCTGCAAACGATTTCTCTTCCTTTTTTAAGAAATGGAAAATTTCGGGCGTTTCCTGCAGATGGAGATTCGATGCCTCCTTTTAAAAATGGAACTTTTATTGTTGGAAAGTATGTTGAAAATTTAGCAGATTTAAAAACGGACAAAACGTATGTTTTTATCACTACCAATGATGGGATTACCTACAAAAGATTTCAGTTTCACGAGGGAAATTCAATTTGTGTAAAAGCCGATAATTCTTTTTACGAACCTTATAAAATTCCTTTAACTGAAATTAAAGAAATTTGGGAATTTGCATGTAGCATCACTACTCAAGAATATGAACCTGACGAATTTACTGGTCAGAATGTGAAGGATTTGTTTTTGGAGCTGAAAAGTGATTTAAAAGAAATTGAGAAAAAACTTAAATAAAAAAGCGCTGAACAGTATTGTTCAGCGCTTTTTGTTGTGGAGGATATCGGGATCGAACCGACCACCTCAACACTGCCAGTGTTGCGCTCTAGCCAGATGAGCTAATCCCCCAAGAGTTTTGCAATGATAGAACTTTTTTAGGGATTTACAAAATGTGAAAATAAAAAAAGAACAGATTGCTCTGCTCTTTTTAGTATTGTAATTTGCGTGTAAAGTTGATTACTTCCATCCGCCGCCTAAAGCGCGGTACAATTCAACTTCGGATTGAAGTTTGGTGTATTTCGCATTGGCGATATTGAGTTCTGCATTTAAACGATTAACGTCGGCATTTAAAACTTCTAGATAATTAGCCATTCCATAATTCACTAATTCTTGAGAGAAATTAACGGAGTTGGAATACGCTGCCAATTCTTTTTCTTTCAATTGAATAAATTGATCTTGCGAACTATACACTTTCAACGCATCCGAAACTTCTTTCCCTGCATTTAAAATGGCTTTTCTGAAATTTAAATACGCATTTTGTTGATTCAATTGACTGACTTCGTAATTGGTTTTAATTTGACGCTTATTCAAAATAGGTTGCGCCAAACCTGCAACAACAGAAGCAAACAATGAATGTCCACTTAAAAGATGATCAATATCCACACTCTGCAAACCGCCACTTCCCGTAATTTTAAATGTAGGATAAAATTGTGCTTTTGCGTTGTTGGTTAATTCAAAGGCATTCATCAAATCGAATTCGGCTTTACGAACATCAGGGCGATTGGCAAGCAAACTTGAACTGTAACCAAGGTTAGTGTCGATATTTAAGTTTTGTCCGTCCAAAGTGCTTCTCGCGATGCTTCCAGAAGGTTGCCCTTTCAATAAAGAAATGGTGTTTTCTAACTGCGTAATTTGAACATCTAAATTAATAAGTGATGCTTGTGCATTATACACCAATGCTTCACTTTGTTGCACCGCAACTTCAGTTAACGTTCCGGCTTCTTTAAGAGCTTTTGTTGTTTCAAGATTTTGATTTCGAATTGTAATGGTTTGTTCAATTATTTTTTTCTGCTCATCCAAAGTCAATAATTGAAAATAGGCAGTTGCAATTGAAGCAACAAGACTACTTTTTACGTTTTGATGCGTAGAAACACTTCCTAAATACGTTGCCAATTGTGCTTTTTCCTGTGCTTTCAGTTTTCCCCAGATATCTGCTTCCCAACCCAAACTTGCGGTTAAATCAAATTGGTTAATGTATCTTCTCTCTCCAATAATTTGTCCAAATTGAGTATTGAGTGAAGAAGTAGTAAAGGTATACCCAGGTCCAACAGAAAGCGTAGGTTGATATGCTGCTTTGGTTTGTTTTAAATAAGCTTCTGCAGAACTAATATTGTTCAGCGCTACACGAATATCCAAATTATTTTCTAACGCTTCGGATATATGTTGTTGAAGTTGCGTGTCTTTGAAAATTTCTTTCCAGGAAATGCCACCAATTCCTATACTGTCTTTGGGAAGAAGATCGGTACGGAAGAGTTTTTCATCGACTACTTTATCATCTCTTTTATATTCTTGTCTTGCAGCACAAGATCCTACAACAACAAAAATGGCAAAGAGACTGACTATATTTAAAATTTTACTTTTTTTCATAATCTATATTATTCTGATAAATGAACTTTGGTTTTTTCTGATGGTTTTACTTTTTCTTGCAAATATTGGAAGACTACAAATAAAACAGGAATCACCAACAATCCTAAAAGTGTCCCAATAAGCAAACCAAATGCTGCACCTGTTGCAATCGATTTATTTCCTGCTGCTCCAATTCCTCCTGAGAAGACTAATGGCATTAATCCTAAAATAAAGGCAAATGAAGTCATCAAAATTGGTCTTAAACGCGCTTTTGCGGCATTTATAGCGGACATGGAAAGCGATTCACCGTGATGTCTACGTTGAACGGCAAATTCAACAATAAGAATGGCGTTTTTCGCTAACAAACCAACCAACATAATTAATGCTATTTGGAAGTAGATATTATTTTCTAATCCAAAAATCATTTGACTAAAATAAGCACCCATCACTCCTAAAGGCAACGAAAAGATTACTGATAAAGGAAGAATATAACTTTCATATTGTGCAGAAAGAATGAAGTACACAAAGATTAAACTCAAACCGAAAATAATCACCGTTTGCGAACCTGATGATAATTCTTCTTTTGACAATCCTGTAAATTCTACATCGTAATTATTTCCTAAAGTTTGATTGGCAACTTCTTGAACTGCTTTAATCGCATCTCCTGTACTGTATTCTCCGGAATTGGCTCCTGTAATCTTAACGGAAGAATATAAATTATAACGGCTTACGGATTGTGGTCCACTCGATTTTTCTAAAGTTATAAATTGCGTAATTGGTGTCATTTGTCCATCATCTGCTTTCACATACATAGTGCTCAAACTTTCAGGATTCACTCGGTCATCAGGTAAAGATTGAACCATTACTCTAAACTGCTTCCCATATTTTGTAAAATCAGCGGCATAAACTCCACCTACATAACCTTGAAGTGTACTCAAAATATTTGAAACGGAAACACCCATTCTTTTTGCAACAGGAACATTAATCGTCAATTGATATTGAGGAAACTTTGTATTAAAGGAAGTTTGCGCATACTGAATTTCTGGACGTTTAGACAAGTTTGCAATAAATTGTTGAGTTGTTTTATCCAAATCTGTTATCGATCCTCCTGATTTATCGAGCAGAACACATTCAAAACCAGAACTCATCCCATATCCTGGAATTGAAGGCGGTTGAAAAAAGATGGCTTTTGCATCTTTCATTTGAGGCATTTGTGCACTCAAACCAAATAATTTTCCAACAATCGTGTTTACTTGTGACTGTGCGTCTGTACGATCGGCAAAAGGTTTTAATTTCATAAATGCCATTCCATTATTACTCCCCGTTCCCGAAATGAGTCCTCTTCCTGTAACAATTGTAACTTGGTCAATACCAGGGATTTTTGATGCTTCTTTTTGTAGAGATTTCATCACCGTATATGTTCTTTCCATTGATGCTCCTGGAGGCAATTGAACATCGGCAAATACAATTCCTCTATCTTCGCTTGGTACAAAACCTTTTTTCATTGTTGTGCTGATCCAAAATATTAATCCTCCAGAAATTAACAACAATGCCAAAGTCACCCATTTATGACGCAATAAGAAAACAAATGCTTTACCATATCTTTCTGTTCCAGCGTGAAACGCGACATTGAATTTGTAAAAGAATTTTCCGACAAAGTTTTTCTTTTCATATTCTTCGTTTCCGTGGTGCGTTGGTTTCAATAATAAGGAACATAAAACTGGACTTAATGTTAATGCATTTACTGCTGAAATCACAATGGCAACAATTAATGTTACCCCAAATTGCTGATAGAAAACACCGGTTGGTCCCGTTATAAAAGTTACAGGAATAAAAACCGCTGCCATCACCAAAGTAATCGAAATAATCGCTCCAGTAATTTCATCCATTGCAGAAACAGTAGCCTTTTTCGCATCTTT
Source organism: Bacteroidota bacterium (assembly GCA_023422635.1). Classification (GTDB taxonomy): domain Bacteria; phylum Bacteroidota; class Bacteroidia; order Flavobacteriales; family Weeksellaceae; genus JAFAGO01. The sequence continues at coordinate 176,110 of JAFAGO010000051.1, forward strand.
AATACCTGATTCCATTTTAGCATGAACTGCTTCGACGACGACAATCGCATCATCCACAACAATACCAATTGCCAAAACCAATGCAAAGAGGGTTAAAAGGTTTAAGGAATACCCAAACAAATTCAAGAAGAAAAACGATCCCACAATGGAAACCGGAACTGCAATTGCCGGTATTAAGGTAGATCTGAAATCTTGCAAGAAAATAAAAACCACCAAGAAAACCAATATAAAAGCTTCAATCAAAGTATGAATAACTTTTTCAATGGAAGCTGATAAGAATTCATTGGAGTCGAAGTTAATGGTATATTTTACCCCTTCAGGAAAGGACTTTTCAGAATTTTTTAAATAGGCTTTAATATTTTCAATTATTTCTTGTGCATTAGAACCTGGGGTTTGGTTGATTGCCATACTCACTGCCGGATCATCACCATTTTGTGCTAAACCAGTATATGATAATGCATCCAATTGAATTTTAGCAATATCTTTCAATAATAAATCCTGGCCATTTCCTAAGGATTTTACCACCATATTTTCATATTGACTGACTTCGTTGAACTTTCCAACGTATTTGATAATGTACTCGAAAGATTGCCCATCATTTTGTCCCAATGTTCCTGCTGCTGCTTCCTGCGATTGATCATTGATCGCTGCTGTTACTTCAGATGGAATTAAACCATACGCTTGCATCTTTTGAGGATCCAACCAAATTCTCATTGAATAGTTCTTCCCTCCCAAAATTCTTGCATCTCCTACTCCGTAAATCCTTTGGATTGCTGGAAGTACGTTGATGTTCATATAATTGGTGATAAACGTATCGTCAATGTTTTTATTATCGGAATAAAATGTTAAGAACATCAAAGAACTGGTTTGCTGTTTCTGCGTGACCACTCCAGATTTTGTTACTTCACTTGGTAAAAGTGGCGTTGCTCTTGAAACTCTATTCTGAACATTTACGGTTGCAATATCAGGATTAATACCTTGTTTAAAATACACTTGGATCGATGCAGCTCCATCATTCGTTGCAGAAGAGGAAATATAATCCATCCCTTCCACACCATTGATTTGTTCTTCTAACGGAACAATCACACTCTTCATTACGGTTTCTGCATTTGCTCCCGTATAATTTGCAGTAACGGTCACGGTTGGTGGTGCAATATCAGGATATTGGGTAACCGGTAAAGAAACCAAACCAAGAATCCCCAAAATCACAACGATAATGGAAATTACGGTAGAAAGTACCGGTCTGTTGATGAAATTCTTAATCATTAAAATATGGTTTTAATGGATTGTACTAAACTATCAAACTGCACTTTTTGAGGAACTATTTTCGCATCATTGGCCACCGATTGTGTACCAGTTGCAATCACGAGATCTCCTTTGTTTAAACCGCTTTCAACGATCGCAACGTTATCCAATCTGGTTTTTACTTTGATCATTGTATTTTTGGCAGTATTGTTTACGACTTTATACACGTACACCAAACCTTGTTGGTCAAAAGTTGCACTTTCTGGAACAGCTAAAACGTGATCGTAATTCACTGGGATTTTGACGTCTCCACTATTTCCATTTGACAATAATTTTTGAGCATTTGGAAATGCTACTCGAAACTGAACGGTTCCCGTATTGGCATTCACTTGTCCAGTGACGGTTTCTACTCTACCTTTTTCACCATAAATACTTCCGTTAGCCAGCTGCAATTCGACCATTGGAAGATTTTTAATTTTTTCGGCAACGGTGGCGCCTTTTGCTTTTTCTAGGAAATTGAGGTATTCTTTTTCATTCATTGCAAAATATGCATAGACTTCTCTGGTATCAGAAATCGTTGTTAATGCAGTTGTATCAGTCGGTCCAACTAAACTTCCCACTTTTAATGGTAAACTCCCTACAACTCCAGAAATCGGTGCTCTTACAATAGAATAATCAACACTAGCCTGTGCCCCTTTATAATTAGCATTGGCTTGCGAAATTCCTGCAGATGCTTGTTGTTGTGAGGCTACAGCTTGCTGATATTGTGCTTGTGCTTTTGCAAGATTAGCATTAGCAGTTTCCAACTGAACATTGCTAATAATATTTTTTTGAACCAATGGTTTCAATTTGTTGACTTCAACTTGTGCTGCATTTACGGCTGCTTTTGCGGCTGCAACATTGGCTTCTGAAGCAGAATAACTCGCTTTTGCTGCAGAAATTCCCGAACGCGCTGCATCTGCAGTTTCGGTGAGAACATTGGTTTCCAAACGAAATAAAGGTTGTCCTTTCGTTACATATTGTCCTTCATCTACCAAAACTTGTGTAATATAGCCTTGGATTTTTGCTCTTACATCATTGTTGACGATTCCTTGTAATTGCGCAGGATACGAATCATACCCTACAAAATTCTTTTCCTCAACTTGTATTACCGGAAGTTTTGCTGGTCCTGTTTCTTTAGGTGCTTCCTTCGCACAAGACATCATCAAGGCGAACAAACTACTGTAAATGATTACCTTTTTTTTCATATTTTTTTATAGATTTCGATCGGTTATAATTGATTTAAATATTCTTGAATGGTTTTAATGTGATGCCGCAATAATCTGGTGTGCATCTTCGTTTTTCGGTCATCTTCAGGATTTTTTTCTTCAGTATTAAAGGCTTCTAATCCGTCCATAATTTCTAATTCATCAGAAAGTTTATCCCGTATGAATTCAAAATGTTGTTTCACAAAATCGTTATTGATGGTAAAATATCTTTTTCTTTCATTCAATTTGTTGCTTTCTGTGATAAGATTGTTACTCAACAAAAGGTTGATACTTGTTGAAGCTGAACTTTTACTCACAGCAAAAGTCTCCACAATTTCATCAAAACTCAATCCTTCGTTTTTAAAATCAAATTTCAGATAAGCATAAATTTTCACGGCCAATGGTGGTAAATTAAAGGTACGACCATACAATTTTGTAATTTTACAAAAGAGTTTTTCGTCTATTTTAAGCTTTCTTGTCAATTCTTTTTATTTTAGAATAGGGCAAAAATATAAAATTAGTTCGGAACAAAACGAACTAATTTTATTAAACTTTTCATAAATATTTATAGAATTTCTTTTTTTTAAAACCGTAAAACTTTTTCAAAAGCTTTTCTTGCTGAACCGCGAAAAAAAACTTCACCACAATACTGATAGTGTAATGAAT
>JAFAGO010000033.1 GCA_023422635.1 Bacteroidota bacterium
GCACGTTGTTGCAACCCGATTTTTGAAGAATATTTTTGCGGTGATTGCGAACGGTGTGAATACTCCGTGCCAGCAGATCCGCTATTTCCTCACTTTTTTTACCCTGAATCATATGCTGTAAAATCTCTAATTCTTTTTTCGAGAAAAGCGAATCCATCATTTTAAAATCCTCTTCCAGATGCACGTTGTAATAAGAGGGCGCACCTTGCATCCCTATAAAAGACAGTTTTGGAATACCATGGATATTAAAATGCGTTAGATCAGTAAAAATCCCTAACGTTCTTACCCCACCTTCCGGAAAATAATAAATCGGAACAATTTGTTGCTGCACGCGTTTGTAACTGCCTTCTTTGGTTTTTAGACGGAAATCATAAGCAAATTTATAACTGAAAAATAGTTCGGGAGCTAAGCCTGTGAAAAACCGCACTGCACTTTGCTCATAATGGTAATAATACGGCAAATCGTCTGCGTGTATACTATCCATAACAACTTGTAGGTGAAAATCTTCAGGTGCATAACCCAGTACTTTTTCCACATTTGGACTTACAAATTCCATTTGCGCAGTACGGGTATTAAAAACTACATAGAAATAATCGCCAAAATGAAACACATCCATATAACGATTAATAAGTTCTTTGTGTGAAAGGTCTATTTGTTCAATTATTGATCTTGGAATGTTTTCCCAAATATTTCGTAGTTTCTCTATCTTATCCATTAAAAACAAATGATTTATAACTTATAAATAGCTAGATATAGCTATTTCTTTGTGAATATATTAAATTTATTTTTGTTAAAAACATTAACATAAAAATATTTACTATGAAAACAATAACAAAATTAGGATTAGCTGTAATGCTACTATTTTTAGTAAGCTTTTTTACGCAGGCAAATGCACAATCCCACGATATAAAAGCAAGAAATTGCAAGTATTGGAAAGAGCCTCCGAGAATGGGAAGTGGTGCACAAGTTACAGATTTTAGTGTTTGCAAAGTATGTTCGGAGAAAAAAGACAAAGAAGACGCTGCAAAACGAGCCGAAGATAAAAGACGGGCTGATGCCTTAGTAGCCAAAACCAAAGCCGATAACGAACGCAAAGCCAAAGAACAGGCAGAAAAAACAAGACTGCAAAACGAACAAAACAAACCGGTAAATGCAGTTATTGTGATGTCGCCGAATACGGGTAAAGAAACTACGAAAACAAAAGTTGATACTAAATCAGAAGATTTAAAAGAATGGGATAGTTTTAAAGATGAAAATAGCAGGCCAACTAAAATTGGGTTTGGGTATTACGATTCAGAGAATCAAACGAGAGTGATAACTATTCCTGCAAAATTTCATTATCAAGCACGCACAAGCTCTTTTAAAGAAGGTTCAAAATATACAGCTGTTCAGATAACAGATAACACTAAAAAAGTAAGCCCCTGTGACGATGATGTTTATACGAGTGACTATGCGATAATAAACAGGAAAGGAGACATAGTAGTTTCTCCTCCAAACAATACAAGCTATTTTGTTCTTCAGCCTGCACCTTTTGCGATAGAATTTTCTTACGGAGAACACGAATGGGGAAACCATTTTTACGCATGTGGTGCAAAAATCTTCAATATAGAAACAAAAGAAGTTATAGCCGAACTGACACCTAATTATATTTTAAACAAATATGGTGTTACCAGCAAGATTTTTATAGATGCACGAGAAAAAATGTATTTTCCTAACCAAACTAAATTTATAGTAGACGACAGACGTTATGCTTCAGAAGAATTCGTAACGAACTTACAACGAGAGTTTGCAACGGGAAAATATAGCGTATTTTTAATTTATCCGGATGATATAGGTGATAGTAGTACCCAATATGCAGGTTTTTTATTGGGTAATGACGGAAATTATAAAATATTAAGAGAGAGCTGGCTTAGAAATATTCAAGGCGGATATAGATAACTAAAACCATAAAATTATGAAAACCATACTAACAACCATTGTAGCCATTCTTTTTTCGGGGATGGTTTTGGGGCAGGAATCTTCACCACCAAAAAATTCTGAAATAGAAGAATTGGAAGGTATTTCGGCTTCTGTGGAGCAAGAGGAAGCCAATATAACTCGTCAACAAAAATCTGAAGAACAAAAGTTAAAAGAACTGATACAAAAAGTCATCGATGACAATAAAAAGCATGAAAAACCAATTGGAGAAATTATATTAAAGAACAGAACCATGGTGTTTAACAATGATCTTGCAAAAAAAATAGATAATAACACCAATAATAAATCGAATCTTATTCTGCATAATTTATATCTGAAATTTATAGAAAAGGAAAAGACTGATAATAAAAGATATAAAACTTTAAATATTAAAGTAGATGGAGATACTGATAAAACCAACTACGTTACTTCAGTAATCAAAATAGATAGTATAAAATTTGACATCCAAGAAGGAATGTTAGAATTTATAAAAGTTTACTTAAATGACGGTACAACTTATAGCAATAAAAAATCGCCAATAGCTCTTGTCCATTTTGAAAAACGTGGAAATGACAAATTATATAATGCAGATGATAATAAATTTGTATTGTTAAAAAATGTAGTCACATTTGACGTTAATAAAAGATTTGGTTATTTGCCAGACAATAAAGTATTTAGCATAGAGAACCAAAACGACACAACACCAGGTAGGCAAATTCTTTCGAAAAACAGTGACATTAATTCTTTGGTAAATTTTACCGCTTATTCTGATTTATTAGGTCTTTTAGGAGATGAACCAAATGCTTTGGTAAACTTTGAAGCAAGTGCAAAATTTTATTTACATCGATTAAACATTCGTGATAGCTATGTATATATATTTCCCACATTTCAACCGCATTTTCATTATAATCGTGTCGATAGTAAATTTGATAGTATCGTTGTTGAAAACAATAATATCAATCCAACAGAAATTTTCAGAAGACATAACTTCGCCGTTGGTTTTGATCTAACTGCTTTTCGATGTGATTGGAAACCAGCAAACTCATTTGAATTAAAAGCAGGTTATCTATACACTTCCAGTAAATTGTATGTTGAAGAACAAAAAACAAATGCAATCAATCATATCAAATATATCGAAGCTAACCTCAAATCAAAAGTTATAGACAATTTTGGAATAGACCTTAATGTAAAACAGATGTGGCAAAAACTTAATGATAATCCGTATTTTGATAGTTCTAAAGAAGAAATGACAGCTTTACGAGGAGGAATCTATTACGCATCACCACAAGCCAAGGGAGACGATAAAATATTTCTAAGATTTACCAATTACCTTGTTTGGGGTGACAGAAAAAAAGACTTTTCTCATATTCAGGTTGGGTTTACAAAATCATTAAACTTTTAAAAAGTAAAATCATGAAAACAAAAATACTTACTTTATTATTTCTGGCAATAGCACAATGTGTATTCGCGCAGGAAGAACCCGTATCGTATGAATGGCTGGAAAAGCAATCCAAAATCATTTCGGATTTGCAATACAAAGCCAACGGACAGGAAATAGATTTTGGCGACAACAAAGTTGTAACTGCCAATTATATTAAAGACAATTTTAGTGTTAGTTTCAGCGATAAGCTCGCTTCTGTTTCAGTTAATTTTAGTGCAAATGGCAATGAAGGGCTTATCGTTGTAGAAAATATCGATCTTACAAGGGTTCAATATCTGGCTGACGACAACGACGGAGTATTACTTTGGTTTCCAGATACTGAGCTGGAATGGCAACTTTATATGGGTGGAGAACCAAATGTGCAAAAAGATAAGTTCTTTTATTTCAAAGCAGCTAATAAAGCGGACAGCGAAACGATGCTTTCCACTTTTTTTAAGATTATTAACCGCTTGAAAGCTGATAAAGGGTTGATTACCAAAAACGAAGCCGAAAAACAATGGAAAGACTGGGAAAACCTTGCTATTGAAGATTTTTACATTAAATACCCTAAATCTATTTTAGCACACGAATTTAATGATGAAGCTTTTAAAAAAGTAGGATCTAAATATTACTTTGAGGAAAAATATTCGGAAGCACTGCCTTGGTTACAGCGAGCTGCTAATCTTGGTAATGGATATGCAAACTATCTATTAGGCTTTATGTACAGTAAAGGATATGGTGTAAATAAAGATGAAGCGAAAGCTCTTGAATATATTCTAAAAGGTGCTGAACAGGGAGATATAAATGCAATGATTAGAGCAGGTTATAGTTATCAATACGGTTGGGGTGTAGCAAATGATGCAAACAAAGCGAGAGAATATTATCAGAAAGCGGTTGATAATGGAAGTACCGAAGCAATTTTACAAATGTCAGATCTTTACTACTTCCGCACTACTAATAATAAGGAAGTGATGCTTTGGTCGCAAAAATATATAGATAAAGGAGGAAAACTGGACGAGGAGCACATGGAACGTTATGAATCGGCAAGATCTAAATACTACGGAGAAAATCCTAATGAATTGATTATTTGGTCACAAAATCATTTAGCTAAAAGAGGAGAACTTACCGATAAACAAATGGAAGAATTAGGTATGGCATATTATGCTGAGAAAAAATATCAGGATGCTTTAGAATGGCTAAAAAAAGCTTGCGATAAAGGAAGAAAAAGTTACAAAATAGGAACTACCATAAGGGAAATATATTCAAAGGGATTGGGCGGTATAGAAAAAGACAGAAAAGCAGGTCGTCAATGGGAAGATAAATGTTATTAATAAATTAAACCTCAAACAGTATGAAAACAAAAACAATCATCACAGCAGTGCTATTGCTGTTTAGCCTAACAAGCTTTGCACAAACCAAAGAAGAAACCATAAGCTGGCTCAAAGAAAAATTACAAGCCAATATTTCGCCAGGTGGCAGTTCTTTTAAAGAAATTACAATACAATCTGTAAATGAATGCGAAATAGTAATCATGCATAAATTAGGTGAAGCAAATTGGAAATATACGCTTCCCACTAAAATCAAAAATATTATTCAACCCGGATTTCAGTATGAGGATGAAGTCGTTTTATTGGAAATAGATGATAAAGCTCCGATTAAGTCAAAATTTTGCTTTCTTCAACTAAAAGATAATGAAGAAAACCTTCGCGCAGAGGTAGTAAAAGCGATGAACCATTTATCCACATTTTGCAAGGAAAAGAAATTTTAACCAACGGTTTAAACCGTGGAAAAAAAGTATGGGTGGCTAGAAAAACAAAAAAACATGAGTCTATTCAATCTATTCAACAAACCTGAAAAAACAATGCAACCTCCAACGTATAAAGTTGGACAAGAATGGCATTACCATACGCGCCCCGGCGAGGAAGAATCTACGGTAAAAATCACCAAAATAGAATATTATACCGCGGTGGGCTGCATTATTCATATTGCGATACTTAATGTTAATATTCAAAATCCTCAGCATCCTAACGGATTAAAAGATATATTGCATATTCCTATTGCCGAAGCCGCTTTGCGAAACAGCACCACACAACTTAAAGACGATCGTTGCGAATTGCCCGATTACGAGTTTGGTTTTGTGCATTGGAAAAACCTATACGACGAAGAAAAAGCCGGCTATTTCGATACATCTGTGGACGAAATTGTCAATTATTTGGAATCGGGTTCTTTTGAAAAAAACTAATAAATAATCATTAAAATTAAAAATATGATCACATTAAAAACAACGCTTACGGCAATCCTATTATTTGGAGCAACAATTTTTGCATTTTCTCAAGAGCTTACAATTAAAAAAGTGGGAAATAAATTTGGGTATGAAAACGCAAAAGGAAAAATAGTTATTGAACCAGTTTATGATCATGCCAAAGAATTTTCCGATGAAGGCTGGGCAGAAGTAAATGTAGGGGCTACGGAAAGTGAAATCTTAGGATTAATGGGAGGATTTTGGGGAGTTATAGACGAATCGGGGAAAATTATCGTACCTATAGAATATGATGGGGTGAATTACTTTGCAAATGACAAACTATTTCAAGCCATGAAGGGTAACAAAGCCTATTTTTATAACACAAAAGGAAAACTCGTAGAAGTAAAAGATTATACGAAATTAAAAGAATCATTGTTTCAAGACTAATCATTTTACTTAAAATAAATAATTATGAAAAAATGTAATTTCGTTTTTATTTTGTTTTGTTCACTGGCTTCTATTATGGTAGAAGCCTCAAATCCTGCTGTTCAAAAACGCATTGATAGAAGCATTCATAAAACAAGTTTCGAAATTACCTATGAAGAATGGATACTGTTTTATGATATGATGAACTTAGCTAACGGTGCAGAAGCACGAAATTTTGCAAAAAATACAAATCCTAAAAAATATACCGCTTCGAACCCGAAAGATAAAGTCCAGCTCAGCCAGGAAGATGCTGATTTTTTACAGCAATGGCTGACTAAAAACGGAAAGGAAATCACCTATTTGCAACAAATTTTACAGGAAATTGACAATGCGCCTGCACCGACCGCAGCATCTGTGTCTCCACTTTGTATTGACTTAATGACACCTGAAGAAGATACTTCGGAAACTTCTATAGGAATGAATTATCATAAAGAACTTTGGAAACTAGCTGGCGCGAAACCTAAAATAGACCCAACGGAAGTAGGCAGAGTAAAAGTACAACGCTATTGGAATAAGTATAAAAAAGAACTGCGCTGTCCTTCGATTGGAACACGTGATACTGATGATTTGAGTGTTGCCAAACATGCCATGGATACTTCGGGGATTCGTTTTGTAAGAGAACTTGCAATAGCCTATAAAGTTGATTTTAATTTTATAGATGAAAAAGATGGATTAACAGTTTTGGATTTTGTGCAAAAAAGAATTTATATGGCAAATCGTCGAACACCAAAACCAGAATCTTTATTAATTGAATATCAAGCGGTATATGATGCGATTGTAAAAGCGGGCGGCAAACATTCTGAAAACTGGTTAAAGAAAAGAGATACCTATAAATAGAAAAAAAGTCTTATGAAAAGAATGATATTACTATTTGCATTATTATTAGGTTGGAAGTCCGTTCATGCGAATTCAACTCCAAATCCGCCCACTACCAACGAAGTTTGTTTGGAGATAACAAGCCTCATAAAAACCGAAATTACCTACGAAGAATGGATACTGTTTTATGATATGATGAACTTAGCTAACGGTACAGAAGCCAGGAATTTTGTAAAAAATACAGACGCTAAAAAATACACCACTTCGCATCCGAAAGAGAAAATCATCCTGACTCAGGAAGATGCTGACTTTTTAAGTCAGTGGTTGGCTAAATATCAAAAAGACCAAAACTATTTACAACAAATTTTACAGGAAATTGCCAATGCGCCTGCACCGACCGCAGCATCTGTGTCGCCACTTTGTAGCGAGTTAATGACACCGGAGCAAGATACTTCGGAAACTTCCATTGGATACAATTATCAAAATGAACTATGGAAATTAGCTGGCGCCAAGCCTACAATAGACCCAACCGAAGTTGGCAGAGTAAAAGTACAACGCTATTGGAATAAATACAAAAAAGATATCCGTTGTCCTGGGCAAGGATTATCAGATACTGATGATTTAAGTGTTGCCAAACACGCTGTGGATACTTCGGGGATTCGTTTTGTACGGGAATTAGCTATTGCTTACAAAGTAAATTTTAATTTTATAGATGAAAAAGATGGATTAACAGTTTTGGATTTTGTACAAAAAAGAATTTATCAGGCAAATAGTCTAGTACCAAAACCAGAACAGACTCTGATTGAATATCAGGCGATTTATGATGCGATTGTAAGAGCAGGCGGTAAACATTCTGAAAACTGGTTAAAGAAAAAAGATACTTATAAATAGAAAAAAAGAGTTATGAAAAGAATTTT